>JAVVEY010000032.1:0-26421 GCA_032250675.1 Longimicrobiales bacterium | reverse complement strand
CCGGCGAACGATGATCACGCGACGCGAATGGCTCCGACTCAGCGCCTCGGCCGCTGCGGCGCTCAGCCTCGACCCCCGCCTCCTCTCCGCCCTCCAGGACGGCCCGGTCCTGACCCGCCCGATCCCCTCCAGCGGGGACCCGCTCCCCGTGATCGGGCTCGGGGGACGCTGGATCTCGAACCGCTCCACCCCCGAGGAGCTCGCCGAGCACCGCGCCGTGATGCACGAGCTGGCGCGGGACGCCGAGGGGGTGGGACGCCTCTTCGACAGCGCGGCCGGCTACGGCGGCGGCGGCTCGGAGTCGTACGCGGGCGAGTGGGCCGCAGAAGACGGCTTCGGCGACAAGATCTTCTGGGCCACCAAGGTGAATGTGGCGAGCCGGGGCGGGGGGGCCGCCGAGCCGGAAGCGGTGCGGGCGCAGATCGAGCGCTCCTTCGAGCGGATGCGGCGCGACGTGATCGACCTCGACCAGGTGCACAACATGGGCGATCCGCCCACGCAGCTGCGGATCCTCCAGGAGTACAAGGACGAGGGGCGCATCCGCTACATCGGGATCACCACCACCAGCGAGCGTCAGTACGACGCCCTGGAGCGGGTGATGCGCGAGTACCCCCTCGACTTCATCGGGATCGACTACGCCATCGACAACCGCGGCGTCGAGGAGCGCGTCCTCCCGCTGGCTCGCGACCGCGGGATCGGCGTGCTCGTCTACCTCCCCTTCGGACGCAGCCGGATGTGGCAGCGCATCGGCGATCGCGAGCTTCCCGAGTGGGCGGCCGAGTTCGACGCCCATACCTGGGCCCACTTCATGCTCAAGTTCGTGGTGGCCAACCCGGCGATCTCGGTCGCCTGCCCCGGCACCGGAGATCCCGAGCACATGGTCGACAACCTCGGCGGCGGGCGCGGCCGGCTGCCGAGCCCCGAGCACATCCGCCGCATGATCGAGTGGGAGGCGGCGCTGCCGGGAGGCTAGCGTGGTGTCGGCGAAGTACTCCCGGGTGAAGTAGCCCGGGAAGGCGAGCATCGCGAGCACCCCGGTGACGAGGAGCGACCGGCTGCGCGCGACCACGCCGGCGTAGATCAGTCCCGAAGCTCGCCAGAACCCGGCTCGCGCTCCCGGGCTCCTCCCGGAAGCGGACGGGATGTCCGACCGGGCACGGACGCGCGATCTCGGCGTGCGGGACGCAAACTGACCACGACCGGGTGTCTCGAGAATCCCGATGTCACTTGGCGTCGAATAGCGCGGTCAACTGCCATCCGTCCGACCCGACGCTCCGGGCGTGTCACATTAGCGACAATAGTTGCCGCTACGAGACCTTCCACGAACGCAAAGCCCTCGAAGTGTCAGTTGACGTCACGCCTTCCGGGGCGCGGGCGATCGGTTCGGCCGGGTCAGCCCCGCGATCTCGTCGCTGAGCTCGCGGTTGGTCTTCTCGCGGGACGCCGCGGCGATCTCGCCCCTCTCGGCCGCCTCCTGGGGGATGGAAGCGCATCCGGGAAAGGCCAGTCGCGGCGGAAGGCGGCGATCACGCGATCCCTGGCATCACCCCCCGCCCGCCTCCGCCTCCGCCACCGCCATCCGCACCCGTATGAGGGTGTCGGGGGTGACCGAGATCGACGTCATCCCCAACGAGACGAGGAATGCGGGGATCTCCTCGGGGTAGTCGGAAGGGGCCTGGCCGCAGATGCCGATCTCGATGTCGTGGGCGCGGAAGCGCTCGACCGCCATCTGGATCATCGCGCGCACCGCGGGAGAACGGGCGTCGACCGGGTGCGCGTAGTGCTCCAGATCGTCGCGCGACACCGCGTACACGGTCTGCACGAGGTCGTTGGAGCCGATCGAGCCCCCGGCGAGCTGCATCTCGTCGATGAAGCGGTCGGCCTCGATCACATTCGAGGGCACCTCGACCATGAGGAAGAGGGGCACCCCGGCGTCGGGCGAGAGTCCGAAGTCGTCCAGGAGCCGCACGACCTCCTTCCCCTCCTCCGGAGAACGGCAGAAGGGCACCATGATCTGGAGGTTGTCGAGCCCGATCTGCTGCCTGACGAAGCGGAGCGCCTCGCACTCCATCTCGGAGGCGGGCCGGAAGCGCGGGTCGATGTAGCGCGAGGCCCCGCGCCACGCGATCATCGGGTTCTCCTCGGCGGGCTCGAAGAGCCGGCCGCCGAGGAGCGCGCGGTACTCGTTCGACTTGAGGTCGCTCAGACGCACGAGCACGGGTCGCGGATGGAAGGCCGCGCAGATGAGCGCGATCCCGTACTTGAGCTGGTCCACGAAGAAGGCGCGCCGGTCGGCGTAGGCGGGGGTGCGGCGTTCGATCGCCCCGATCAGGGTGCGCAGCTCGTGCGGATCCTCGGCGCGCAGCCGCTCGGCGAAAGGCTCGAGCCCCGGCCCCACCTCGCCGCTGTCGCAGAACTCGCGAAGCTCGTCGTAGTAGAGGAGCGCGAGGGGGTGGATCCCCACCTGCGCGGTCAGGATGAACTCGAGGCGCGCGAGCCCCACCCCGTCCGAGGGGAGCATGGCGTCGTTCAGCGCCTTGTCCGGAAAGCCGACATTCAGCTTCACCCGGGTGCGCAGCTCGGGGAGATCGCCCAGCTCGACCCGGCTCACCTCGAAGGGGTGCCGGCCCTCGAAGATGTAGCCCGTGTCGCCTTCCGCGCACGAGCCGGTGACGACGGTGAGCGGCTCGAGGAGCTGGGTCGCGTTGTCGCACCCGACGATCGCCGGGATCCCGAGCTCGCGCGCGACGATCGCCGCGTGCGAGGTACGCCCGCCCCGCTCGGTGACCACGAGGGAGGCCTCCTTCATCATCGGCTCCCAGTCGGGCGTCGTCATCTCGGTGACGAGCACGTCGCCCGGATCGAAGACGCGCTCCTCGGGCGGGATGTCGGCGAGCTCGCGGCCCTCCTTGAGCATGTTGCGCAGCGCCCGCTTGCGCACGATGACCTCCTCGTAGTCCTCGTAGACGCGCACGCGCCCCGTGCCGATGCGGGTGCCCACGGCCGCGCCCGTCGCGAGTACCCTGCCCTCCTTCTTCAGCCGGTCGACGAGGGACGCCTCCATCGCGTACGTCTCGAGCACGGCGCCCGTGCCGTGGTTCGCCGAGTGCACCGTCTCCGGACGCGCCTGCACGATGAAGAGCTTGCCCGAGTAGCCGTCCTTCGCCCACTCGATATCCATCGGCCGCCCGTAGTGCTCCTCGATGAGGAGCGCCATGCTGCTCAGCTCCAGCGCCTCTTCCCGGGTGAGGGACCATCGACGCCGGTGCGCGGCCTCGACGTCGGTGCTCTCGGTCGCCGTCCCCCCCTGCATCGAGTAGACGAGCTTGCGATCCTTCGCGCCCAGCACCCGGTGCACCATCGCGTTGCGCCCCTGGCGCAGCCCTCCCTTCCAGATCAGGAAGGTGTCGGGCGACACACTCCCCTGCACCACCAGCTCACCCAGCCCGTACGACGACGTCACATGGATGACGTTGCGATTCCCGGAGTCGGGATCGAGAGAGAACATGACGCCCGACGTCGCGATATCGGAGCGCACCATCTTCATGATCACCACCGCGAGGTCGCCGTCGAGCGGATCCATCTCCCGGGAGAGCTGGTAGCTCACCGCCCGCTCCGTGAAGGCCGAGGCACAGCACCGCTTCCACGCGGCGAGTACCTCCTCGGCTCCGCGGATGTTCAGGTACGACTCGTACTGACCCGCGAACGACGCCATCTCGGAGTCCTCCCGGGTCGCCGAGGAGCGCACCGCGGCGTCCACCTCGCGCCCGTACTCCTCGCACAGCTCCCGATAGCCCCCCTCCACCGCCTCGCGCACACTCGTCGGCACCGGAGTGGCCAGCACGAAGTCGCGCGCCAGCGCCGTGCGCGCGTACATGTCGAGATGATCCCCCGTGGGGGTCTCCGCGAAGAGGAGGTGCAGGCACTCGCGCAGCGTCCCGCCCCGCGCCGCCTCCGCCTTCAGCCCTCGCAGATGATCGTCCGCCAGGACCTCGTCCCACGTCCCGGCCGGATGCTCCGCGTCGCGGAAGGCCCGGTAGGCCCCCACCGTGGTCGCGAAGCCGTTCGGCACCCGCACCCCCTTGGGCACGAGCCGCTGGTACATCTCGCCCAGCGAGGCCGCCTTGCCGCCGACCTTGAGGGTGTCGTCGCGGCTGATCTCATTGAACCAGCGGAGCATGGGCGCGGGGGACGGCATCGCGGCGTCGGAATCGGAGCGCACGGGTGGATTCGGTTCGATGGAAAAGCGGCAGAGCCCGCGAGGATACGAACGGGCCTGAATACACAAGGAAGGTAACCGGTGACGGGGTGTTCCTGGTGCGGGTGTGCCGGGATGATAATCCCCCGCACTCTCCCGTGCGTCGCATCCCCTCTCACGCAGTTCGGGTCGACCTCCACCGACCGCCTCCATGTCGACTTCCGATCGCGCCGTCCGTAGGTATGGTGAAGGTGGCGGAAGAGCCGCCGCCGAACTTCCCGACGGGGAAGCGACATGCGTCACCTGGTTCTGATCTGCGAGAGCGAGGCCACCGCGCCGCACGACGAGGGCGAACTGCAGAAGTGGTTCGAGTACACGGAGCGCCTGCAGGCTTCCGGCTGCATGCTGGGGGGCGAAGCGCTCCAGTCCACTTCGACGGCGACCACCGTGCGCGGAAACGGTGGGACGATCCTCACTACGGACGGTCCGTTTGCCGAGACGAAGGAGCAGCTCGGCGGGTTCTACATGGCGGACTGCCAGGACCTGGACGAGGCGCTCCGGTGGGCGACCGACCGGTGGGCGGCCGAGATTCCCGGCGTCCATCGCGGGTCACGCGCTCCAGGAGGCGTTCGCCGAGGCGCTGTCCCGCTGGCCCCACGACGGGCGATCGACGTCGTACGACGCGCGCGCACCCTTCGCCGCCGCGCCGAGGCACTCGAGCGACTGGCAGCGACCACGGCAGCCGCCTTCGAGGAGCCGGTGGCTCTGCCCGGACCCCGGTGATCGAGCTGAACCACGCGGTTGCCGTCGGCAGGGCGGCCGGGCCGTCGGCCGGTCTCGCCCTGCTCGATGAGTTGGACGGACGGGGCGAGCTGTCCCGGTACCACCTGCTCGCCGCGGCGCGGGCGGAGCTGCTGGTGTTCATGGGCGAGCATGCGGCCGCAGGGGACACCTTCCGCTGCGCGATCGAGGCCTGCGCGAACCCGGTCGAACGGGCGCACCTGGAGGGTCGACTGGTGGAGGTGGTGGGGGGCGGGTGAGGTCGGAGCGGACCGTCATCGGGCGATCCCCATCTCCCGCACCTCCAGCTCGTGATGTGCCACAGGACTTCTGCGACACATCACTAGTCGCTCAGGAGCGCGGCGCGGACGGCAGCGGCGAGCTCGCGGATCGCGAAGGGTTTCTGTACGAATCGCGTGCCCGGCTCGAAGGAACCGCGCTGCTCGATCACATTGGCCGTGTAGCCCGACATGAAGAGGCAGGGGAGTCCGGGGCGGCGCTCCCGTATGGTCCGCAGGAGCGCCCGGCCGTCCATCTCGGGCATGACGACGTCGGTGACGAGGAGGTGGAGATCGCTGCGGTATTCGCGCTCGATCTGCATCGCTTCGCTCGGCGACGAGGCGGGAAGTACGGTGTAGCCGAGCTGGTCGAGAATGCGCGTAGCCGTCCTGAGGATGGCCGGTTCGTCCTCGACGAGGAGCACCGTCTCGTACCCCCCGGGGATCGTATCCTCGCTCTCGACGGGCGTACCCTCGACCTCCGCCTCCTCCCGCGCGGGGAGGTAGATACGAAACGTCGTGCCCTCCCCGGGCTCGCTGTAGACCTTGATGAAGCCGTCGTTCTGCCGGACCGCACCGTAAACGCTTGCAAGTCCGAGCCCGGTGCCCTCCCCCTCTTCCTTGGTGGTGAAGAAGGGCTCGAAGATGTGTTCGCGGGTGGCGGCATCCATCCCCTTGCCGTCATCGCTCACGGCGAGGAGCACGAAGTCGCCCTCCTGAAAGCCCGGGTTGCGGCGACAGTACTCGGCATCGAAGCGCGCGCGTCCCGTCTCGATCGTGAGCCGACCCGTGGCGTCCCCCATCGCGTCCCGTGCATTGACACAGAGGTTCGAGAGGATCTGGTTCACCTGCACGGGATCGATGTGCGCGGCGACCACCTCGTGCGCGGGCCGCCAGACGAATTCGAGATCCTCGCCGATCAGACGCCGGAGCATTCCGAGCATGGACTCGACTTCGGCGTTGAGGTCGACCACGTGCGGCTGAACCGTCTGGCGCCGCGCGAAGGCGAGGAGGTGCCGCGTGAGCGCGGCCGAGCGTCGCGCCGCGATCTTGATCTCGCTCAGCGCCGAATGCATCGGGTCGTCCTTCTCAACCTGGCCGAGCGCGAGCTCGGCGCTCCCGAGGATGACGCTCAGCATGTTGTTGAAGTCGTGCGCCACTCCCCCGGCCAGCTGCCCCAGAGATTCGAGCTTCTGCGACTGCACGAGCATATCGGCGATCTCGATCTGCTCGGTCACGTCGCGCTGAACCGCCACGAAGTGGACCGCCTCCCCCGCGTCGTCGAGGACGGGAGAGATGACGGCATCGGCGGTGTAGTGGGAGCCGTCCTTGCGCTGATTCACGAAGCGCCCGCGCCACGTCTCGCCGCGCTGCAGCGTCTCCCAGAGCGCGGCGTAGTGGGCTGCGTCGTGCTCGCCACTCTGGAGGAAGCGAGGATTCTCGCCGAGGACCTCGTCGCGCGAGTATCCTGTGATCGCTTCGAAGGCGGGGTTCACGTACTCGACGCAGCCTTCACGATCCGCCAGGATGAAGGCTTCGCCCGCCTGTTCGACGGCGCGCATGAGACGCGCGCGTTCGCGCTCGACGTGGCGGAGATGGGTGATGTCCTCGCACACGGCTACGGTGCCGATCACTTCGCCGCCGGCTCCCAGCATGAAGGTCACATGGAGCCGGACCCACACCGTGGAGCCGTTCTTGTGGAGGTAGCGCTTCTCGGTGTGATATGTCTCCTTGCGGGCGAGCGCGTCGCGGAACGCCTCCCAGTCACGCTCGCGGTCGTCGGGGTGCGTCAGTTCGCGGAAGGTCATCGCGCGCAGCTCCTCGCGCGTGTACCCGGTGATCTCTTCGTAGACGCGGTTGATACGCCGGATACGTCCCGTCTCGGGATCGACGTGAGCGATCCCGAGCGCAGCCGCCTCGAGGATCGCGCGAAGCTCGCGTTCCCCTTCGGTCGAATCCGATTCGAGCACGCAGCCTCCTCATGAGAAACGACGGAACAGCCTGGGGCCGTGGACGGTACGCACCGGCGCAGGTGGCGGACCTCTCTCTACCCCGAAGACCCCGCGTCGTTGGGGGCAAGCTAAACGCGAAGTCTTCCCGGCGCAATCGGTGCTCCGATGGCGCGCGCGTCGCTCCCGAGCGGGACGATCGGGGACGCGCGCCTCGCCGTTTGGTGGGCGCCTCCTTACACCTCCCCCACCCCACGATTGTCGCCCATGTCTCGACCCCACACCGTCGTCTTCGACACCAATCTCTTCGTCGGTGCGGGGTTCAATCCGGCGAGCGCATCGGCCGAACTCCTCGACGCGGTGCGCTCCGGGGAGCTCCGGATGGTCTGGAGCGAGGAGACACGCGCGGAGACACGGCGGATCCTCGAGAAGATTCCCCCGCTCGACTGGGAGGCCGTCGCGGAGCTCTTTCGCGAGGAGGATCGGGTGGACGTAACCCTCGCGGCGTCGAGCTTCACCGAGATCCCCGACCCCGACGACCGGAAGTTCGCGGCGCTAGCCGCCGAGACGGGAGCGCTCCTCGTCTCGAGCGATGCGCACCTCCTCGCCGGCGGCGATCACCGCTTCGTCGTCTGCACCCCGGGCGCGGCGCGCGAGGGCCAGCGTGACCGAAGCGGAGAGCGAGCCGGCCAGGCCCAGGATCGGCGCGAGTACCGCGAGTTCGAGAAGGGTGCCGTCGACGAGATAGACCCCGAGGGTGAAGGCGCCTGAAAGCGCGAGCCCGCCACGAATCCGAGCGCCCCGAAGCCGAGCGGGAAGGGCACATCGGCGCGGGCGCCAGCGAGGAGGAGCGCCATCCCGGCGGCGAACCAGGCGAAGCCCCAGACGAGTCCCAGCCCGAGGGCGGCCCGGAGGCGACGAAGGAGTGTGTTGATCGGAAGATCCCGGCTGGAGGAGGGTGTGGATTGCGCATGATGCACCTCCCGTGACATCACTTTGTTTCACAAAGTACCCTGCCGGCGGGCTCGTCGCCAGATTGCCCGCGCGCGCGAGGCACACCACCTTGCTCCGACTCCTCTTCGTGATCCTTCGACGCCGAACCCCGATGTCACACCTCAATCTCCTCCGTCCTCACCGTCGCCTCCTCTCCCGTCGCGCGAGCCCCGGCAGCGCGGCGCTCTTCGCGATCGGGACACTCTGGGGACTTCTCGCGCTCCTCGTCGGATCGACCCCTTCCCTCGCCCAGACGGTCGTGCTCGAGGCCGACCGCATGCTCGACGTGCGCACCGGCGAGATCCTCGCGGAGGTCACACTCCTCATCGAGGACGGACGGATCGCGGCGATCAACCCGACGACACTTCCCGCCGTCGCGCCGATCGATCTCGGCGACGTCACACTCCTCCCGGGCTTCATGGACGCACACACCCACCTGGCGTACGACATCTCCGGCGACTGGACGCTGCGTCCCGTCACCGAGACGGCGGCCGACGCGGCGATCCGCGGCGTTCGCAACGCCCGTCGCACCCTCGAGGCGGGGTTCACCACGGTGCGCGACGTGGGCTCGACGGGATTTGCCGATGTGGCGCTGATGCACGCGATCGACAAAGGGATGGTACCGGGGCCGCGCATCATCCCCGCGGGGTACTCGCTCTCGATCACGGGGGGGCACTGCGAGGACACGGGGTGGGCGCCCGGCGTACTCGAGCGCGACTACCGAACCGGTGTTGCCGACGGTCCGTGGGAGGCGGTCGCGGCGGTGCGCTACCAGATCAAGCATGGCGCTCGGGTCATCAAGATCTGCGCGACGGCGGGCGTGCTCTCCTTCGAGGGACCGGTCGGCGCGCAGCAGTTCACCCTCGAGGAGATGGAGGCGATCGTCGAGGAAGCCGAGCGCCACGGGGTGCGCGTGGCGGCCCACTCCCACGGCACGGACGGGATCAAGGCCGCGCTGCGCGCGGGCGTAACCTCGATCGAACACGGATCCGTCCTCGACGACGAGGCGATCGCGCTCTTCCTCGAGCATGGCGCGTACCACGTGCCGACCTCGTGCCTCGTCGACAAGCTCGATATCGCAGGACTCCCCGACGGGCCGCGCCAGAAGGCGGAGTTCGTCCTTCCGCTCGCGCGCGAGGGGCTGCGCCGCTCGATCGCCGCGGGAGTGAAGATCGCCTTCGGCACCGACGCCGGCGTCTTCACCCACGGCGAGAACGCCTGTGAGATGGCGGTCTACGTCGATCACGGGATGACCCCGCTCGAGGCGATCCAGTCGGCCACCCTGGTCAACGCCGAACTCTTCGGGGTCGACGATCGCGGCGCGCTCGAGCCCGGGATGCTCGCCGACATCGTCGCCGTCCCCGGCAACCCCCTCGACGACATCCGCGTCACCGAAGATGTCGTCTTCGTCATGAAGGGAGGCGAGGTGGTGGTGCGGCGCTGAGATCGACGGGAGGGCGCTGCGAGGGGTGAGCAGGCGCCGCGAGCGACGCATCCCCACAAAACCGTGGGCCGCATCTGCCCCGGGATCCTGCAGCGCGGCATGAGAGTTCAACGGGCATGGATGCTCTCGCTCACGTCGCGCGCCCGCCCCGGCGCGTCAAGGCTTCGGACCTCGACGAACTCGTGCGTATGCGTCGTGCGCTCTGGTCCGACTCGACGCGGGCCGAAGCGGAGGAAGCGCTCCAGAAACACCTCCGCGGGGATCTCTTCATCCTCGTCGCCGAGCGCGACGGCTACGCTGGCCTCGCCGCCTTCGCCGAGGCCGGGATCCGCACGCACGCCGAGGGGTGTGCGGCGAGCCCCGTGGCCTACCTCGAGGGGATCTGGGTGGATGAAGATGCCCGGCGCGTGGGGATCGCCCAGGCGCTCGTCGAGGAGGTCGTCGCGTGGGCCCATCGCCGCGGTCTCAGGGAGCTCGCCTCCGACAGCGAGGTGGGCAACCACGGTGCCCGGTCGTTCCACGAAGCGCTCGGCTTCGAGGACGCCGGCACGATCGTCGCATGGCGCCGAACGCTCTGACCGCGGCGCGCACGCGCCCGGCTGCGCCCCCGCATCACGGCGGGGACACCTCGGGGTAGCGGCCGATCACCCGTACGCCGTCGCTCAGCCGGTCGAGGCCGATCATCGCGCGATCCCACGCGGCCCCGGACGCACCCCGCACATCCACGTGAAATCGATACTCCCACGGACGACCGGCGATCGGACGGGACTCGAGTCGGGTGAGGTCGAGCGCCTCGGCGGCGAACACTCCGATCGCTTGGTGAAGGGCGCCCGGGCGATGTGGGAGTGTGAAGGCAAGGGTGGCCTTGAGGCCCGCAGCCGCAACCTCCGCCGTCACCGCGTTCTCCCCCACCGCCTCTCCGTCGCGAGCCACGATCAGGAAGCGGGTGTAGTTGCGCGCGTGATCCTCGATCCCGCGAAGCGCGACCTCCGCCCCGTAGAGTTCGGCGGCGAGTGCCGGGCCGATCGCGCCATTCCATCGCACCGCGGGATCGTTCATCAGATCGCGAATACTCCCGGCCGTATCGTGTGCGACGAGCTCTTCCAGACCCGCGTGCTCCGAGAAGAAGCGACGGCACTGCCGAAGCGCGACCGGGTGTGATCCCACGCGGCGCACCGCGTCGAGCGTACTCCCCGGGCGTACCGCCAGACACATCTCCACCCGAAGGTAGACCTCGGCCACCGCACACAGCGGGTGGTGCACGAGAAGATCGAGGTTTTCGGATACGGCGCCATGAAGCGCATTCTCGACCGGCACGCATCCGCGGTCGGCGCGACCGTCGAGCACCGCGGCGAAGAGCTCGTCGAAGCCCCGGCAGGGCACGAGCTCGAGCGCGTCGTGCGGTTCGAGCGTCCGGTAGTGCTCGAGAGCGGCGGCATGACTGAAGCAGCCGGGTTCGCCCTGCACCGCCACACGGAGTGGGCGATCGATCGACTCTCCCTTCGGCGTGCTCATCGTCTCTCGCCCCGCCTCAGTCATCCTCCCTCACCTCCGTCCCGACGGTACGGTGCGAGAGATCGATGAGCTGCCAGAACACCGCACGCACCGCCTCGTCGTCAAGCCCGAGATCGCGGGCGCGATGCGAAGCACGCCGAATCACCTCAGCCTCGCGACGCACGTCGCGCAAGGCGTGACCCACCCGCCTCTTCGAGTCGGCCGCCGCCACCGCCAGACGGAGTCGGTCGTGGATCAGCGAGACAAGTATCTCGTCGACGAGATCGATCTCCCGTCGCACCGTCTCGAGGCGTCGAATCTGCCGAACCGTCTCGTCGGACTCCTCGCGCGTCTCATCCCGGATCGCTTCCCTGATGTCGCACCTGACTTCGTGAAACGCCTGCACAGGTCCCTCCCTGGTATCTGGATCGGGGCCCGAGCAGCGCGAGAGAGAACCCCGGAGAAACAAAAAAGCGTCCCGGCGGTGTGCCGGAACGCTTCGCGTTGCTCGTGGGGTCGAACCGTGGGGTTCGGCTACACCTCTGCTCGCGCGTCCGGCGCCGGATGGCCAAACGCGCTAAATCGCTGAGAGAGGAGAGTCGTGCGGTTCATGCTGCGAGAGTAGTGGGGATTCGCGCTGATGACAAGGGGGGAAGGCACGCCGATCCGGGTCGCCCCAGCCACACGGGGCGCCCCGAATCAATCGTCGGCCACCCACGTGCCCCAGGGCCCACCGCCGATCGAGGCGATGACTTCCCGGGACGCACCCACAGGTACCCGGAGGGCGTAGGGAGCCCCCGGGGGCGTTACGCTCTGGCGCAGGTGAGGGTTGAGCGCCCGCATAACCGCCATCTCCGAGTCGGTCGCCTCGGCCACGGCACGGAGGGTCGTTCCCCCGGGCACCCAGACACGGTCGAAGGCGTAGGGGAGCTTCCGCACCACATCGCCAAAGCCCCACGCCTCGGCTTCCCGCGCGATCATCGTCGCCGCGATCATCTTGGGTACGTACTCACGCGTCTCGCGAGGCAGATGCTCCTGGATCTCCCAGAAGACCGCCTCATCCCCCCTGCGCGCATTCGCGACGCTGCGAAGCGCCCGATCGATACGCGACGGCCCGGCGTTGTAGGCCGCCGCCGCGAGGTACCACGAGCCATATCGTTCGTGGAGATATTGGAGATAGTCGAGCGCGGCGTCAGTCGCGCGGATCGGGTCACGGCGTTCGTCGACGTAGTCGTCGACGCGCAGGCCGTACTCCAGCGCGGTGGGCCCCATGAACTGCCACACACCCGCGGCCGATACGACCGAGGTGGCCCGTGGCTTGAAGCCGCTCTCGATCCCGGCGAGGTAGATCAGCTCCTCGGGCATGCCGCGCTGCTCGAGCTTCTCCCGGATGATCGGTCCGAAGACCTCCTCGTGCGCGAGGAAGGTCTCCATCGTCGGACGCTGATCGGTGGTGAAGCGCCCGATCCAGTACCGGACCCGGGCATTCACCTTGAGCGGCAGGCTCTCGACAGTGACGCCATCGAGCGACGCAAGGGTGGGACCCTGCGAGGTGGACTCGACTTCGAGCACCTCGATCACGAACCGTCCGGTCAGCGCGGTACACGCGACCACCAACGAACTCACCATCCAGAAGCGAGCCGTGCGTGACGTCAGAGTCTGTCGTGCCGAGGCGGCGATGCGTCGTGCCGCAGATCTCGAATCCTTCAATCTATTCTGAAGGCCCCACAATCGGAGCTTCGTTTCCTTCTTCGTCGCCATCTTCCACCTCCTTCCAATCGTCCCGCGAACGCACCATGCAGGTTGCGCTCCGGGCGTGGGCTGGGGAATGGAGCTTCAGGCCAAATCGTGTGAGGCCAGGAAGCCCTCCGACCAGGCGTATGGGGTCGGAGTCAGGGAACGTGCACTTACTACCCGGGAATACATGCCGGGGTTTCAGAGTTTCTGCACGGGAAATACCGACGCCCCGATGAGGTCGCCGGTGTGCCCCGGTCGTCGACGATTATTCGCCCGCCGGGTAGACCGACACCGCGTTGCGGCGCCTGAAGGTCTCGAAGGTCACCACACCATCGACCGTCGAGAAGAGTGTGTCATCACCACCCTTTCGAACATTCGCACCCGGATGGAACTTCGTGCCGCGCTGCCGCACCAGGATGCTCCCGGCCGTGACCTCCTCGCCGCCGTACCGCTTGACGCCGAGAAAGTTCGGGTTGCTGTCCCGACCATTGCGACTCGAACCAACACCTTTCTTGTGAGCCATCAGACCACAACCTCCGAAACCTTGACCTCGGTGAAGCCCTGCCGGTGGCCATTCTTCTTGCGGTAGCCTTTCCGGCGCTTCCGCTTGAAAACGATCACCTTCTTGTCACGCCCGTGCTTGACGACCTCGGCCTTGACCGAGGCGCCCTCGACGGTCGGGACGCCGACCTTCACCTCATCGCCATCCGAAGCGACGAGCACATCCTCGAATGTGATCGTCTCCCCCGGCTCCACATCGAGGCTGGGGATCCGAATCGAGAAGCCCGGCTCAGCCCGGAATTGCTTGCCACCTGTGCGAAAAACCGCGTACATGATCGTCGATCCGAACAACGGAAGTGAAGTGTTTATATCGAGCCTGCTAAGTTCATCAAAGCGTGACGTCGGGTCAACGCCCCCGATCCCACGCCCCGCTCACGTCGTCAGGTGACCACGTACTTCTCGGTGACGTCGGTCTCCGACGGACCCGCCAAGAGGTGGAATTCGTCCTCCCGCAGAAGTGGGTCATCGCGGAAGGCGAGCTTGAGGCTGGTGCGCTTCTCCAGCCGCTTGAGGAAGTCGGGCTCGGACTCGATCACCTCGATCGCGACATCGGGATGGAGGCGGACCACGACCGATTTCTCCTTCCCCTGTGCCCGCACCAGGCTGCGCTCGATCCGCCGGACCACGGTCGCCGGGGTGTAGACGCGCCCCGCCCCACCACAGTGCTCGCAGCTCGTCGTGAGCGAATCGAAGAGCGAGGGCCGCACCCGCTGACGCGTCATCTCGATGAGCCCGAGGTTGGACACCTCGAAGGCACGCGTCCGCGCACGGTCGCGCCCGAGGTGGCTGCGGAGCTCGTGGAGCACGCGATCCCGGTTGGGCGGCTCATCCATATCGATGAAATCGACGACGATGATCCCCCCGATGTCGCGGAGACGGAGTTGGCGGGCGACCTCCTGTGCGGCCTCCATATTCGTCTTCACGATCGTCTTCTCGGGATCCTTCTTCCCCGTGAAACGGCCCGTGTTGACATCGATCGAAACGAGCGCCTCGGTGGGTTCGATGATGAGGTAGCCGCCCGACTTCAACTCCACGCGCCTCTGAAACGCCTCCTGGATCCCCTCGCGCACTCCGTAGGCATCGAAGAGCGGTGTGTCGGAATCATCGTGGAAGTGGACGCGCTCCTTGAGCTCCGGCGCGACATCCGACACATACTGGATGATCTGGCTGTAGACGTCCCGGGAGTCGACACGGATCGCATCGAACTTGTCGCTGAAGAGGTCACGGATGACGCCCGAGATGAGCTTCGCTTCCTCGTGGACGAGCGCCGGTGCCTTCACGCTCTTCGCCTTCTTCCGGATCTTGGTCCAGATCCCGTCGAGCCGCTTGAACTCGCGTCGGATCGTCTCCTTCGTGATCTCTTCGCCCACCGTACGCACGATCACACCGGCGCCGCCGGAAGGAACGATCTCCTTCGCCATCTGACGGAGTCGGGAGCGCTCGGAGCGGTCCTCGATCTTGCGACTGATCCCGACGTGCGAGGAGGAGGGGATGTAGACGAGAAAGCGGCCCGGGAGGCTGACCTGCGCCGTCACCCGCGGTCCCTTCGTGCTGATCGGTTCCTTCGTCACCTGAACCAGGATCTCCTGGCCCTTCCGAAGCTGGTCCTGGATCGGTGGGAAGTCCTTGCGGCGCCGACGCCGTCCTCCGCCATTCCCGTCGCCGCCTCCCTCCTCCTCATCATCCTCATCCCCGTCATCCCAGACGAGATCGCTGACGTGGAGGAAGGCCGCCTTCTCGGTGCCGATATCGACGAAGGCCGCCTGAATTCCGGGGATGACCGCGTCGACGCGACCCAGATGGATATCGCCCACGAGGCGACCCTGATCGGGCCGGTCGAACATGATCTCGACCAGCTGATCGTCTTCGAGAAGCGCCACCCACTGTTCGCGGGCGCTGGCGCTCACCAGTATTTCACGACGCACTCTTTGCGTGCTCCTTCGACGGCGATCCCCCCACCCCCGCGTCGCCCCTCGCCGTAGACGAGGGCGCGTGGACGCGTGGTGGAGCGACCGAAAGTATTCGTATTGTCAGTCTTTTGACCGTACTCGACTCCGGAGTGCCTCCGGGGCGTCGTGCTAGACGCCTGAGGGCTCCGGGATGCCGGCGGACCGGTCTGCATCTTGGAGTTCCTGCAGGATGTGACGTCCGATGACCATCTTCTGGACCTCACTCGTTCCCTCTCCGATTTCGCACACCTTCGCGTCACGCGCCAGTCGTTCGACCGGATAGGCGTCGGTGTAGCCATCGGGACCCATCAATTGAATCGCCTCGAGCGTGGCGCGCATGGCAAGCTCCGAACAGAAGAGCTTCGCCATCGCGGCCTCCTTCGAGAAGGGCGCGCCCCGATCCTTGAGGCGAGCCGCATGGTACGTCAGGTGGTACCCCGCCTGAATCTCGGTGGCGATCTCGGCGAGCTTGAAGTGCGTCTGCTGGCGATCCCAGAGCCGGCCCTTCCCGCCCGCCCCCGCGTCCTTCGTCACGGCCGCGTAGCGGAGAGCGCTCTCGTACGCGCCCTCGGCGAGGCCGAGCGAGAGCCCCGCGATCCCGATCCGTCCCGCATCGAGCGTCTTCATGAAGTTCACGAAGCCCTGTCCCTCCTCACCCAGGCGGTTGGCATCGGGCACGCGCACATTCTCGAGGAGGAGTTCGCGGGTGTCGCTCGCGCGCCATCCCATCTTGTCTTCCTTCTTCCCCGCCTGCACGCCATCGAGATACTCGAGAGCCCCCCCCGTCCCCATCCCCACACGCGCCTGCGCCTCCGGATCGACCGTCGGCTTCGTCACGATGAAGGAGGTGATCCCGCGGGCGCCCGCCTCCGGCTCGGTCACCGCCGTGACGGTGAACACCTCGCCCACACCGGAGTGCGTGATGAAGATCTTGGCGCCGTTGATCAGATAGCTGCCGTCGTCCTGCCGTACCGCACGCGTACGCGTTCCCCCCGCGTCGGATCCCGCACCAGGCTCCGTCAGGCCGAAGCCGCCGAGCACGTCACCCGCCGCCAGACACGGGAGATAGGTGCGCTTCTGATCCTCATCGCCGAAGGAGAGGATCGGTCCGCTCCCGAGCGTCGTGTGGGCCGAAACCGTGATCGAGTGCGAGGCGCAGTACTTCGCCAGCTCGTGCACCGTGAGGATGTAGCTCGTGTAGTCGAGCCCCATGCCTCCGTACTCCTTCGGGACCGGCACGCCCAGGAACCCCATCTCCCCCATCGCACGCACATTCTCCCACGGAAACTCCGATCGCTTATCGAATGCTCCCGCCACCGGAACGATGCGCTCGAGCGCAAAGTCACGGACGCGGCGTCGGTGGGCGAGGTGTGCGTCGGTGAAGTACTCGTTCATGCGTGGAGTCCGGAGGGAAGGCCCGGAGTGTCCCCGGGCGAAGAGCGCCATCTGCGCCGTGCCATGGGCGCCGTGCCGTGTGCACGCCGCATTCAAGAATAACGACGTCCACGGAGCGTGCGAAGCCGCAGCGGGACCGCGGTGCCGCTTCGGGGCTCCCCTCGCCGCCGTCACCCCGACCGCAGCGCACTCGCCAGCGTCGTGATCACCCATGTGTTCAGCGAAACTCGCTCGCGACGCGCCTCACCCGCCAGGATCTCGTGCAGGAGCTTCGGGAGACGGACCCGAAGTTGCCCGCTGTAGGTCCGCGCGAGTCTGGGTTCCGGTATCGGTTCGCCCGCACGAAGCCTGCGCCCGATCTCATCTTCGATATCCTCCTCCAGGAGTGAGACCGCTTCCGACGCCGAGTCGCCGACCGCGATCAGTTGAGGAAGTTCGGGACACTTCGCTTCGAAGCACTGGTTGTCCTGACTCCAGCGAGCATCGATCCCGAACCCCGGGTCGCGTGAGCGATCCGTATCGCGTCGACCGTTGAGGCGTCCGAGCTCATATCGCCGTTTCCGCTCCCGCCGACGCTCGTCGGCATCGAGTTCCCGCTTCGATTCGTGCCACCCGTATCTGGATGACGTCATTGTGACCTCCGTGTGTGGGTTGACGGTGGGGTGAGATCGTGAAGCCGTAGATGGCAGGTCGGGAGGACAGACCGGGACCGGGACCGGGACCGGGATCGGGATCGGGACCGGGGCGCCGCAGACCGCCACGGCGTGCGCCGCGGACCGGATCCGTGGATACCGCGGGCCAGAACCGCGGACGTCGCGGGCCAGAACCGCGGATACCGCAGACCACGCACGCCGCCGAAACAAATACATCCTGCGAAGAACAAGGACCGCCCGCGGTGTCATGGTACCACCTGGGGACCCAATGAGGTGGTACCGTCCGCGTCACCATGACACCGCGGGCGACCCTCGCTCTCGTGAAGCATGCTCTTGCGCGCCGTCGCGTGTGAATCATGCCCGGAGCGGGTCTCGTGTACCCGGAGGTGTGCCCCCTTCACCCAGATAGGCGAGGAGGACACGGCGGAGGTCGCGGCGGGTCGTGAGGTAGCCTCGGACCGCGCGGAGCCGAGCGAGTGCGGCGCGGCGCGCGCGGACCGCCCCGAGGATCCCTCCGAAGGGCCCGCCGAGCGTGAGGCGCGCACGCGCTGCTTCGGAACGCATGAGCCCCACCAGCGGCGGATACGCCCTGTCGACCCTTCGACGGAGGAGGTCGAGGTCTCTCGGGTGCCAGAGCAGGATGACATCGGAGGGATCTCCGTCACGTCCCGCGCGCCCCGCCTCCTGGTAGTACATCTCGAGCGATCCGGGAGGGCGCCAGTGGATTACGCGTCGTACATCGGGCTTGTCCACCCCCATCCCGAAGGCGTTGGTGCAGACCACCCGATTGAGGTGCCCGGCGAGGAGGTCACGCTGCACCGCTTCGCGCTCCCCGGCGGGTCGGCCAGCATGGTAGGCACGGGCGTGCAGTCCCCGCCGGGCGAGCGCTTCGGCGATGAGTTCCGCATCGCCACGAGTCGTGACGTAGACGAGGACGGGCCCCGGCGCGGTGCTCACTTCGTGGTAGAGCACGCTCCAGCGGTGCCGGTCGTCCCGGACACGCCTTCGCCGCCAGCTCAGATTGGGACGGTCGAAGCTCTGGATGACGCGGACCGGATCGTTCAGCGCGAGGAGGCGTTCGAGCTCTGCCCGAACGGGAGGCGTCGCGGTGGCGGTCAGAGCGAGGGTCGGAACCCCGAGGCACCTTCCGAGTCCGCCGAGCACGAGGTAGTCGGGTCGGAAGTCGTAGCCCCACTGCACCACACAGTGCGCCTCGTCCACGACGAGGAGGGCATTCGGCAGTTCGGGGAGGCGACGCCCGAGGGAGCCCGCGATCCGCTCGGGCGCGAGAAGAAGAAGATCGAGACGGCCGGCGCGGGCATCGGCCAGGATGCGCTCGACACGCGCCTTCGGAACCGGTCCCGCAAGCGCTTCGGCACGAAGCCCCGACGCGCGGGCGCGGTCAAGCTGGTCGGCCATGAGCGCGACGAGGGGCGACACCACGAGGGTCAATCCCGACAGCAGGCCCGCGGGGAGGAGGTAGGTGAGGCTCTTGCCGCCCCCGGTCGGGAGCAGGCCGAGCGCGTCGCGGCCGGTGAGAGCGGCGCGGACGAGCGCTTCCTGCCCGGGGCGGAACCGGTCGTGGCCGAAGCGGCGTTTGAGCGCGTCGAAGATGTCGGCGCGAGGAACGGCAGATGGAGCGTCGGACATACCGGCATGGAAGGGCTCCGGGGTGGGCGGCGGAAGGACCGGATGCGCCGGACGCACCCGGGACATCTCACACCTCCGTTGCAACCTTCAGGCGCAATCGCACTCGTGAGCACGGGGGGATCGTGGTCGCCGGCGCGATCAATGGGGGCATGCTGCACGATGCACGACACGAGCGGGGTGACTGCATCTCCGTGGAGATCGTGCGACGCGCGGCGTGCGTCGATGACGTGCGCGCCGAGGTGCTCGCGCGGGTCCGAGCGGAGGTCGAGGGAAGCCGTGCTCAGACCGACGAGGCCCGTGCCCGGATCGAGGCGGCCCGCGCGGAGATCGAAGGAGCCCGCACGGAGATCGAAGGAGCCCGCACGGAGATCGAACGGGCCCGTGAGGAGGTCGACGAGGTCCGTGTCCGGGTGAGAAGGATACAGAAGGGCGCGCCGGGGAACTGACGTCCCCTCCGCCGGGCGCTCAGCCCCGTCGTGACACGAATCCGAGCCCGGCCGTCACTCCGAGCACGGCGAGCGCGGCCCAGCGAAGGGCTTCGATGTCGGCACCGATCCCGGCCAGCGCGAGGACCGCGGCGATCCCGAAGAGCCGTGTGCGCCAGGCGAGGTGACGCACGGGGCGCTCGGGATCGCGGGTGGGACGAAAGATCACGGGGGGACGACCGATCAGGCGCGGTCGAGAAAACGACGCACCCCCGCGCGGCACGCTTCGGTCGACCGGGCGATCGCGTTCACCTCGGCGCCGCGCGCGATCCCTTCGGCGAAGTCGGTGTTGTCGAGCCCGTAGAGGAGCCGCTTGGTGAGAGCGAGCGCCGAGGCGGGCCGCGTGGCGAGATCGGCCGCGAAGTCGTGCGCGGCAGCGTGGAATTGATCGACCTCACCTTCGACGATCCGGTTGACGATCCCGATCCGCTCGGCCTCGTGGGCGGAGATGCGGTGTCCCACGGTGACGAGCTCGAAGGCGCGTCCCTCGCCTACCTTCCGGCGCAGGATCGCCATGACCATCGCGGGAACGAAGCCGAGGTGCACCTCGGGATAGCCGAGGACCGCCTCCTCGTGAGCGAGGACGAGGTCACACGCGGTCGCGAGCCCCGCACCTCCGGCCAGCGCGCGGCCGTGCACGGCCGCGATGACCGGCATCGGGAGCGCCCGGATCCCCACGAAGAGGTCGCCGAGGTGCTGGGCGTCGTCCACACTCTCCTCGATCCCCATCTCGGCGATCGCCTCGAGCTCGGCGAGATCGGCCCCGGAGCAGAAGTCCTTCCCCGCCCCGCGGATCAGGACAACCCGCACCTCCTCTTCGGCGGCGACCTCGGCGAAGGCGTCGTGCAGCGCGTCGACGAGTTCCCCATTCAGGGCGTTGCGCTTCTCCGGGCGGTTGAGTTCGAGGACCGCGACCCCGTCGACGACGTCGACCTCGAGCACGCTCATCGGTACGCCTCGTGCGACCAGCCCTCGGGCACGCGTCCCTGCCCGGCCACCGCCTCGGCGACCGCGGCGGGAACCTCGATCTCCATGCGGAGGAGCGCGGTCGAGAAGACCTTTCCCTGCGCATCGTTCATCAGCGAAATCGTGCCGCCTCCATCGAGCGCGCCGTGGAGGAGAAAGTTGAGCGCACGAAGGTTGGGGAGTTCGAAGCGTTCAACCTCACCACGGACCATCTCGCCGAAGTGGGCCTTGACCGCCTCGGCGGTCACCGCCTCACGGAGGAGGTCGAAGTGGGCGGGGTCGTAGGCGATGAGGCCGACATTCGCGGTGTCCCCCTTGTCGCCCGAGCGCGCGTGGGCGAGGTGAACGAGGGGGATGCGGACGGTGCCGGCGGCGTGCGCGGCGGCCGCGTCGGTGGCGGCGTGCGCGTCGGTCATCTTCAGACCTCCTCGACGTGAACGGTCAGGTGCGGCTCGACCGCCTCGCGGCGGATGAGCGCGGGCCAGTAGGCCATGATCTCCTGGACGCGGGGACGCCCACCCGCGAAGCCGGTCACCGAAGGCGGACCGGTGAGCACGAGGGGGGCGATCTCGCGCGTGAATCGCTCGACAGCGGCGCGATCCTGTCCGCGCACACCCACCCGGAGCTGCACCTCGGGGAGGTCGGCGGGGGGCTCGCCCACCAGCGGGCCGTGCGTGGAGTCCCACCCGACGAGTTCGATGCGGACGGCGTCGAATTCGAGGCCGAGGCGGTCGAGCCGCTCCCGCAGGATCCGCGCGGCCGCCCGCGCCTTGGCCGCGGCGTCGGGCCAGACGTAGGTGAGTGTGCCGGTGGCTTTCCACCCACCCGAGTAGGCGATCGAGACCTTGAGGAAGTCGGTGCGCGGTCCGCCTCGCACCCCCGAGACCTTCACCCGGTCGGCTCCGACCTCCTCGACCTGGATCGTGGTGAAGTCGGCGACGACATCGGGGGTGATGTACTCGGAGGGATCCCCCATCTCGTAGAGGATCTGTTCGGCGAGGGTCTCGCGGGTGACGCGGCCCCCGCTCCCCGGATGCTTGGTCACGACGAAGGTGCCGTCGGGGTTCGCTTCGATGATGGGGAAGCCGACGTTGGCCATATCGGGCGCGCTCCACCAGTCGATCAGGCAGTTGCCGCCCGTGGACTGCGCGCCGCATTCGTTGATGTGCCCTGCCACCACGCCCGTCGCGACACGGTCGTGGTCGTCGCGCGTCCACCCGAAGGCGTGCATCATCGGGGCGTAGGTGAGCGCGGTATCGGTCGAGCGTCCGGTCACGATCACGTCGGCACCCTGCGCGAGCGCCTCGACGATCGGCTCGGCGCCGATGTAGACGTTGGCGCTGCGCACCTGGTCGAGCACCGCTTCGAGGGGCTCGCCCGTCTCCATGTTGGTGAGCGCGTGTCCCTCGGCGATGAGCGCCCCGAGGCGGTCGAGGATGTCGTCCCCCTCGACGCGCCCGACGCGCGCGCGTCCGGCCACTCCGGACCGGCGTCCCGCCTCGACGAGGGCGGTCGCGCACCCCTCGGGGTTCACCCCACCGGCGTTCGTCACGACCCGGATCCCCTTCTCGACACACGCCGGGAAGATCCGCTCCATGAGTTCGACGAAGTCGCGCGCGTACCCCGCCCCGGGGTCGCGATCGCGCTGCTTCTGCATGATCGACATCGTGACCTCGGCCAGGTAGTCGAGCATGAGGTAGTCGATCGGGCCGCCTTCGACCTGGCGGACAGGGGCGTCGAGATCGTCGCCCCAGAAGCCCTGGCCGGAGGCGATGCGGATGACGTCGGGCGTGGTGTCGGACATCAGGAGGGGGTGGAGAGTGGGGAAGAAGCGTGCGGCTGGAGCTGGAAGGGTCCGAGGTGCGGGCCACGGTTGCGCGCGGCGGCGCGGAGGAGGAGGGAGAGTGCGGGGCGTACCTCTTCGGGGGTGACGACGGCGTCGACGAAGCCGCGCGCGCCGGCGAAGCGCGCATCGAGCTGGCGCTCGTACTCGGCCCGGACCTCATCCATCTTCGTCGTCAGATCCTCGTCGGGGAGCTTCCCCTCCGCCTTGAGGCGATCGAGCTGCGCGCTGAAGAGCGCCATGACGGCCGACTCCCCTTCCATGACTCCCATCCGTCCCGTCGGCAGACTCAGGATGAAGTCGGGATCGAAACCCTGGCCGGCCATCGCGTAGTACCCGGCACCCGAGGCGTGATTGAGCGTCAGGACGAGCTTCGGCACGGTGGCCGTGGCCATCGCCTCGACGAATTCGGCGCCCGCGCGGATGATCCCCGACCACTCGGCGTCAGGCCCGACCATGAAGCCGCTCACATCCTGGACGAAGAGGAGCGGGGTGCGGTGCCGGTTCATCGTCTCGATGAAGTACGCCACCTTGCGCGCGCTCTCGGTGTAGACGATCCCGCCGAAGCGCGGCGGGCCGTCGCGGTCGTCCTTGACCATCCCGCGGTGGTTCGCGATCACCCCCACCTGGATGCCGCCGAGGCGCCCCGTCCCGCAGATCATCTCGGCCGCGTGGTCGGGCTGGAATTCGTCGAAGGCGCTCGGCACGGTGCCGTCGTCGGCGGGCGCCGGAGCGTCGAGGAGCGTCTCGAGGATCGCGCGCATCTCATACGGCTGGCGGTGATTCTCGGGGAGGAGCGCGTAGAGGTCGTCGATCGGCCGCACCGGCGCGGGGAGTGCGTCGGTCGGCGTGGGTGCCCCCGCGACCTCGTCGGGGAGCTCGAGGACGAGTTCGCGGAGCTTTGCGATGCACGCCTCGTCGTCGGGGAGCGCGTAGTGCGCGACCCCGCTCCGTCCCGCGTGCACCCTCGCGCCGCCGAGTTCCTCGGTCCCGACGCTCTGCCCCGTGGCGCCCTTCACCAGGTTCGGGCCGCCGAGCCCCATGAAGGAGGTGCCTTCGACCATCAGGATGACGTCGGAGAGCGCGGGGAGGTACGCGCCCCCCGCGATGCACGGCCCCATGACCGCCGCGAGCTGCGGGATCCCCAGGTAGCGCCGCATGATCGAGTTGTAGTAGAAGATCCGCGCCGCGCCGTACTGCCCCGGAAAGACGCCTCCCTGGTAGGGGAGGTTCACCCCGGCAGAGTCGACGAGGTAGAGGATCGGGATGCGGCAGCGCATCGCGATCTCCTGGGCGCGGAGCATCTTGGTGATCGTCTCGGGCCACCACGAGCCCGCCTTCACCGTGGCATCGTTGGCGATCACGACGACCTCACGACCATGCACGCACCCCACCCCCGTCACCACACCGGCGGCCGGCGCCTCACCCTCATAGAGGTCGTGCGCGACGAGAAGTCCGACCTCCACGAAGGGAGCGTCGTCATCGAAGAGGGCCTCGACGCGTTCGCGCGCCGTCCACTTGCCCTGATCGTGCTGGCGCTGGATGCGGCGCTCGCCCCCGCCCTGTCGCAGCCGTTCGCGGAGTTCGAGGAGCTCGTCGGAGAGTGCGCGAAGGCGAGAGGGCTCGCCCGCCGTCACACCCGTTCTCCCTGTGTCTCGAACCACTCACGGATGTAGGCGATCGCCTCGCGCGTCGGGCTCCCCGGACCGAAGAGTCGTCCCACACCCTTCTCGGCGAGCGCGGCCATGTCGTCCTCGGGGATGATCCCGCCCCCCGTGAGGAGGATGTGCTCGCCACCCTCGGCGTCGAGCATCTCGCGCACGCGCGGAAAGAGCGTCATGTGAGCCCCCGAGAGGATCGACATCGCCACCACATCGACATCCTCCTGGATCGCGGCATTCGCGATCATCTCGGGCGTCTGGTGAAGGCCGGTATAGATCACCTCGAATCCGGCGTCGCGAAAGGCACTCGCGATCACCTTCGCGCCCCGGTCGTGACCGTCCAGGCCGGGCTTGGCCACCAGGACGCGGATCTTGCGCTCGTCGTTCATTGGAGAGTCCTGCAGGAGTTCTGCATCAGAAGAAGACGGGTTCCTTGTACGATCCGAAGACCTGCTCCATCGCGTCCCGGATCTCGTGGAGGGTGCACCAGGCGCGCGCGCAGTCGAGGATGCGCGGCACGAGATTCGAACCGTCGGCGGCCGCCTCATGCAGCGCGGCGAGCGTGCGCTCGACCTCGGCGGCGTCCCGTTCCTCGCGGAGCCGGGCCATCCGCGCGCGCTGATTCGCCTCGACCTCGGGTCCGATACGCAGCGTGTCGATCGCGACGTCCGCTCCGCCCTCGGTGAACTCATTCACCCCCACGACGATGCTCCGCCCGGACTCGATCTCGGTCTGCTGGACCATCGCGGAGTTCGCGATCTGCTGCTGGAACCACCCGGCCTCGATCCCGGGAACCACACCGCCCTGCGCCTCGATCTCGTCGAAGAGCGCCTCGGCGTCGGCCTCGAGCTGGTCGGTGAGCGTTTCCACGAAGTACGAACCCGCGAGCGGGTCGATCGTGTTCGCCACCCCCGACTCGTACGCCAGGATCTGCTGCGTGCGCAGCGCGATGCGCACCGACTTCTCGGTGGGAAGCGCGAGCGTCTCGTCCATCGAGTTGGTGTGCAGCGACTGCGTGCCCCCGAGCGCCGCGGCCATCGCCTGGTATGCGACACGCACGATGTTGTTCTCGGGCTGCTGCGCGGTGAGGGTCACCCCGGCGGTCTGGCAGTGCGTCCGGAGGCGCCACGAGTCGGGGTTCTTCGCGCCGTAGACGTCGCGCATGCGCCGGGCCCAGATCCGTCGGGCTGCGCGCAGCTTGGCGATCTCCTCGAAGAAGTCGTTGTGGATGTCGAAGAAGAAGGAGAGGCGGGGTGCGAAGCTGTCGACATCGAGTCCGCGTGCGATCCCGCGCTCCACGTACTCGAAGCCGTTGCGCAGCGTGAAGGCGAGCTCCTGTACCGCGGTGGCTCCGGCCTCACGGATGTGGTAGCCCGAAATCGAGATCGGGTTGTACTTCGGCGTGTGTTCGCTGCACCACTCGAACATGTCGACGATCGCGCGAAGCGCCGGTTCGGGCGGGAAGACCCACGCGTGCTGCGCCTGGTACTCCTTGAGGATGTCGTTCTGGACGGTGCCGCGGAGCTTCTCGGCGGGCACCCCCTGCCTCTCGGCCGCCGCCACGTAGAAGCAGAAGAGGATGATCGCCGGGCCGTTGATCGTCATCGAGACCGAGACCTGATCGAGCGGGATCCCGTCGAAGAGCCGCTCCATGTCCTGCAGCGAACTGATCGCGACACCGCAGACCCCGACCTCCCCGAGCGATCGGGGGTGGTCCGAGTCGTAGCCCATCAGGGTGGGAAAGTCGAAGGCGACGCTCAGCCCCGTCTGCCCGTGATCCAGGAGGTAGTGATAGCGCTGATTCGTCTCCTCGGCCGAGGCGAAGCCCGCGAACTGCCGCATCGTCCAGAGCCGCGTCCGGTACATCGTCGGGTACGGACCCCGGGTGAAGGGGAATTCACCCGGCACCCCGATCTCGTCGAGGGCATGCCCCGACGCGGGACGGTCGAGGGGCGTATAGAGCGGCGCGATCTCGTGCCCCGAGATCGTGGTGAAGCCGATGTCGCGTGTGGAGGTCGACTCGTACTTCGCCCTCCAGCGTTCGAGCTGATCTCGAAGCCGCGCGACCTCGGCCTCCTTCTCGGCAAGCCGGCTCGCCAGGTCGGCGGTGCCGGTCAGATCTTTTTCGGTCGTCGACATGATCAGGCTCGGATTCGGGACGGGGATGACGAGGTACGGGAGGAGGTAGTCATACCTACAAGATGCCTGAAAGTCGCGAAATGGATCAACCTCCGAGGGCGGTACGGAGTCCGACACGCAGCGCGGCGCCCGCCTCCTCGAAGCCGGTGATGTCGAGGAAGCCGGCGTCGGTGAGGTTGAGCGCGGCTGCGCCCACGAAGATCCGTCCCCTCATCCCCCCACTTCCTCTTCCAGAATTTCACGAAT
>JAVVEY010000031.1:0-26423 GCA_032250675.1 Longimicrobiales bacterium | reverse complement strand
GCGCGATCTCTCGCACCCGCGCCTCCCCCTCGAGGCGTTCCACGCGCGTCGCCGCCACGCCATCCGCCTCTCCCTTCCAGACGAGGAGATGCTCCCCCGCACGCGACGCGAGCTGCGGGAGGTGCGTGATCACGAAGACCTGGCGCGCCCGACCGAGCGCTTCGAGCCTGCGCGCCACCGCGGTCGCGACTTCCCCCCCGATCCCCGCGTCGATCTCGTCGAAGACGAGCGTCGGGACGTCGTCGACCTCGGCGAGGACCGACTTGAGGGCCAGCATGACACGCGAGAGTTCGCCGCCGCTCGCGACCCGCGCGAGGGGACGGCGCGGGAATCCCGGATTCAGCGAGACGAGGAAGTCGATGCGCTCGCCTCCCCCCGCCTCGATCTCGTCGAGTGGGTCGAGTCGGACCTCGAAGAGAGCCCCGGGCATCCCGAGTTCCGGGAGGAGTCGCTCGACCCCTTCCCGGAGCCGGTGTGCCGCCTCTCTTCGCATCGCTCCCAGCTGCGCCGCCTCCTCCTCGAGCGCCTCCGCGGCACGCGTCACCTCGGCCTCGAGGGCGCCGGCGTCCGCCTCGGCGTCATCGAGCGCCTCCACCTCGCTCCGAAGTCGGGCGGCGGTGTCGAGTACATCCTCGAGCTCGGGGCCGTACTTCCGCTTGAGGCGAAAGAGGGTATCAAGACGTCGCTGCAGCTCGGCGAGCCGGGACGGATCGATCTCGATCCCATCGGCATACCGGGCGGCGGCGCGCCCCGCCTCGACGGCCGCAAGGTAGGCTTCATCCACCAGGGAGGCGATCTCGTCGAGCGTGCGATCGATGCGCGCCGCGCTCCGCAGCTCCGTCCGGATCTGCGCGAGATGGTCGGACACGGTGTCCTCGCCCCCGTAGAGGAGGTCGTGCGCCGAGCCGGCCGTCTCGGCGAGCTCCCGCGCGTGCTCGAGGCGAGTCGATTCCTCGCGCAGAGACGCCTCTTCGCCGACCTCGATCCCGGCGGCGTCGATCTCGGAGAGCTGGAAGCGGAGGAAGTCACCGCGGCTCTCGAGTTCGCGAACCCGCTCCCCATGTGAGGTGAGGGTGGCACGGGCCTCGCGGAGGCGGGACCAGGCGTCGCGCACGCGCGCGGCGACCTCGTCCGCTCCCGCGAAGGCGTCGAGGAGGGTGCGCTGCGCCGCGCGCGAGAGGAGCGTCTGATGCTCGTGCTGCCCATGCAGATCGACGAGGCGGGTCCCGATCTCCCCGACGACGGTGGCCGTCGATGGAGATCCGTTGACCCAGGCGCGGTTCCGGCCTTCGACCTGCACTTCGCGGCGGAGAAGGAGGAGCCCCTCCTCGGAGGCGAGTCCGAGTTCCTCGAGTCGCTCGACGAGGTCGGGCGATCCGGTGACGTCGAAGACCGCCTCCACCGACGCGCGATCCGTGCCGGTCCGGACATCCGCGGAAGACGCACGTTCACCGAGGAGGAGCGCGAGGGCATCGATCAGGATCGACTTCCCCGCCCCCGTCTCACCACTCAGCACATTGAGCCCGGCGCCGAGCGTCAGGGTGACGTCATCGGCCACCGCGAAATTCCGGATTCGGAGCTCGATCAACATGAGCCGGAAGCTACACGCGCGATATGGGGCGCCGCCATGCGCCGCTGCGCCTTCATCCCATCGCGCCGCCCGGCCTCGCTCCCCAGCGCAGCTTGCGACGCAGAGTGTCGAAGAACGACTCCCCATCGAATCGGATCAGGTGCACCGCATCCACACTCCGACAGACGTCCACGCCGCGTTCCGGAAGGGTGAACCCCTCCTGGCCGTCGAGGGTGACCGTCATCTCGGGTTCCCCCATCATCGGGGCGATGCGGACCCTCAGGTGCGGTGGAAGGACGATCGGTCGGAGCGCGAGGGTGTGCGGCGCGATCGGCGTCACCGTCAGGCAGTCGACGGAGGGCTCGACGATCGGTCCTCCCGCAGAGAGCGAGTATGCCGTCGATCCCGTCGGGGTCGCGACGAGTACGCCATCCGCGGAGAAACGGGCGAGTTCCTCCTCGCGATCCCCCTCGCCCACGAAGAGCTCGAGGCGCGCCACCCGTGCCGCGCCCGCCCGGGTCACCACCACCTCGTTGAGCGCCCGGTGCGTCTCCCCGGCCACCCCCGTCTCCACGGCCAGGGTGAAGCGGGGCTCGAGCTGGTACTCCCCCGCCGAGAGGGAGGAGAGCGCGGGCCCGATCTCCTGGATCGCCGCGTGCGTGAGGAAACCCAGATGCCCGACATTCACCCCGAGGAGCGGGGTGTCCACGCCGACCAGAGATCGCGCGGCACGCAGGAGGGTGCCATCCCCCCCGAGGGAGAGCACGGCGTCGACCTCTGACGGGTCGGTCCACGAGGGGGTTCCCGCGGGAGCGAGGTCGAGCGAATGCGGTTCGACCTGAACCTCGATATCGAGCGCCGCAGCCGCGGTGAGCACCTCTCCGAGCGCGTCGCGCGCACGCGCCCCGCCCCGAACGACGATCCCGACGCGTCGGATGGCCCGGACCGGAAGGAGACTCACGCGCTCTGCGGACCCATCGCGCCCTTCGCTTCGGAGACCGCGCCGATGCGTTCCGCGAAGGCGCGGGCGTGGTCCGCGATCCCCCGCGCGTCGAGGCCGATCTCAGCGAGGAGCCCGTCACGATCCCCGTGCTCGATGAAGCGATCCGGGAGTCCCATCGACGAGGTGTGTACACCGTGTCCCGCGTCCCGCTGAGCGATCTCGCGTGCCATGAAGGCACCGAATCCGTTGATGAGCGCCCCCTCCTCGATCGTCACGACGCCTGCGTGTCCGGCGAGGACCTCGTCGAGGATCTCGGCATCGTACGGCTTGAGGAAGCGGCAGTTCACCACCGTCGCATCGATCCCCCTCGCTGCGAGTTCGTGGGCCGCATCGAGCGCCGGGAGGACCATCGTCCCGACTGCGAGGAGTGCGATATCCGAGCCGCGGCGTACCACCTCCCACGTGCCGTAGTCGATCGCCTCGATCTCGGAGGTCTCGGGCACGTCGTCGGGCACATTCGCGCGCGGCCACCGTACGGAGTACGGGCCGTCCTCGTGCGCGATACCGGTTCGGAGCAGACCGATCATCTCGCGCCCGTCCTTCCCCGCCGTCACCGTCATGTTCGGGATGCCGAGCATGTAGGAGATGTCGAGCGCGCCGTGGTGGGTCGGGCCGTCGGCACCCGCCACCCCGGCCCGGTCCATCGCGAAGACGACCGGCAGATCCTGCAGCGCCACGTCGTGCACGATCATGTCGTAGCCGCGCTGGAGGAAGGTCGAATAGATCGCGACGACCGGCCGAATCTTCTCGGTGGCGAGCCCCGCCGCGAAGGTCACCCCGTGTCCCTCGGCGATCCCGACATCGAAGTACCGCTCGGGGATCTCCTTCGCGAAGAGGTCGGTCGAGGTGCCGTCCGGCATCCCCGCGGTGATCGTGACGACGCGCTCGTCCTCGCGCGCCAGATCGACGAGGGCGCGCCCGAAGACCTTCTGGTAGCGGGGGCGCGACGGTCCCGCCGATCCACTCTTCCGCGGGGCGGAGCCGCTCACCTTGTCGAAGGGGCCCGAGGCGTGCCACGTCCACGGATCGTCCTCCGCGAGCGCGAAGCCCTTCCCCTTCTGGGTGATCGCGTGCACGAGGATCGGACCCTTCATCCCGCGAACCCGCTCGAGATGATCGGCGAGCGCGACGACGTCGTGACCGTCGAGCGGACCGACATACCGGAACCCCATCGCCTCGAAGAGCATCCCCGGGGTGAGGAAGTGCGTGAGTCCATCCTCGAGCTTCCCGGCCACCTCCTCGACGAGGTGCCCCACATTGGTGGGAGCCCGATGCAGCACATCCTTCACGAGATCCCGCACCCGATTGTACGCCGGGTTGGTCACCACCGAGGTGAGATACTTGTTGAGCGCGCCCACATTGGGTGCGATCGAGTGATCGTTGTCGTTGAGCACCACGATGAAGTCGCGGTCGGTGGAGCCGGCGTTGTTGAGCGCCTCGTACGCCAGTCCACACCCCATCGCGCCATCTCCGATGATCGCCGCGACCGAGAACTCGGCCTCATTGAGGTCGCGCGCCACCGCCATCCCCCACGCCGCCGAGATCGAGGTCGATGCGTGACCGGCCCCGAAGGCGTCGTACTCCGATTCGTCACGGCGGAGGAAGGGGGCCAGACCGTGCCGCTGTCGGATCGAGGGAAGCTCGGCGTTGCGTCCGGTGAGAATCTTGTGGATGTAGCCCTGGTGCCCGGTGTCCCAGACGAGCTTGTCGCGGGGCGTATCAAAGGCGTAGTGCAGAGCCACGGTGAGTTCCACGACGCCGAGGGACGCACCAAAGTGCCCGCCGATCTGCGAGACGACATCGATATGCCGCTCGCGTACCTCCCGGGCGACGGTCACGAGCTGCTCGGGATCGAGCCTGCGCAGGTCCTTCGGCGATTGGATCAGATCTAGAAGTGCCACGCTGAATTGCTCCAGACCGCGCTCGACGCGCGGGACGTCCGATGAATCGAGAGGGGTGTGACGCTCACACCCCCGGGCGGAGAACCCCTACCCCCGCCTCAAGGCTCCGATCCGTGCCGCTGCACGGCTCGTGTCACAAAGATAGGGTCAGCGGCGCCGTGTGACGATGTAGTCGGCGATCGCGTGGAGAGCCGGAGACTCCAGACCCACTGCGTCCAGCGCCGCTCGGGCGCCCTCGACCTCGTCCCGCGCCCGCCTCCGGGCCCCTTCGAGCCCGTGCAGCGCCACGTAGGTCGACTTGTCGAGTTCGTCGTCGGAGGGTCTCTTTCCGAGCTCCTCGGCGGTCGCCGTGGCGTCGAGGACGTCATCGGCGATCTGGAAGGCGAGGCCGATCTGCTCCCCATAGCTGCGCAGCGCCTCACGCACCTCCGGGGCGGCTCCGGCGGCGACCGCTCCCACCTCGAGCGCTGCGGTCAGGAGCGCCCCGGTCTTGTGGCGATGAAGCTCACTCAATTCGGACTCACCGAGGGTCCGTCCCTCACCCAGGAGGTCGAGACCCTGCCCTCCGACCATCCCCCCCGCGCCCGCGGCACCCAGAAGAATCCGGGCACACTCCGCGGTGACGTCGGGTGAGAGGCCGAGCGTCTCGCCCGCTTCGAGGACCCCGCGTGCCGCGAGTGGAATCATCGCCACGCCCCCGAGTGTGGCGGCGTCGACTCCATGCACCCGGTGGGTGGTGGGGGCGCCGCGTCGAAGCATCGCGTTGTCCATCGACGGCAGATCGTCGTGGATCAGCGAGTAGGCGTGGATCACTTCGAGACCGACGGCGAGATCGTGGAGCGCATCGGGGAGCGGGTGAGTCCCGGCGCCGTCCCGGCACGCCCTCCACGCCGTCACGCAGAGGATCGGGCGCAGCCGCTTCCCCCCCGAGAGCATCCCGTGACGAGCCGCCGCGGCAGACTCCGAGGTGAGATGCTCGCCGAAGACGCACGCCGCCCGCTCGAGCGCGGCTTCCACCGCGCGCCCCTCGGCTTCGAGATACGCCTTCAGATCGAACTCGCTCCCATCGCACCCGATCACGACGATTCTCCGGGCCCATCGAGGGGGCGCGTGCCGCCCTCGTCATCAAGGAGTTCCTCCACACGGAGCACCGCTCGATCGAGGAGCGCCTCGGAGGTCCTCACGTGAGAGATCCCCTCCTCGAAGAGGGCGAGCGCTTCATCGAGGGTGTGTTCGTCGTTCTCGAGCGACCCGAGGATCTCCTCGAGCCGACGGATCCGCTCCTCCAGGGTGGGCTCGTCTTCGTCGTGCATCCCCGCCTCCGGTGCATCGCCGCTCTCACGATCCGATCTCACGTCACTCATTCTCGTCACTCATTCTCCAGGCTCACGTGCCTCGACGCGGGCGCGCACGCGCCCGTCCACGAGATGAAGGTGAAATTCGCTTCCGGGCACGAAGGCCTCCACCCGCCGGAGGATCGTTCCCTCCGCGTCGACCGGGACGGCGAAGCCTCGTTCGAGGGTGGCGAGCGGCGAGAGTGCGTCGAGTCGTGCGGCCGCCCGGTGGAGTCGCGCCCGTATGCGTTCGAGGCGCCCCCGCACGACCGCCTCCAGGCGATCCCCGCGAGCCAGCTCCTGCCGTCGTCGATCGAGCGCCCCACGCAGGGCGAAGCGCATCCCCTGCGACGCACTGCGCACCCGTTGCCGCGCCGGGTCGAGTCGTCGCTCGAGCGATCGCGCGAGTCGATGGGGGGCCGAGTCGACGAGAACCTCACGACGCTCCACCCAGCGGCGCAGACTGCCTTCGAGTTCGCGGCGGGCCCGCTGAATGTAGGCCGCGATCGCGTCGCCGTCAGGCACCGCGGCCTCGGCGGCGGCAGACGGGGTCGGGGCGCGCAGATCGGCGACGAGATCGGCGATCGTGTGGTCGGTCTCGTGCCCGACCGCCGAGATGACCGGCGTCGAGCACGCCGCGATCGCGCGGGCCACCGGTTCCTCGTTGAACGCCCAGAGATCTTCGAGCGACCCACCACCCCTTCCGACGATCACCACATCGAGGTCGCCGACCCGGTCGATTCGCTCGAGCGCACGCGCGATCTCCCGCGACGCCCCTTCGCCCTGCACGCGCGCGCCGGCCACGACCACCTCGGTCCACGGTGCCCGTCGCGCGATCACCTTGAGGATGTCGCGGAGCGCCGCCCCCGTGGTGGAGGTCACGACGCCGACGCGGCGCGGTACCCGGGGGATCGGACGGCGCCGCGCCGGGTCGATGAGCCCCTCCTCGGTCAGCCGCAGCCGCAGCGTCTCGAAGGCGAGCTGGAAGAAGCCTTCGTCTCCGAGCGGGACGACGCGCCGCGCGACGAATTGATATCGCCCCTGGGGTTCGTAGAGCGTGAGGCGCCCCGTCACCCGGATCTCCATCCCCACCTCGGGATCGATCGGAAGCTGGCGGGCGTCATCGCGAAAGATCACGCAGTCGAGCTGTGCCGACTCATCCTTGATCCCGAAGTAGCAGTGGCCGCTCCGATGCCGCGTCCACCCCCCCACCTCCCCGGCGACATCGATCTCCCCCCACCGCGATTCGAGGAGACGCCGGACGCGCCGATTCACCTGCGTCACCGTCAGGACCGGAGACGCTTCGTGGTCAGCACCGTCCGTCGCGTCGTCCGTCGCCCCCTCCGTCGTGCCCTCCGGAGCGGTGCCGCTCACCTCCGCGGCGAAGAGATCGAGTGTGTCGTCGCTCACGCTCCCGAGGCCCCGGTCGAGCGTTCGGCGGCCTCGACGGTGTTGACGAGGAGCATCGCGATCGTCATCGGTCCCACACCCCCGGGTACCGGCGTAATGAAGGACGCCACCTCGCGGACGGCGTCGAAGTCGACGTCCCCCGCGACCCGGTATCCCTTCGGTCGATCGGGGGCCTCGACACGCGTGGTGCCGACATCGATCACGACCGCTCCGGGCTTGACCATATCGGCGGTGATCGTGCCGGGACGTCCCACGGCCGCGATGAGGATATCGGCCTCACGGCAGACGGCGGGGAGGTCCCGGGTCCGGCTGTGCGCCACCGTTACGGTGCCGTGGTGCATGAGGAGGAGAGAGGCCATCGGCCGGCCCACGATATTCGACCGGCCCACGATCACGCAGCGCCTCCCTTCGGGGTGGTTCCCCGTACGGAGCAGCATCTCGAGCACCCCCTTGGGCGTGCACGGAGCGAGCGCGGAGGTGTCACCCGTGAAGAGGGCGCCGACATTGATCGGGTGGAACCCGTCGACGTCCTTCGCCGGATCGATGGCGAGAAGAACCTTCCGGGCCTCGATCTGTTCGGGGAGCGGAAGCTGGACGAGGATCCCGTGGATCGCGGGGTCGTGGTTGAGCTCCTCGATCAGGTCGAGGAGCTCCGTCTCGGGGGTCGTGGCATCGAGGGTGATCTGGCGCGACACGATCCCGACCTCGTCCGCCGCCTTCCCCTTCATCCCCACGTAGAGCCGGCTGGCGGGATCCTCCCCCACGAGCACGGTGGCGAGTCCGGGGACGAGCCCGCTCTTCGCGAGCGACGCGACGCGATCCTTGAGTTCACCTCGAATCGTCCCGGCGATCTCGGTTCCGGAAATCAGTTCTGCGGCCATCCGTCGTTTCACTCCCCTCTCATCGCGCGAAGTCGACCGCGCGTGTCTCTCGTACCACAACCACCTTGATCTGGCCGGGGTACTGCAGTTCACTCTGAATCCGCTCCGCGACCGATGCGCTGATCTGCGCCATCTCCGCGTCGGACACCTTGTCGGGCTGGACCATCACACGCAGCTCGCGTCCGGCCTGGATCGCGAAGCACCGCTCCACGCCCTCCTCCTGGAGCGCGATCGATTCGAGCTTCTCGAGCCGTTTCACGTAGCCATCGAAGACCTCCCTCCGGGCCCCGGGTCGGGATCCACTCACGGCGTCGGCAGCGGTGACGAGGAAGGTCTCCACAAAGTAATGCGGTTCCTCGTCGTGGTGGGCACGGATCGCATTCAGGACGATCTCGCCCTCGCCGTGACGCTTGCAGAGTCGATACCCGAGCTCGACGTGTGTGCCCTCCTGCTCGTCGGTGAGCCCCTTGCCCACATCGTGCAGGATCCCCGCCCGCCGGGCGGCGTCTTCATCGGCTCCGATCTCGAGCGCCATCGCGCCTGCCAGACGGGCGACCTCCCGGGAGTGCTGAAGCTGGTTCTGCCCGTACGAGGTGCGGAAGCGGAGTCGCCCGAGAACGCGCACGATCTCGGGGTGCACATTGTGAACGCCGAGATCGTAGAGGACCGCCTCGGCCGCCTCGGTCATCTCGCTCTCCACCTCGGCCTTCGCCCGCTCCACCACCTCCTCGATGCGCGCCGGGTGGATCCGTCCGTCCTCGACGAGCCGCGAGAGGGCGACGCGGGCGATCTCCCGACGGATCGGGTTGAACCCGCTGAGCACGACCGCCTCGGGCGTGTCGTCGATCACCACATCGATCCCCGTGGCGTGTTCGAAGGATCGAATATTACGACCTTCGCGCCCGATGATCCGCCCCTTCATCTCGTCGGAGGGGAGTTGCACCACCGAGACGGTGAGTTCGGCCGTCGTCTCGGCCGCCTGTCGCTGAATCGAGGTGGCGAGGATCTGGTGAGCCTCGCGTTCTGCCGAACGCCGGGCTTCGTCGCGAATCTCCCGAAGCTGGTTGGCCGCCTCGGCCCGCGCCTCATCGAGGAGGTCGTCGCGGAGAACGTCGCGGGCCTCCTGGCGGGAGAGTCCGGCGAGCGACTCGAGGCGGTCGCGCACCTCGCGCTCCACCCGGGTGAGCTCCGCCTCTCGTTCGGCGAGAGCGCGTCGCGTCTCCGCCAACTCGCGGGCGCTCTCCTCCTGTTCGGCATCTCTCGTCTCGAGGCGATCGAGGGTCCGATCCAGCTTGTCCTCGCGTTCCTGGGCGCGGTGCTCGGCACGTCTGAGCTCTTCGCGACGGCGGTCCTCCTCCTTCTCCCACGCCTCCCGGAGGCGGATCGCCGCATCGCGTCCCTCGAGCTCGGCTGCCCGACGGAGATTCTCGGCCTCCTGCTCCGCACGGGCGAGGACACGCCCGGCCTCATGCTCGCCGGCCGCCCGCTCCCGCTCTCGCTCGACGGAGAGGCGCCGAAGCACGAACGCCCGCGTGATGGCGCCTCCGGCCACGAATGCGAGAACCGTCGCCAGAATCACTGACGTCGATTCCATGTATGTCTCCGAAATCAGCGGCTCGCGAGGCCACCGACAGTGGTCGTGAAACCCGCGCATCCGCGACGCGACGGGTGATCCTTCAGGACTTGAAGGATAGGAGGCGGTGGAAGGGGGGCGCAAGCCGCGACCCCGCCCTCCTCATTCGTGATTCGTAGCGGTCTCGTCCAGCACCTGACCGATCCGGTCCGAAAGCGCCTCGGCGCGGGTCGTGACCTCGCGCTCGAGGCGGTCGAGGTCGTCACGCGCCTGCAGGAGCTCATCGGTGATGCTGAGTGCTGCCAGGATCGCGAGCCGATGGTTCTCGATGAGCCCGGCGCGTGCGCGCATCTCCTGGATCCGGTCGTCGACGAGTTTCGCACATGCCCGGGTGTACGCCGGTTCGGCCTCCGCGCGAATCGTGTGTTCCTCTCCCGCGATCCGCACGGTGACGGACTTCTTCTCACTCATCGCTGGTCCTCCAGATAGTGCACACGGGCGAGGAGTCGCTCCACGCGTTCGAGACCGCCGTCGAGACGGCTCCGGAGCTCTTCATTCTCGGCCTCCACCTCCTGCAGGCGCTCCGCCATCTCGGCGGGGTCCACACTCCCCGCCGACATCTCGCGCAACAACACCTCCACCTCGGTCCGCCGCTCTTCGGAGATGGCCGCTCGACGCTCTGCACTCGTGAGGCGATCGAGGAGAACCTCGACCGCCGCTTCGAGCGCATCCAGCCGCTCGCGCGGCGAATTATTCGTCACGTCCCCGGATCCGGGCACCGCACTCCTCCTCGAGAGAGGCGGCGATCCGTTCGGTCGCCGCGTCGACCTCTTCTTCCGTCAGGGTACGATCATCAGCCTGGTAGCGGAAGCGCCACCCCGTCGCCGTCATCCCGGTGGGAACCCCCGCCCCCTCATAGTGATCGAAGACCTCCACACCGACGAGGAGCGGGCCTCCCGCCGCCCACGCAACCGCTTCGATCGTGGCGGCAGAGATCTCGTCCGGGACGAGGAGTGCGAGATCACGCTCACTCCCCGGGTGCGCCGGCAGGGGGCGCATCGTCCGCTCGTCGGCTACCCGGGGAAGCGCCGGAAGTCCCATCTCGAGGCCGAAGACTTCTCCCGCCCACGGCGGAAGATCGAGCGTATCGGGGGCGAGCGCACCGGCCCGACCCACGCGCTCTCCCTCCGCATCGAGGAGGTCGAGACACCACCCGGCGCGCCACCGCGCGTCGTGATCCGTGGCCGGACGGAGTGTTGCCCCGGTCCCGTGCGCCTCTCGCAGAAGGGGCTCGGCCCACCCCTTCAGATCGAAGATATCGATCGCACGCGCCTCCTCCGACCAGTGGCGCCGCTCCACACCCGTGGCCACGAGTGCGAGACGAGCCTCTTCGGCCACCCCGGTCTCGCCGGCCTCGGTGGCGAGACGGAATGACGTCGCGAGCTCGAAGAGCGCGACGTCACGGATCCCCCGCGCCAGATTGTACGCGAGTCGGCGCCCGAGCGAGGGAAGCACCTCGCGTCGCAGCACCGGCTCCTCGCGCGAGAGCGGGTGTGTGAGTCGCACCTCCCCCTCTCCTTCCGGCACGAAGGCGGGCGTCTGAGCCTCGAAGAATCCGAAGCCGATCATCAGATCACGCAGACGGTCCTCGAGGAGGAAGAGCGGGTGATCGGGGACGGTTCCGGGGCGGTATCCCGCCGCGACGTCGGGGAAGCGGTCGTACCCCCACCGCCGTGCGATCTCCTCGATGAGGTCCACGGGTCGGGTCACATCGGCTGCCCTCCACCCCGGGACCTCCACGCGGAGCCCGCCGTCGATCTCCACGCAGGTGAAGCCGATCGGGGTGAGGAGTTCGTCGATCGTCTTCGCCGTGAAGGGGACGCCGAGCGTGCGCTCGACTCGATCGAGGGAGAGATCGATCACCGGGGGCGTGAAGGGGTGCGGGTGGAGATCGAGAATCTCCGGGTGGAGTTCGCCACCCGCGACGGCGAGGATGATCTCCAGGGTGCGGCGGATCGCCTCCTCCTGTCCATCCGCGTCGACGTACCGCTCGAAGCGATACCCCGCGTCAGAGACGATCCCGAGCGCCTTGCGTGTCGCCCGGATGGATCGTGGATCGAAGTGCGCGCACTCGACGAGGATCTCGGTCGTCTCTTCCGATACCGACGACTCCTCCTCACCCATGATCCCGGCGATATCGACGGTCCGTTCGGCGTCGGCGATCACGAGCATCGAGGGATCGAGCTCGTGCTCCTTCCCGTCGAGGGTGCGCACGCCTTCGCCTTCCCGCGCCACACGCACCCGCACCTCCGAACCACGGATCTTCGAGAGATCATAGGCGTGCGTGGGCTGGCCCAGCTCGAAGAGGACCCAGTTGGTCGCGTCCACCACATTGTTGATCGGACGCGTGCCGATCGCGCGCAGCCTCATCTGGAGCCAGATCGGCGACGGACCCACGCGTACACCCCGGACGATCGCCGCGAGAAAGCGGCCGCATCGCTCGGGCGCCTCATGCACGAGACGAACGCCGCCCGATTCGACACGCTGCGGGTCATTCACCAGAGAGATCTCGAGCGGCGGTGCGCCCGGTATGGGTGGGAGGGCCGCGACACCGAGTTCACGCGCCACCCCCAGATGCCCGAGGAGATCGCCCCGGTTGGCGGTCACCTCGACATCGAGGCGTTCGTCGTCGAGCCCGGTCGCCTCGATGAAGGAAGCCCCCGGAGTCCACTCTCCCGGGAGCTCCAGGATTCCCGCGTGATCGTGTCCGAGACCGAGTTCACGCGCCGAGCAGAGCATCCCCTCCGAAACCTCGCCGCGCAGCTTCGCCCGACGGATCCGGGTTCCGTCCGGAAGTGCGCCGCCCACCGGGACGAATGGGTAGCACCCGCCGGCCTTCACATTGGAGGCTCCGCACACCACCTGGAGCGTCGCCCCGGTTCCGGCGTCGACGGTACAGAGTCGGAGGCGGTCGGCGTTGGGATGGGCGCATACCTCGTCGACGCGAGCCACCACGATCCCGGTGAGTCCCTCCGCCAGATCCTCGACACCCTCGACGGGAAAGCCGACCCGGGCGAGTCGCTCGGCGATTTCTTCCGCCGTGCGGGATTCGCCGAGGAGCTCTTCGATCCACCTGCGCGAGACCTTCATCGCACCCCTCCGAACTGCGAGAGGAAGCGGAGGTCGGACTCGAAGAAGGTTCGCAGATCCGAGACTCCGTACTTCAACATCGCGATCCGTCCCGGGCCCATCCCGAAGGCGAAGCCGCTGTAGCGATCCGGATCGAGCCCCGCCGCCTCGAGCACATTCGGATCGACCATCCCGGCCCCCATGATTTCGAGCCACTCCGACTCCACCGGACCGTCCGGACCCTCGACGAGGCGCTTCACATCGACCTCGGCGCTCGGTTCGGTGAAGGGGAAGAAGGAGGGACGCAGTCGGATCCTGGTGCCCTCGCCCCAGTAGCGGCGCGCGAACTCGGCCAGCGTCGCCTTGAAGTCCACGAAGGTGATCCCCTCGTCGACGACGAGTCCCTCGATCTGGAGGAAGGCGGGGGTGTGGGTGGCATCGTAGGTGTCGCGCCGGTATACCCATCCGGGCGCGAGGATCCGGATCGGGGGCTCATACGCGAGGAGGGTCCGGATCTGCACCGGGGAGGTATGGCTGCGCAGGAGTCCCCCCCCTTCGAGGTAGAGCGTGTCCTGCTCGTCGGCGGCGGGGTGGTCGAGGGGGGTGTTGAGCGCCTCGAAGTTGTACCACTCCGTCTCGACCTCCGGACCCCGTGCGCGGGTGAAGCCGAGCGACCGGAAGATCCGCCAGATCTCATCCATCGCGTGGGTCACCGGATGCGCGCCGCCGAGACGAGGCCTGCGCGCCGGGAGCGTGAGGTCGGGCGCACTCCCGGCCGCCTCGGCTGCACGGAGCGCCCGGCCCCGGGCTTCGATCTCCTCCTGCAGAGCCGCCTTCACCCGGTTGGCCTCCTCGCCGACCCGTGGCCGATCGTCGGGCGGGAGTGATCCGAGACCACGGAGTACGCCGGAGATGCGACCTTCCTTCCGACCGAGGAATGTGATACGCACCGCCTCGAGCGAGGCGGAATCCGCCGCGTCGTGCACCGCCCCGAGCGCCTCGTGGCGGAGTGACTCCAGTTCGGCGATCAGAACATCGACATCACTCATCTCTCTCTTCGTCCCGCGGGGATGTGCGCGATGGAGTGGTGAAACGCGAACGGGGCTCCGGGCAGTGTCCCCCGAAACCCCGTTCCGTGCTGCGGGCGTCCCTCGTCAGGACGCCTCTGCGAGACCATCCCGGGCCCGGGCCACCAGCTCCTCGAAGGCCTCCGGGCTGCGGACGGCGATGTCGGCGAGCGCCTTCCTGTCCAGCTCCACACCGGCCACCTGCAGCCCGTGCATGAAGCGCGAGTAGGAGAGGTCGTGCTCGCGCGCGGCCGCATTGATCCGCGCGATCCAGAGCGACCGGAAGTTGCGCTTCTTCTTCTTCCGGTCGCGGTAGGCGTACTCCCACCCCCTCTCAACCGCGTCCTTCGCCGTGCGGTAGAGGTTCTTGCGGCCTCCGAAGTAGCCCTTGGCTTCCTTGAAGATCTTCTTCTTGCGGTGATTGCGGGATACCGAACCCTTGGAGCGTGCCATCGTCGTCCTCCTACCGGCCGTAGGGCATGAGACGGTCCATCCGGGCCTGATCGACCTTCGAGACGAGATCACCGGTGCGCAGACGGCGCTTCCGCTTCCGCGACTTCTTGGTCAGGATGTGGCTGTGATTCGCCTTGAAGCGGCGGAGCTTTCCGGACGCCGTGCGGCGGAGGCGCTTCGCAGCTCCCCTGTTGGTCTTCATCTTCGGCATCGTCTGCCTCCTGCAATGAAAAAGGCTCGAACCAGAGTCCGAGCCGGCGTGAGCCGTGCGACCCGACCGATCGTCAGGGCGCGGCTGCGTCGACCCGGGAGATCTCGAACCAGCTGAAATCGTGGGGTGGGACCGCGGCGCTCGCGGGTCCACTTCTTCGTCTGTCTCCTCCTCCGGGGGGCTGCCTCCTCCCCGCCGGCGAGGAGAGAAGAATCTCACAACTGCGCCGCGGCGTCAATGGCGGCAACGACCCCGTCATTCGGTCCCGGACGCCTCCGGTACGGCGTCACCGAGGGCGCGCGTGGTGATCTCCTCGAGCACGAAGTCGACGAATGCGCGCCGCGGCATGATCTCCTGCTTCCGGCCCGCACCCCGTCGACGGATCGCCACCGTACCCGCTTCAACCTCGCGCTCCCCGAGAACCGCCATGTACGGGACCTTCTTCACCTCGGCATCGCGGATCCGTGACCCGAGGGTGTCGCGCAGATCGGCCGTGGCGCGGACCCCGGCGGCGCGGAGCTCCTCCGCGTACGCCTCGGCCTCCTCGGCGAACTGCTCGGAGATCGGGAGGACGCGGACCTGTTCCGGGGCGAGCCACGTCGGGAACGCCCCGGCGTAGTGCTCGATGAGTCCCCCGACGAAGCGTTCCATCGATCCGACGAGCACCCGGTGCAGCATCACGGGGCGGTGTCGCTCGTTGTCCTCCCCGATATACTCGATCCCGAAGCGCTCGGGGAGATTGAAATCGAGCTGCACCGTCGGCCCCTGCCAGCGCCGTCCGATCGCGTCGATCAGCTTGAAATCGAGCTTGGGACCGTAGAACGCACCGCCGCCGGGATCGAGGGTATAGTCGACGCCACGCCGTTCGAGGGTCTCGGCGAGAACGCGCTCGGCCTCCTGCCACGCCTCGGCCGCTCCAAGCGCCTTCTCGGGTCTCGTCGCGAGCTCGATCGTGTAGGGGTATCCGAACGCCCGGAGCATCTCGTCGACGAGGTCGAGGAGACGCTCGATCTCTCCCCCGACCTGGTCGGGCGTGCAGAAGACGTGCGCGTCATCCTGCGTGAACCCCCGGACCCGCAGCATCCCGTGCAGAACGCCGCTGCGTTCGTACCGATACACCGTTCCAAACTCCGCCATCCGGATCGGGAGATCGCGGTAGGAGCGCTGGGCAGACTCGTAGATCGCGATATGTCCGGGGCAGTTCATCGGCTTGGGACGATAGCGAGCGCCCTCGACCTCCATCGCACCGAACATGTTCTCGGCAAAGTTCTCGAGGTGTCCCGAGATCTCGAAGAGGCGTTCGTTCACCACATGGGGCGTGTAGACGACCTGATAGCCGTGGCGGAGGATGAGCTCGCGTTCGAACTCCTCGATCTCCATCCGGATGATCGATCCCTTCGGATGCCAGAGGATGAGCCCCGCACCCACGCGCGCATCGGTCGAGAAGAGGTCGAGTTCACGCCCCACCTTCCGGTGATCGCGCTGCTTCGCCTCTTCGAGACGGACGAGGTGACGCTTGAGCTCCTTCCTGTCGAAGAACGCCGTGCCATAGACGCGCTGGAGCATCTGACGGCGTTCGTCGCCTCGCCAGTAGGCCCCCGCCGTCGAGAGGAGCCGGAAATTCCGCAGGCGCCCGGTGCTCGGGACATGCGGGCCCCGGCAGAGATCGAGGAAGGGTCCGTTCCGGTAGACGGTGATCACCTCGCCGTCCTCGAATTCGTCGAGGCGTTCGAGTTTGAGCGGATCGTCGGAGAAGAGCTCCCGCGCCTCCTCCTGCGTCACCACGCGGCGCTCGAAGGGCTGGTCGGCGGCGATGACCTCCTTCATCACCGCCTCGAAGCGCTCGAGGTCTTCGGGGGTGAAGGGCTCCTCGACGTCGAAGTCGTAATAGAAGCCTTCGTCGATCGCGGGTCCGAACCCGATCGCCGCCTCGGGACGCAGTTCCCGCACGGCGGTGGCGAGGATGTGCGCAGCGGAGTGTCGGAGGACGGGCAGCGCCGCCTCATCGCGCTCCGTGAGGATCGTGAGTCGGGTGTCGTCCTCGAGCGGGTGCATGAGGTCGACGGTGACACCATCCGCGACGGCGGCGACCGCGGCCCGTGCCAGCCCGGTGCCGATCGAGCCGGCCACATCAGCCGCGGTGGATCCCGCGGGCATCTCCTTCACGCTCCCGTCGGGGAGGGTGATACGAATCGTCTCGGACATCGCGTTGGCGCTTCGGGTCGTGGACCGTCCCACCTGGGTGCGGCCCGGCCTGGAAGGGTGTTGAAGACGTACGGCGGTCCCCGTCAGGAGCGTCACGGGGTCCGCTTCAAGGCGGGGCTCCGAAGGCATGGCCGTCGCTACGTCGAGGAGTCCCAACGACGAAGATGGCCCCGTGCCGCCCTGACCCGAAGGGCGAAGCGGGGACCACCGTACGTCTTCAACACCCTTCTGGTGCCACCGAAGGTAACACGGTCGAGAGGCCCGCCAAGACGCCGACTCCTGCCCACCTCGACCACCGAACCGATTCACGCCGGGGGCACCTCCACGGCCTCCCCGGGATCGAGGAAGAGGAGGGTGCCGCGGATCGCGCCCGGATCGAGCTCGAAGATCGAGGCGATCGCCTCGCGGTATCGTTGAATCTGGGGGGCATGATGCGCGACGCGCCCGGCGAGCGCTCCCGTCTCTCCCGCGCGGATCCGATCGGTCTTGAAGTCGAGGATCTCGACGGAGGAGATCTCCCCGCCCTCCTCGACGACGACGAGACGGTCGATGACGCCCTCGACGAAGAGCCCGCGTGCCGCATCCTTCCAGAGGAAGGGGTACTCGGACTCGACGTGCACGTCGGCGTCCGCGGGGTAGCGCTCCCGCGAGAGGGCGTCCCGGATCGCCGGAGCATCGAGCTTCTCGGCGAGCCATCGGGCGGACTCGCGGAGCGTCGGAGCGTCGACCGCTCCCCCCACCTCGATCCGCCCTTCGAGAAGCCCGCGTTGGGCACCGCGCGCGAGCTCGTCTCCGGGGGGAAGGCCGCCGTCGATCCAGCGGAGGTCCTCGAGCCAGGCGTGCACGAGGGTGCCGTGATCGCGTGCGCTGTCGTCTCCCGGGGTGAGGATCCGACCGGGCTCGAGGCGCGTGGCGTCCACCCCCGAGGAGGGACTTCTCCGATCCAGGATGCGGCTCCGTTCCTCCTTCCGGAGATCGATGCGGGGAGGGAGTCGGGTGGGGGCGATCGACCGCCCGCCCGCCCTCTCCACCTGATGGTGCCACGCACCGAGCTCGGTATCCGTCGAGGTGGACCAGAGGATCTCGCCGGATCGATACCCCTCCGTCAGCCTCTCGCCAGCGAGCCGCTCGACGAGGAAGCGGGCGGGAGAACGTGCCCGATCCTTCCCCTCCGGGTCCTCGGGGATGAGCATGTGGAGCGCGTGGCGGGCGCGCGTCATCCCCACGTAGAGGGTGCCGAGCACGTCGCGCATCTCGCCCTCCCGGTGCTGCCCGATCGCGCCACCGAGCTCGCGATGCTCATCGAAGAGGGCGGCCTGCCACGAGGGGATCGCGGGGAAGACATGCGTGATCGGCCCGTGACCCCCGGGGCGCCAGGTGTAGGCTGCGGGAGCCCGGCGTCCCCCGGCGAAGATCGACTTCCCCAGATCGGGGAGGACGACGACGTCGAACTCGAGCCCCTTCGAGCGGTGCACCGTCATCACGCGCACCGGTTCGCGCCCGGGGAGCTCCGCGCGGTGCTGGAGCGCGAGACGGATGAAGCGATCGGTACGGACGCCCGGGCTCAGCGCCGCGTCGAAGGCGTGCCCGAGCGCCACGAGCTGGCGGATACGCTGACGGTCACGGGTGCCGTGCGGAGACGCCGTGTCGAGCGCCGCTTCGAGGTCGGTGAGCACCCCCCCGAAGCCCTCATCGGCGAGTCGACGACGGAGGCGTGTGGTCACGCGACGCACCGCATCCTCGTCGTCGTGATCGACGAGCCCCACCACCCCACCCAGCGGCGTGGATGCCAGATGCCAGCGCGCGAGTCCGTCTCCGGGGTGGTCCACGAGGTGGAGGAGGGAGAGGAGGGCGACGACGGCCGGGGCATCGACGATCCGTGTTCCCCCCTCTTCGCTCACGGGCACACCTCGGTGCTGGAGCGCGACGACGAAGCGTGCCACCGCGGCGTTGGTGCGTACGAGGACGCCGATCGTCCGCCCCTCACAGGCGGCGGCCAGGCGGGCGATCTCCTCCGCGGCCCAGGCGTTGAGATCCTCCCCGCCGCCCTCCACCTCGAGGGGTGGGCCACTCCGGAGCACCGCTTCGCCCGGGCGGCTCGCCTCGTCTGGGCGCAGTCGCACCTCGTGCGCTCCGAAGTCCCGCGCCCACTCCGCGACCACCCCGGCGTCGCGCGCTTCGCCGGCCATCACCTCCGAGCTCTCGATCCCGTCGAAGACGCGATTCACCGCCTCGAGCACCGGGCGGCTCGACCGGTAGCTTCCCGTCATCGCCTCGGTCGTGAAGCCCCACCTCTCCTCGAGCTCCCGGACGACGATCGGCGCGCCCCCCCGCCATCCGTAGATCGACTGCTTGGGGTCCGCGACCACGGTGACCCTCCGTCCGCCGTCCGCCGCCTCCTCGTCGTCCTCCCCCTCGCGCACCCGCTGCAGGAGTGGCGCGAGAACCTCCCACTGGAGGAGCGAGGTGTCCTGGAATTCGTCGAGGAGGAGATGCCTGACCTCGCCTCCGAGGCGCGCGCCGAAATCGGCGCGCCGGCTCGGCGGGTCCGACCCCGCGAGATGCCTCGCCACGTCATCGAACCCCACGCGGCCCGAGCCGCGAATCTGCGCCGTCCACGCATCGGCACAGTCGCGAGCCAGCCGCCCGAGCGCGGCACCCCGTGCGGCGATGACACGCGAGAGATCGGCGGCCGCCAGACGCGCGGTGTCGCGTACGATCTCGATCAGCGCGGGCTCGATCGTCCGCCCCGCGTAGGTCGGGGGAACGCCCGGAGGGGTCGCGGCGATCGCCTTGAAGAAGCCGCGCGACGCGAAGTCATCCCACGCCCCCGCCTCGATCGCCTCGATCGCCTGATCGCGCGCGCGCGCCCAGGCGACGTGGTCCTTCCCGGCCCGGGTCTGCGCGAGGGGCGCGTCGATCCACCGCCTCCGCAGGGCCGTCGGGTCGATCACCGCGTCCGACGCCGACTCCCCCCCGGTGAGCGCGACGGCGGCGTCCCACCCGGGGGCCTCCGGCGCACGCGCGTGCTCGATCGCGATGAGCGCCTCCACCGTGCTCACGAGCGCACGGTGTACGCTTCGCCGTGCCTCACCCCCATGCAGATCCCGGACGAGCTGGAGGACGGACCCGGTGTCCGCGCGCCCGAGCACCTCGTCGAGGACCGCCGCGCGCGCGTCCTCGAGTTCCGGGAGCTCCGCCACGCTCCACCCGGGAGGGAGCTCGAGCTCATGTCCGAAGGAGCGGGCGACCCGCTGAAAGAAGCTGTCGAGGGTGCCGACCTCGAACTCACGGAGGCGACGCATCGTCCGGGCGAGGAGGTGCTGCCACGCCTCCGGGTCGTCGGGGATCGACGATGCCACGACCTCCGCTTCGGTCGTGGAGGCGCGCCGATCCGGGTCTCCACGACCCGAAGGCGGCGCGGTCGAGAGGATCGCGCGCACCTCGGCGGTGAGCGCGCGGGCCTCTTCGGCCTCGACCGCGGCCCCGGCGAGTCGGGTCAGCACCCGGTCGAGGATCTCCCCCGCAGCCGCACGCGTGAAGGTGGACGCGAAGATCGACCTCGCCGGAACTCCATCCGCCAGGGCCGCGATGATCCGCGACGAGATCTGATACGTCTTTCCCGATCCGGCCGAGGCGAGGATCAGCTCGCACGCGACCCCGCGGCTCGAGGGAGGCGTGTCCGGGCTCACGCGTCGTCCTCCGTGGGCGTGTCGAACCCCACCATCACACCCCTTCCCAGGACGCGCTCGACGGCGTCATCCCCATACCGGGGTGCCCGCGCGGGATCCCACACCGCTCCATCGTGCCGGAGCCCCCGGATCGCCTGGCGCGCCACCGCGATCGCCTCATCGAAGTCCGCGTCGTCCCACCCGGCGATCGCCTCCCCCACCGTCCCGAGATCCCGCGGCAGGTTGACGTACCCGACCCGGATCGGGGATTCACCCGCGTCGGGGTGGAGGGGGCGCCCCTCGGCGTCGACGAGGCGGGGCAGCATCCACCGATAGAGGGGGAGCTGGAGATCCACCCAGGCGTCGCCCTTCCGGTGCGCGGCCTCCGGCGTCACCGCGCGTGCCGAGGTCTTGTAGTCGAGGACCGCGTAGGCGCCGCTCTCGCGGTCACGCTCGATCCGATCGATGCTCCCCACGATCCGCGCGGTCACGCCGTCCACCACGAAGGGTATTCCGGCCGATCCGGCCGAGGATTCGACCCCGACCACCTCCCACCCCTGATCGACGCGACCGGCGTGCCAGGTGGCGAAGTGGTGCAGACGAGCGCGCGCCTGCTCTCGCTGGATCGAGACGGCGACATGCGGACGCTCCCCCTCCGAGAGGAAGAGGGAGGCGAAGATCGCGTCGAGGATCGTGTCGAGGCGCGCACGGATCGCCTCCGGATCGGTGGCGTGCACCGCTTCGCTCTCCCCGAAGCGGCGGAGCGTGCGGTGGACGAGCGTGCCGAAGAGTCGCGCATCCATCTCACGCGCATCATCCTGGATCGGCTCGGCGCGGAGGTGGCGCTGGAGTGCGAATCGGTAGGGGTCCGCGAGGATCCGCTGGAAGTCGGTGACGCGCAGGCGCTCCGGAGGCGACGGGAGCGGGAGGCGGCGGAGAGGGGGGACGCGGAAGCTCGACGCGGGGGGATCCGCGACCGGATCCGGTGGGGTCGCCGCCTCCCTCCCCTCCTCTGCCTCCCCTCTCTCCACACCCTTCGCCGGATCGTGGAACCGCCGCACCCGCTCGGCGACGCATCGCGGATCGGCGGCGAAGAGGAGGCTCGAGGGCCGGAGTGGGTCTCCCGCGGCGGTGCGCCGGGCGCTCACCACCACCACCTTCCCCTCCGCCTGACCGATCGCCTGTAGCCGGTAGAGGTCGCGCGCCCGACGCGCCTCGTCATCGGGGAGTCCGAGGAGGCGTCGGAGCTCGTTCGAGAGGAATCCGCCCGCGCTCACGCCTTCGGGGATGAAGGGTTCGTTCACCCCGGTGAGGATCTTGAAGGGCGCGTCGTCCGGGTGCATCTCCAGCCATCCCAGAACCTCGATCGCGTCGTCACGCGTCGCCACCGGTACCGACCGTCCACGGAGCTGGTCGAGGACAAAGGTGACCGCCGCCGACGCGGTGCATCGCTCGTCGAGCGCCTCGGGGAGGGAGTCCAGCGTTCGCACGGCCCCGGCGATCTCATCGAGGACACGGGCCCGCAGACGCTCGGAGCGCCGGTCGGAGCGGAGTTCCGTCTCGCCGTAGATCCGGCGCAGGACGTCGAGCACCGGCTCGCGCCACGCCGAGAGCGGCTGTACCCCCGGAGCCTCGAGGAGGGGGCCCAGGAGCGAGGTGTCGACGAGCGCAATGAGCTTCGCGACGAGATCCCCATCCCCGATGTGCCCCTCCTCCCCGGAGCGCCGGGCGCCCGCCGGCCTCCCGCCCCGGCGCGGAAGGGTGGCCGGGAGGTGCTCGGCATACCACCGATCGAGTGCGCCGAGCCACCCCCCCGCACCCCTCACACTCCCGGGCGGAAGGGCGCGATCGATCGCGTCACCGAGATCCGGGTTTCGCACGAGCGCGGCGAAGGGCTCGAAACGCCGCGACTCGAGGAGGGCGGCGATGCTCCGGAGCACCTCCCACGGCGAGGTGGACTCGATCGGGCGCCCCGCGGCATCCCGGATCTCGATCCCGAACGCCCCGAGCACCTCGCGCAGATGCGGGAGGATCGATCGATCCGGCGCCCCGATCGAGATCTCGTGCGTCGCATATCGCGACGCCTCCTCCGCGAGGCGACGCGCGACCTCGGCCGCCCCCTCCGCCGGTCCGTCCACGAAGGAGAGCGCCTCCTCGGGGAGGTCGAGGTGGACCTCCGCCCACCCCTCGGGGCGGATCTGCCCGAAGGCCCCGAAGCGGTCAGCGGTCGACTCCGGTGCATGCACCAGCGGGCGCACGCGCTCCGCGACATGCTCGAGCATGCGGACCGCGAGCGGAGTGAGGTCGGCGAGGGCGACGAGCCATATCTCCCACTCCGTCCGGATCGCGCCCGCGGCGAGCGCGCCGAGGCGAGCGAGATCACGGTCGGCCACCCCTCCCTCCTCGAGGCGGCGGGCATACTCCTCCTGGAGGGTGCCGAGCGCGCGCCAGCGCATCTCTTCGCCCGAACGTTCCCGGCGGAGGTGGTCCCTGCACCGGCGTGCGACCTCCCCGAAGGTGTGGCCTCCCCCCGCCACCTCGCGGGCGAGCGATTCGATCTCTCGCGCCAGGCCGTCCCAGGCATCGAGACGGTCGGCGGCGGGGGCGCGGGGGAAGAGGCGTTCGCGTTGGTGCGCGGGGAGCGCTCGCAGCGCCTGGATCCACGCGACCCGGCGCGCCGCCGGATCGGCGACGCGCCGATCCGATCGGTAGAGGAGCTCGGGGAGGTCACCCGCGCGCACGATGCGCGGGGGTACGAGGCGCACGTGACGCATCCCGGCTTCCTCGACGAGGAGTTCCTGGAGGCGTCGTCCGGCGCGCCCTCCGGGGACGACCACCGCCGACCGCCGGAGATCGCACACCCCCCCTTCCGACCCGGCCTCGACGAGGCGGCGCGCCGCCAGAGGCAGGACGGGTCGGTCCCACCCGAGCCACCGATCGTGCCCCGCGACGCCCGCCTTCACGCGGCTCCCGTACGGAAGCATTCGATCATCGCGACGAGCTCCTCCGCCGAGATCTCGATCCCCTCCGCAGACGCCTCGGCCAGGAGGATTCGCACGATCTCGGTGTGCGCCAGAGGGGAGTCGTGCTCGATATAACCGTCTTCGATGAGGAAGGCTTCGAGCTCCTCCACCTTGGCCTGGTGAAAGCGTGACACCTCTCCCTCCCGGAGCCCCCGGAGGAGGGCACGGGGATCCCACTCAATCGTCTCCGCGAAGTCGGCCACGCGGTCGACCATGACCTCCGAGACCGCCGCGGCCGCTTCCAGGACGGCGCGATCGAGCGGACGTCCGCGGCCCCGCGTCCAGAGGCGCCTGAAACGTTCAGCGAGCCACGCACGACGACGCGCCCGGCCGTGGATGGCACGCACCTCGTCGGGGAGCGAGTGCGACCGTGCGCAGAGCGAGTCGAGGGCCCCCCACCTCTGAACCCCGAGGGTGAGGAGGGTGTGGAGCTCCCGGGGATCGTCGACGAGGTGCCAGAGGTGAAGCGATCCGAGCCCGGTCCGCGGGTCCCATCGGGGTACATCGATCTCCCGCCCATACGCGGCATGGTCGAGGTCGCCGGGATCCGGCGGGGGTGCGATGACACGATCGTCGACATCCCACTCGAAGGGGAGAGCGTCATCATCGGGGAGCGGCGCGAGACGCTCTTCGCGATACGCCATCCCCGCGGCATCGAGAGCACTCCGCCACTTCGCCACCTCGTCGCCCTGCGCGGTCAGGTAGAAGATCTGGCGACCCTCACGGGCGAGGAAGAGCGCGGTGTCGATGATCGCCGAGGCGCGCTCGTCGTCGCAGTTCGCGAGGACCTCGTCCATGAGGAGCGGGAGCCGCAGGTCGGAGGGCCCGTCCCCCTCCAGCACCTCGACGAAGGCGACACGGACGCAGAGGAGGAGCTGCAGCCGCGTACCCCCCGAGAGTTCGGAGAGATCACGAAGCGCTCCCGCGGTGGTATCGAACGCCGCAAAGGTGGAGCGCTCACCCTCCCGCATCCGGAGTTCCCACCGCCCCCGCGTTACCTCGGAGAAGAGCCGCTCCGCGCGCTTGAAGACGGCCGGGCGGGTACGTTCGGACACCCGTGCGTGCACCCATCCGGCAAGCGCGTCCCCCACCTCCGCTTCGATCGAGTCGTCGCGATCACGCCTCAGCTCGGTTTCGGCCTCGGCCTTCGCCACCCGCGCGCGTTCGACATCGTGCGCGTGACGGGCCGTCCGAAGCTCTCCCTCGATGCGGTCCACCTCCCGCTGGAGATCCTCGAGATCGCCGATCTCTCGTTCGACGCCCCGGTGATCATCCCGGAGCGCGGAGAGGTCGCCCGGTTCGGCGGTGGCGAGTAGAGTTTCGGCCGTGTCGTTCCCTCCCCGCGCGAGTTCGGCGAGCACCCCCTCGGTGCGGGCCGTGTCGCGCCGACGGGCTTCGACTTCACGCCGCGCCTCATCGAAGGGCGCGAGGTCGGCGGAGAGGCGGTGAAGACGGGCATCGATCGATTCGGGAGGGATCTCGGTGGCATCGAGACCGATCCGCTCCAGAAACCGCGCGCGCCTCGACCGGATCGCCTCGATCTCGGCCTCCCCTTCCGCGATCCGTCTCTCCGCGTCGGTCCGGCTCCGTCGGGCTTCCTCGAAGACCTTCACCCGGCGCTCGAGATCGCGCACGGCAGCCTGGAGCGACGCGAGATCGGTCGGTGCATGCCCGAGGGGCTGGAGGTGCGTACGAGCCTTGTCGAGGATCCGGGCGATCTCGCCCTCGGCCTCTTCGATCTGCAGGGCGAGGGCGCGACGCTCCCGCGCCCGGGCCGCCCTCGCCGCCCTCGCCGTCCCGACCGCGTGGATCGAGAGCACGCCGGCATCGCGGGAGATGCCGAGCACGTCGGCGATTCGGTACAGTTCTGCGCGGTGTGCATCCTCCTCGCGCTCGAGCACCCGCACTTCGCCCGCGGCCGCCCGACGCTCCTCTCGCCGGAGCGCCCTCCGCTCGGCCTCCACCACACCTCGCTCCACCTCGAGGAGCTCGTCCTCGACCGCTGCGCGCGTCCACCGATCGCCCCACGCCGAGGGCACCCATCCTCGCCGGCGCGCTTCCGACTCGATGCCGGAGCGCCTCGAGCGCGCGTCCGTGGTGGCGCGCGGACGCATCGCGACGCTTCCCACACCGAGGAGGACGCCGACGATCCCGAAGAGGAGAAGCGGGAATGCCACCGGAGAGGCTCCGATCCCGACGAGGATCGCGAGCGCTCCGAGGAGGGCGGTCGCCGCGCCCACGTAGCCGAGACGGCGCCGTGCGCGGCCGATCTCGTCCTCCATCGCCTCGGGTACACGCAACCAGCGTCTCAGCAGATCGGCTCGTTCCCGGAATTCGTCGATCTCCGGTCCCGCGTCGGCCCCGGCGCCTTCCGCGATCCGTGCCTCGAGACGGGCCCGACGCTCCGCGAGCTGCTGCGCCTCCGCGAGCCGCGCCTCGAGCGACGCGAGGTCGACCGCGTCATCCGTCGGCTCGCCACCCTCCGCGGGGACCGCGCGACCCCCCGTCCCCCCCTCCTCCATCTCGTCGCCGAGCCCGGCGAGCCGGATTGCGATCTCCTGCCGCCTGCGCTCCGCCTCGTCCGCGGCGCGCACGTGTGCGGTGAGCTCGTCGAGGACGGCGCCCGCGACCCCCTCCGGACCGAGTCCGATCTCGCGGCCGGTCTCGGCCGCCGCCGACTTCTCACCCTCCGCGCCGCGCACCCGCGCTTCCCGCGACGCCAGAGTCTCCGAATCCTCCTTCCACCTCCGCAGATCGCCCTCGGTCAGACCTTCGAGGATCGACCGCTCCGCGAAGGCATCGCGTGCGCGGAGGGCGTCGTTGGTCCGTGCGCGCGCCTCCAGCCACTCCATCGCCACCGCGAGCGCGCCTTCGCGGTCACGCAGGTGCGCGAGCGAAGCCAGTCGTGCCTCCGCGCGCTTCCGTTCCTCCACCCGCTGAACGATCTGCCGCGCAGCGCTCCGTGCCTCTTCGAGCGATCCCTTCGCGCTCC
>JAVVEY010000030.1:0-26450 GCA_032250675.1 Longimicrobiales bacterium | reverse complement strand
GACAGAAGGGAGGGGGTGGGGCGGGGGGGTGTACTCCGGCCCACGGATCTGTGGAGGGGGATTCCCGATCCTACGGCGCAGTCCCTCCCATCTCAAGTGTCGACGCTCCCGTCTCACGCATGGAGGGGTGGAAGGGTGCCTCGTGGGCGCCGTGCCTTCGTGTGCTCCGGGCGGCGTGAATCCGTGTGCCGGTGACCTCCGCGCCTACTCGCGCTCGGCGCGCAGCGGCGCCACGACGGGTTCGAGGAGCGCCTGGAGTTCGCGCATCTGGTCGCGGCTCCACCGCCGGCCGAGCCACGATGCCAGGTGGAGCGACGCGAGGAGGGGGATCCCCCCCGCCATCACCCACCCCCCCCACGGCGCCTCGCCGGAGGCCCACTGCACGTACGCCAGGATCCCCCCGAGGAGGGTGAGGAAGGCGATCATGGCGTAGAGGAAGACGAAGCCGGTCCACACCTCGGGCCGGGGAGCGAATCGCACGAAGAGGACCGAGCGAGTGCTCTCGGGGTGCCCGGCGCGCCGATGATGTGCGTCGAAGTCGTCCACGCGCAGCGAGAGATAGGGCGACCAGATGCGGGATTCGTCGCCCGGAAGGTGGATCTCGGCCCAGCGCCCCTTCCCGACCCACCGATTGGCGGGCACCGATTCCGACAACCCGGCGCGGATCCGCGCGACGGCGTCCTCGCGTCCGGCGGTGAGCGGGACGGTGAAGGTGGGACGGAGCGGGGTGGGCGATGGCATGGCGGATCGCGCCCCGTCAGGAGATCCCCGGGAGTCCCGCCTCGGCGACGGCCAGCAGCAGCGTGCGCTGGATCGCCTTCCACCCCTCGCGGTTCACCCAGTATTCATCGAGCGCGTGGGCGTTCCCCCCGAGCCCGCCCCGACCGATCGTGACGGCGGGCACGCCGAGCGAGATCGGGGTGTTCGAATTCGTCGACGAACGCGTGAGCTCGGGCACCTCTCCCATGAAGCGCGTGGCCGCCATGGCGCGCTGGACGAGTGGGTGATCGGGGTCCATCTCGCCGGAGGGGCGATCCCCGATGCGCTCCTTGCGCACGGTCAGCGGGGTGCCTTCGCGCGCCAGGGCGTTCGCCTCCGCGAGCGCGCGGTCCATGGCGTCGAGGAAGACCGCCTCGATGCGGTCGAGCGAGGCGGGATCCACCGAGCGCATGTCGACCTCCATCCACGCCTCGAAGGGGATCGAGTTGACCGAGGTGCCCCCACCGATCCGCCCGACGTTGTAGCTGGTGCGCGGACCGGAGCGCGTCAGGGTGTCGGCGACCTCCTCGAAGCGGCGGATCGCCCGCCCGAGCGCGTGCGCCGGATTCGCCAGCCCGAAGGCACCCCAGGAGTGCCCTCCCTCGCCCTCGAAGGTCACGCGGTAGCGCTTCGAGCCGAGCCCCATCGAGACGATCGTGCGCTCCCCCTCTCCGTCGATCTCGATCCACGCGTCGGGGGCGTCGGCGCCCTCGCGAAAGATCTCCTTCATCCCCCGCAGGTCGCCGAGTCCCTCCTCGCCGACCGTGCCCACGAAGAGGAGGTCGTCGCGGGTGCGGATCTCGTGCTCGTCGAGGACCCGGAGGAGCGTCAGGACGTTCACCAGCCCTCTCGTGTCGTCGCCCACGCCCGGGGCGAAGAGGGTGTCTCCGGCGATCCGGACCGAGACGTCGGTGCCCTCCGGGAAGACGGTGTCGAGGTGCCCGCCCACGGCGACGGTGCGCCCCGATCCGGTGCCGGCGCGGCGTCCGATCACATTGCCGACCTCATCCACCCAGACCGAGTCCGCTCCGTACTCCCGCAGGAGCTCGGCGAAGCGCGCACCGCGCGCCGCCTCCATGAAGGGAGGCGCCGGGATCTCGGTCAGCTCGATCAGCCGCTCGAGCGCCCACCCGTCGAGCGCCTCGATCCGCTCGAAAGCCGCCTCGATCGTCGGCGATGTGGCGATTCGCGCGATCTGGTCGTGGTAGACCGGATCGACCTCCTGGGCGGAGAGGGGAAGCGCCGGGAGTGGGATCAGAGCCACCACGGCGACGGCGAGGCGAGGGAAGGGTCGGACGAGGCGGCGGAGGAAGGCCGCGGGATCTCCGGGGTGGATCATTGAATCAGGGGTCGGGGAATCAGGGATCGAAGAGACGGGTCGGGATCGGTCCACGGGAGCGCGGACGGTTCATCCGGGGCTCGCTCCTGTTAGATTTCTCGGCTGCACTCCGACCGGGCGAAGGTGGAGAATCGCGGTGCCTGTCTCCGGACCCCGGGTGGCCGGGCGCCGGGGTCGGGCGGAGGTGCGGGACGGCGATCGATCGGTGCCCTTCACCGGTCGACCACTCACAATCGAGCACTCTCAGAGGGATACAGGGTCAGATGTCGATCCGCAATATCGCGATCATCGCGCACGTCGATCACGGCAAGACGACCCTGGTCGACCAGATGTTCCGTCAGTCCGGAATCTTTCGCGAGAACCAGGCGGTCGAGGAGCGCATCATGGACTCCAACCCGCTCGAGAAGGAGCGCGGCATCACGATCCTCGCCAAGAACACGGCGGTGACGTGGGGCGAGACGAAGATCAATATCGTCGACACCCCGGGGCACGCCGACTTCGGGGGTGAGGTCGAGCGTATCCTGCGCATGGTCGACGGGGTGGTGCTCCTCGTCGATGCCGCCGAGGGCCCGATGCCGCAGACGCGCTTCGTGACGCGAAAGGCGCTTGAGCTCGGGCTTCCGCCCCTCGTGGTGATCAACAAGGCGGACCGTCCCGACGCTCGGATTCACGAGGTGCACGACGAGGTACTCGAGCTCTTCATGGACCTCGAAGCGACCGACGCGCAGCTCGACGCTCCCTTCCTCTACGCCTCGGGGCGCGACGGGTGGGCGACGCACGAGCCGGGGGAAGAGAGCGACTCGCTCAACGCCCTCTTCGACACGATCGTGGAGTACTTCCCGCCCCCCTCGGTCGACCCCGAGGGCCCCTTCCAGATGCTCATCTCGACGCTCGATCACTCGAGCTACGTGGGGCGCATCGCGATCGGACGGATCGAGCGGGGCTCGGTGTCGGTGGGTGATCTCGTCGCGCTCCTCCCCTTCGGAGACGAAGGCCCGGTGGCGGAAGAGAAGACCGAGACGGCGCGCATCTCCCGGCTCTTCACCTTCCAGGGGCTCGAGCGGATCGAGGTGGACTCGGTGCGCGCCGGCGACATCGTCGCGCTCTCGGGGATCGAGAAGGTCGAGATCGGGCGCACCCTCGTGGACCCGGCGCACCGCGACCGGATGCGCGGGATCAAGGTCGAGGAGCCGACGCTCTCGGTCGACTTCACCGTGAACGACTCCCCGATGGCGGGACAGGCGGGGAAGTACGTGACGACGCGCCAGGTGCGCGAGCGCCTCATGAAGGAGCTCGAACGCAACGTCGCGCTGCGCGTCGAGGACACCGACTCGCCGGACACCTTCAAGGTGAGCGGGCGGGGGGAGCTGCACCTGACGATCCTCATGGAGACGATGCGCCGCGAGGGGTTCGAGTTCCAGGTCGCGCGTCCCGAGGTCGTCACGCGCACCGGGGAGGACGGGTCGAAGCAGGAGCCGTACGAGGAGGCGGTGGTCGAGGTGCCTTCCGAGATGGTGGGCGTCGTGATCGAGAAGATGGGACCCCGCAAGGGCGAGATGACCGAGATGAAGCCGGTCGGGGAGTCGGGGACGACGCGCATCCGCTTTCGCATCCCGGCGAGGGGTCTCTTCGGGTACCGTTCCGACTTCATGACCGACACACGCGGAGAAGGCACCCTCTACCACACCTTCCGCGAATGGGGCCCGTGGGCCGGGCAGCTCCGGGGTCGGCAGAAGGGGGTGCTCGTGGCGGACCGCGCGGGGGTGGCGGTCGGCTTCGCGCTCTTCGGTCTGCAGGAACGCGCCACGATCTTCGTCAAGCCGGGCGACCCCGTCTACGAGGGGATGATCGTCGGCGAGAACGTCCGTCCCGATGACATGGATGTGAATGTGTGCAGGGAGAAGAAGCTCACGAACATGCGCACCACCTCGTCGGACGAGAATATCCGGCTCGAACCGCCACGACAGCTCACCCTCGAACTCGCGCTCGAGTTCATCGAACCCGACGAGCTGATCGAGGTCACCCCGGACGGGCTGCGGCTGCGCAAGCGCATTCGGGACGTCAACCGGCGACGCAAGGCGGCGAAGGCGGCGGTCCGCGCCTGAGCACGGCGTCCGGCCACGGAACCTCCACGCCCCTCGGGTGAACCGATGACGTCGCTCGTTCGCCTTCCTCGACCTCATGCATCCCCATCTCGATGCCCATCTCGATGAGAGACCGCTTTTTCGCCGCCCCCACCTTCGAGGCGTATCTCGAGACCGTCGAAGAGCATCGCGAGCTCTGGCACGGCGTGTACGAGCGTGCGCGTGTCCCGGACGAGCTGGTCGAGGCGGGACGTCGCCTCCCGGGTCGCTGGCATCTCCTCGCGCTCTCGGAGGACTGGTGCGGCGACGCGGTGAACACCCTCCCCGTCGTGGCGCGCTGGGCCGAGGCGATCGACGACGTCGAGCTGCGCGTCCTCACGCGTGACGAGAATCCCGATCTGATGGACGCGCATCTGACGAATGGGACGAGCCGATCGATCCCGATCGTGATCGCCTGCGACGAGGAATTCCGTGAGGTCGGGTGGTGGGGCCCCCGCCCCGGGGAGCTGCAGCGCTGGGTCCTCGGAGAAGGACAGGATCTCCCGGCCGACGAGCGCTACAAGCATGTGCGCGGGTGGTACGCACGGGACAGGGGGCGCAGCGTCATCGAGGAGATCCTCGCGCTCTTCCCCTCGGTGGCGTGACCCCGGCGAGGCTCCGCATTACCCTCAGGGGGTGAACCCCTCCGATCCTCCCCAGAGCGCTGCCGACTCCTCGTCGGTCTCCGAGACCCCCGACCGCATCCCCCTCCCCGAGGTCTACATGCGGATGGCCGAGGAGCTCGCCAAGCGATCGACGTGCGCGCGTCTCCGCGTCGGGACGGTGATCACCACGCCCGAGCTCGAGCATGTGGTCGCGATCGGATACAACGGAAATGCGCGGGGATTCCCCAACCGCTGTGACACCGGGACGCCCGGCGGATGCGGGTGCATCCATTCCGAGCAGAACGCCCTCGTGAAGGCGCCCGGGAGCCTGCGCGACAAGGTGGCATTCGTGACCGCGAGCCCCTGCGTGATGTGCGCCAAGCTGATGATCCAGGCGCACGTCGCTCACCTCTATTATCGCGAGGCGTACCGTGATTCCGCCGGGCTCGAGATCCTCCGCCGGGGGGGCGTCGAGGTGATCCACTACGAGAGGTGGCGGGACGCGTGGCGGTGAGACGCCCGGCGACGCGAATCATCGTCGCCCGCTTCCCTCGCCGGCTGCCGACTACGCCCGCGTCGCGGCGTTCATGCACGCCTCGGCCAGGGCGTCGTTCTCACGGATCACGTGGGGAGAGCCCTCGGCCTTGATCCACTCGCGAACCTCGGCCGCCTTCTCCTCGTGGTCGAGCTGGTCGAGCGCGTCGGCGGCGGAGCTGAGGAATTCCGGGAAGGGCGCAAGGCGCGCCATCCGGTGGATCTGTTCGGCGGCGAGGTCGTGGTGCCGTGAGCGTTCGGCCGCCTCGACGTAGTCGCGGAGGTGGAGGAGCGCGGTGGCCATGTGCCGCGCGGCGATGTCGAGCCAGGTGAGGGTGCAGAGGGTGCGGACCGCCTCCGGGTGCAGCCGCACGATCTTGTTCGCGAGCCCGCGCGCCGCATCGAGGTGCTGGTCCTCGAGATAGGCGTCGATCGCGCGCCCGTAGTACCCCAGCGCCCGGTCGGTCTGACCGGCGCGATAGGCGAGGTCGCCGGCGCGGTTGAGCGGCGCGCCCTTGTGTCCGGCGCGCGCGGTGCGCGCTTCCTCTTCGAGCCTTTCGAGTTCGCGCGGATCGAGCGTTCCGGAGCTGTCGGAGCCGAAGAGGGAAGAGAGGAGTGACATCGTGACGATCTTCAGTTCGAGATGACGCCGTACCGGCGCAGGACGTTGAGGGTTTCCGGGATCGGGAGGGCGTCGGCGGTGTTGCCGTCTCTCCCTCTCACCGTGGTCGCCTTGAAGAGTGAATTGTAGATTGCCTCCTCGGTCGATTCGACCACCGCCTGGAAGAGCGCGGAGACCTCGGCGTTCCCGATCCCGCCCGAGGGGGTCGGTGTGCCCTCGCGCCCGCGGCGGACCTCCGCGGCGGTCGAGAAGGCGATCACGTAATCTCCCGATCCATTGCCCGCGAAGGAACCGGTGCGGGCGAGCCCCATGATCGCACGCGCCGCGAGGCGCTCGAGGTTCCGGTCGGAGAGGGGCGCGTCGGTCGCCACCACGATCATGATCGACCCGTCGCCTTCGTCGATCTCGTCGACCTCCACTCCCTCCACCGAGCCGCGGAAGGAATAGCGCCCGAGCGCTTCTCCAACCGGCGCGCCGTCGATGGTGAGAATCCCTCCGAAGTTCGACTGCACGAGCACCCCGACCGTCCACCCGCCGAGGTCTTCCGGGATCACGCGTGAGCTCGTGCCGATCCCGCCCTTCCACCCGAAGGCGCGCGTGCCCGTACCGGCGCCCACCGAGCCCTCCTCCACCGGGCCGTCCGAAGCACCCTCGAGGGCGGCCACGACGTGCTCGGGCGTGATCGGCCGGGCGCGGATCTCGTTGAGACCACCGTCGTTCGTCTCCCCGACCACGGCGTTGAGGGATCGTACCTCGTCCATCCCCTCGCGCGCGAGCATCCATTCGACCATCGCGTCGGCCGCCTTCCAGACGCAGAGCGTGCAGGTGAGGAGGATCGGCGTCTCGATCTCCCCGAGTTCACGCACCTGCGTCACACCGAGAAGCTTGCCGTAGCCGTTGCCGACGAAGATCGCCGCGGGTGGACGGCTGAAGTACGGGTTGCCCTCGACGGGGAGGATCGCGGTGACGCCGGTTCGCACTTTCTCGCCCTCGATCACCGTCGTCTGTCCCACGCGCACCCCTTCGACGTCGGTGATTGCGTTGTGGGTGCCGGGCGCGAAGATCCCCACCGTGATTCCGAGGTCGCGCGCGCGGGGACGGTCCGGGGCGGTCTGGGCCATGGTGGGGTGGGGAAGGAGGAGGAGTGAGAGGATGAAGAGGAGAGGGTGCATCATCCGCCTCCGGAGGGGAGGGTGTCGAGGAGGAGGAGGAGGAGGAGCGCGGGCTGGTAGAAGATCGATCCGAGGAAGACGCGCCGCGCGCCCGTCGTCGTCATCTCGTGCGCGGTGGCGATCGCGGCCGAGAGCATTCCCACGCCCAGGACGAAGGCTCCGGCCGCGTAGATCCATCCGGTGAGGCCGAGGAGGGTGGGCATCAGACTGACCAGGAGGAGCGAGATCGAGTGGTAGACGATGTGACGTCCGAGCCGGCGACCCCCGGCGTCGGTGGGTGGGGCGAGGAAGAATCCCACCTCGAGGTAATCCTCGCGGAGCAGCCACGCGAGCCCCAGCACGTGCGGGAGCTGCCAGAGAAAATAGATCCCGAAGAGCACGAGTCCGCCGGTCTCGATCGATCCGGTGGCGGCGCTCCATCCGATCAGCGCCGGGAGCGCGCCCGGCACCGCGCCCACGAGGGTGGCGAGGTAGGAGACGCGCTTGAGCGGCGTGTAGGCACCGATGTAGAGCGCGGCCGAGAGGGCGGTGAGGAAGGAGGGGAGAAAGCCGAGAGTCGCGCCGAGCCATCCGACTCCGAGCGCCATCAGGAGTGCCGCGAAGGCGAGCGCTCCCCCCGGACGGATTCGCCCCGAGGGGAGGGGACGCAGCCGGGTGCGCTTCATCCGCGCGTCGAGGTCGCGTTCCGCCCACTGATTGAGCGCGAGCGCTCCGCCCGTCGCGAACGCCGTCCCGCCGAGCACGTGCAGCACGGGGAGGAGCTCGGGACGCCCCCCCGCGGCGACGTAGTAGCTCACCGCCGCGGTGATCGCCACGAAGCCCGCGATCCCCGGCTTGGTGAGTTCGTAGAGGACTCGCCCGATCCCGTTGCGCCCGGCGACACCGCCGGGTGCGTCCGGGGCGGCGTCGGATGGAGTCCGGGGAGCGTCGGTCTCGGGGGGGATCAGGGGCGTCACCATCGCGAAACAGGATCAAGGAAAACCAATTTCACGCCGGGGACGGAAGAAACAAAGCCGGGGAGGCGGCCGTACAACCGCTCATGACGGACACCCCGACCCCGGCCCGCGATCTCGAGCACGATCTCGACCTCGGCGCCCGCCGCGCACGCGCGGCGTTCGTGTGGAGGCGTGCACTCTTCGCCTCCTTCGTGGTCCACATCGTGGTCGCGCTCCTCCTCTTCCTCGGTCGACCGCCGATTCCGCCCTCCCCCTTCGCCGCGGCCGGTCCTCGTGCCGCCGACGACCAGGCGGCGGCCGGGGGGATGCAGGTCGTGACCGTCCAGGCGCCGCCCGAGCGGGAGATCGTTCGCCCCCCGCCTCCGATCGTCACGCCGTCGCTCGAGACGATCGAGCCGGTCGAGTTCGACGACGTACCGCAACTCGAGGTACAGACCGCGCAGGTGGCGGGTCTTCTCCCGATTCCCGAGCTCGGACCGGGGACCGCCACCGGGGAGGGGGAGGGAGATGGCGGGAGCACGGAGGAAGGGCGCTTCCGGATCACTCCGCCGACGCCTCGCGGAATGATCATCCCGCCGACCAACCGCGAGCTCCGCGGGAGCGAGGTCGAGGTGTGGGTCTTCGTCGATCCGCGGGGGCGCGTCGTCGCCGATTCCACGCGCCTCGATCCCCCCACCTCCGACCGCGACTTCAACCGGCGTCTGATCCGCGAGGCCGCCGAGTGGGTCTTCACCCCGGCGCGGCGTGGTGAGGAGGAGGTCGCCGCCTGGTTCCCCTACCGGATCAGCATGTAGGGGGTGTACGCGGTGCAGGGAGTGTCCGGGTCGGGCGTGTGCACGCCGACCCGCTCATGCGTATCGGGTCCAGATCGCAATGACGCCGCAATCCGGCCCGGCGATCCCGGCGCGCCCGGCGGCGAGCCGGAAGTGCTTCGGGATGAACTGCGGCTGGTCATAGATCTCGACGCCGACAACGACATCGGCGCGGATCATGTCGTCGAGGGGGATCCCCCGGATGTACTGCCCGTCGAGGTAGAAGACGGGACGACACGTTCGTCCGATCATGATGATCCGCCTCCGGCCCACCCGCCGGATGCGCACACGCTGCAGGTACCGAAGCTTGTTGGTGAGGAGTCCGCCTCCCGCGATCCTCTGGAGCCGTTCGGCGTCGTAGAAGTATCCCACATTGGTGGCCGACCGATCGTAGAAGCCGTGGTCGAGGAGGCGGGGGGAGATGGGGTCGGTGGTAACCGCGAGCGAGTCGAGCGCGACCGGGGCCGCGGCGAGATCGACGCGCACGAAGGTCGTGGTGTCGGGGAGGACCTCCACGCGGAGTTCGCGGGTCTCGTAGCCGAGCGCCTGCACCCGGAGGGTCCACATCCCCGCCCGCACGCCATCGAGGGTGGCGCGGCCTTCCTCGGATGTCAGCGCGATCCCGCCGTGTCGGGGAGCGTTGGCGAGTTCGATGCGCGCGTTGTGGATCTCCCGCCACGACGTCGCGTCGTGCACCTCGATGACGACCTGCGCCGACACCCCCGTGGCCGCGAGGAGAAGACCGAGAAGAACCGCACGTCCGGCGGTGAGAATTCGGCGGTTCATGGGGACTCCCGGTGAGGGCGCGAGATCTGCTTCAAGGTTGCATGTCCTGTCTGAAGAACACCTCCTCCCGTCGTTCCGGTTCCGTCTAGGATGGATCTGTCGTGATCACCGACGCCGAGATGGAAAATCCCACTCTTTTTCCATCTGCACGACCGTCGTCTCATCCTCTGAGTGGAATATCGCCTCAAATTCCACTTCGAAGCGGCTTCGACGGCAAGCTAAGTGGAAAACGGGTGGTATTTTCCACTTCCGGCACCGCTTCCGAGCTTCGTTGGCCCGACGACGGCTGCACATCCCCCTCATCTCCATCCCTTCCACCGATCCCCTTCGTGCGCGCGATCGGCGGGGAGCCGGGCGGTGTGCGGAGGGTGCGGTGACCGGGGGCACTCGCCCGATCCCCCGCCCCTCATCGCACCAGAACGAGCCCTCGAGGCCCCTCGAGGCCCTCGGCCACCACCTCGACGGGTCCTCCGGAGAGCGCGCGGCGACGCACGACGTTGTCCCGGTTGTCGGTCCAGTAGAGGATCGAGGTGGCGGTATCGACGGCGAGGAAGGAGGGATGCGTGCCCGCCTCCCGGAGCCACATCGAGAGATCCTGGGTGATCGGGTCGAGACGGTAGATCGCGCCGAGTTCGGCGTCGGCGACGAGGAGGGTGTGGGTGGTGGGATCCATCACGATTCCGTAGGGCGCGACGAACCCGAAGGCGAGCCGCCGCCGCGGGGGACCGTCGAGCGACGCTTCGTAGACGGCTCCGCGTCCCCGATCCACCCAGTAGATCCGTTCCCGCACCAGGTCGATCGCGATCTGCCTCGGGGCCTCGATACCAGGGATCAGTGTCTCGACCTCACCGCCTCCGAGGCGGACGCGATGGATCGCGTTCGTGCCGTAGTCGCTCCAGTAGAGCGCATCCCGCTCCGCGACATACTCGATGGCGTACGCCGAGTCGAGTCCCGCGACCGGGAGGTCCGAGATCGAGGCGTCGTTCCACCGCCCCATCTGGATGCGATCGCCTTCCCGCGAGGCCCAGTAGAGGATCCCCTCGGTACGGTCGATCGTCAGCCCCCGCGCCGACGCGGCGAGCTCGGGGCGTACGACCACGGCTTCGTCCGCGTCGGGGTCGAGACGCAGCATCCGGCTCACGTCGCCGGCGGCGTCGATCAGGAGGATCGTCGGGCGCGGCGCGTCGAGCTTGAAGTCGCCGTCGAGGTCACCGGCGTTGCCGGATCGTGCGCCATCGGAGCACGCGAGGAGGACGCCGAGAAGGAGGAGGGGGAGGATCGAACGGTTCATCTCTTCACGGATGATGCGAGTGCGGGACTCGGGATACGGAGTTGAGAGACCTTCCACGATACCGCCCGCGAAGCGTGGATGGAACCGTCATCGCGCTTCACGGATCGCGGGCCCGCAGCGCGGCGAGCGCGTCGTCGGTCGAGAGCCACCGCGTCACCTGAGCGACGCGCGCGCGCGCCTCGTCGGCACGGCGCAGTTCGAGGTCGAAGGGGTGGAGCCCGATGCGCAGCGGGCGACGGGTACGTCGCGCGAGGGTGGCCTGGACCGCGTTGAAGACGCCGAGCGCGTACTCGCGCCACGCGGTGTCGGCCTCGAATCCGACGAGGGGGGTGGGGAGGAGTCGACCGTCTGCTTCGAGGTCGAGGAAGCCCCGCAGAACCTCGGCGACCGTGTACCCGCATGCGGCAAGATCGGCGGGACGCGCCGCCCCGAGCGCCCAGGCGGGGGGTACGTAGAAGTGGGGCGCGGGGAGGTCGTGCCGGTCGAACCACTCGCGTCCCCGGTCCACGAGTTCGCGCACCGCGCTGCGCGAGGCGGAGAGGTGCTCGGCCTGATCGCGCGAGAGGAGGCGGGCGTGCACCCGGTGATGGAGGGTGCGCGGTGCGCGCCGGTGCACCCACCCGTGGCCGGCGAGTTCATACCCCTCGCCGGCCCAGCGGGCGAGTCGCGCGATCTGCGCGGGCGTCCACTCGAGCCCGGGTACGACGAGGAGGGCGACGCGCGGGCCGGCGGGGCGGAGGAGGTCCAGGAGACGCGACACCTGGTCGAGGGTGTCCGGGCGGACGTCGTGGACGGTGGCGTGGGCGTGGAGCGTCACCGTCGGGGCGCGTCGATCGCGCGGGTCAGGGTGGTGAGCCAGTGGTCGACGGTGCTGCGCGCGAGGTGGCGGGCGCCGTCGCGGGCGCGCGCGGCGAGGGCGGCGAGGTCGGGGCCCGGGAGGCTCGCCACACGTGTGACGGTATCGGTGAGACGCTCTTCGGGAGCCATGACGACGATGCCGGGCTGCAGCGCGGGCCAGCGCGCGAGGCCGCATCGCGGCGAGACGATCGCGGGTCGCCCACGGATCATCGCCTCGAAGGCGGCGCTCCCGAAGGTCTCGTAACGCGAAGGGAGGACGAGCGCGTCGGCTTCGTCGACGCGGCGCAGGACCTCCTCGCGCGTGACCCATCCGGTGACCTCCAGATTCGGGAGTCGGGCCGCCGCCGCCTCGGCCTCGACCCGCAGCGGTCCCTCTCCGATCAGGACGAAGGAGATCCCCGGATGTTCCGCGGCCGCCTCGAGGACCTGCCCGATCTCCTTCTCGGGCGCGAGCCGTCCGACGAAGACGAGCGTCCCGATCCGGTCGGGGAGCGGGGGTGGCGGGCGCTCGAGAAAGCTCCGCGGCACCGGTGTCCCTACGAGCGCCACCTCCCGCGCACCTCTCTCGCGGGCGGGTGAGATCAGTCCTTCGTTGTGGACGAGCACGATGTCGCCGGAGCGGAAGACGATGCGATCCCACGCCGCCGCCGCGCGACGCGCGAGCCTCCCCAGACCGAAGCGCCTCCAGTAGATCCCGACCAGCTCGTCGATCTGCGTGTGATACCCGATGCACACCCTCGCGCCGAGTCGGCGCGCTTCGAGAATCGAGAGGACGCCGTAGAGCCAGGGGGTGGCCGCGACCACCACGTCGGGTCGGAAGCTCCGCAGCGATGCGTTCACCTGCGCGGGGGAGGGGAAGAAGAGATGCTGCGTGGCGTCCCCCGGCATTCGGAGGTGGATGCCCCGATCGCCGCGTCCCGGGTCCGGGGGAGGAGCGAAGTGCTCCACCGCCGCCACCCGATCCTGCAGCGCGGCCTTCAGGTCGTCGTAGTAGGTTCCCACGCCGTTGCGTCCGGGCATCGCGTCGGAGACGAGCGCCACCCGCAACGAGGCCGCCCGCTCCGGGGGGGAGGGCGCGCGCGCGCCCTCCGGCGCGAAGCCGAAGTGCGTCAGGGTGCCGTGGAAGTGCGCTCTGATCGTGGCGCGCTCGACGCCGCACCCGGCGAGGTCGTGCGGGAAGCGGGGGGTGTGCGCGCGTGCCTGCGCGGTCCGCACGCGCAGTGCGGCCCGGAAGTCGGTGTCGAGCGTCTCGCCGAAGCGAGCGTACACCCTCTCGATGCTCCCGGAGAGGTTCGCGCGAACCTCGGAGAGGCGGAGCGTCTGATACCGGCTTTCGGGGAGACCCGTGTCGTACGCGACGAGCCGCTCGCCGAATTCGGCGAGCATCCCCACGAAGGCGTCTCGTTCGCGTGGGTGTTTCGGAGACCATCCGAAGAGGCGCGCTCCCCCTTCGAGTGAGGTGAGGAGCGAGGGGACGACCCGCCCGGGATTGCGCACGCACCCGATCACCCGGGCGTCGGGAAACTCCGCGAGGAGGGTGTGCACGAAGGGGGTGAAGCTCGGGTTCTTGCTGAGAAGGCGCTGGTTTTGCGGCGCTTCGTGCAGATGGCGTTGCACCATCCGGCGGTAGAGGTGTGCGAGCCTCCGGCGGGTGGACGCGGGCGCGTCGTCGAGGCGCGTGAGCGACCAGATCCGCTCCGACCTCGGGAAGAGGACGACGAGGAGGAAGGAGGCGAATGCGGGCCAGAGGAGCAGATAATCCTCCTCGGGGGCATCGAGGCGCACCCGGTGGATCTCGTCGAGGAAGCCGAAGAGCCGGCGCTCGCCCTCCCGGACGGTACGGGCGCCGAGCCCTCCGCACCGCCGATCGAGTGTGATCACGCGGGTGACCGCCCGGCGTTGGCAGATCGCGGGCGCGAAGAGGAGGTGCCAGAGCCGGAGGGAGGTCCGTCGAGGGTCGTCGGCGAGCGCCTCGTGGAGCTGTGTCGTACCGCTGCGCGGCATCCCGACCACGAAGAGAGGCTCCGGCACCGGCACCTCGCGATACCCCGGAAACCAGATCTCGTCGAGGAGGAGGGCGACGAGGTGCACGAGGTGGATCCCGAGGAGCCCCGGTATGACGAGCGCGAGCACGGCGAGGCGCCGGAGGCCGAAGGGACCCGCGGCGAGCGCGCGGATCAGGTGGAGGGGAAAGCCGAGGAGCGCGACGTACATCGTCTCACCCGTCGGAGGTGAGCGAGTCCACCCACGCCCGCATCGTGTCCTGCGACGCGGTGATGGCGGCGAAATCCCCCCGTACCGCCTGCACGAGGATGAAGGATCCGGCCAGCACGAGCGCCGCACCGACGACCCGGAGCACGCGCCGACGCCACTGCGGATCGAGCACGCGCCCGCCGTGCGACGCGACCCACGCGAGTGAGAGCGCCGAGGCGATATTGGTGCCGAAGAGAACCCCGAGGAAGGCGGCGCCTTCGAGACGATCGTGCGTCCATGCCCGCAGGAAGAGGGGCGAGGCGACCGAGAGCCAGAAGAGCCACGGGGCGGGGGAGAGGGTCGTGCTGACGACCACGTGCCAGAGGCGTATCGTCGGGGGAGCACCCCGGATCTCGGCGGGGAGGTGCCCGGGTCGGTGGCGCCAGAGGAGGAGCGTGCCGATCGCCACGACGGCGCTCCCCCCCAGCGCCCCGATGATCGAGAGCGCGGTGGCGCTGAGCTGCGTGAGGAGGAGGCTCGTGAAGAGGAGGGGGAGGAGATCCGTGAAGAGCGGTGCGGCCGCGAGGGGGACCGCTGCACGAAAGCCGCGCTCGAACCCCGTGGCCGCCACCATCGTGGTGTACGGACCGGGCGCCATCCCCGCGAAGAGCCCGAGGACGAAGGCGGTGAGGACAGCCGTACCCATCCCCTCACCTCACCGGAGGGTGCGTCGGGTGCGGGTGTGTCACGGCGCAGCGCATACGGTCGGGGGGGAGTACGCCCGGCGCGGTGACGACGGCGTGGGTGTACATGGCGACGGGGTTCGGTCCGGAGAGAGGAGGTCGGTGGGCGACGCGATCGTTGTGGGTACGCGGCGTTCGAAGCGACGCAGGACACCGACGGAAGATCGGCGGAGCTCATCCCCCGCGACACCCCGGGCCGCTTCACCCTGACCATTCACCGGGGTGACGCTAGCTTTTGATCGATCCCCCCCTCCACGCTGCAGATGACGATTCCGCGCACCGGCAAACGCATTCTCTGGGTCGACGACGAGGTCGCGCTTCTCCGTCCTCACATCCTCTTCCTGCAGGCGCGCGGGTACCACGTGGACGCCATCGCGAATGGGGACGACGGCCTCGAACTGCTGCGCGAGCACCCCTACGACCTCGTCCTTCTCGACGAACAGATGCCCGGGCGACGGGGTCTCGACGTGCTCGAGATCCTCCGGCGCGACGACCCCCACGCCCGCGTCGTCATGGTCACGAAGTCGGAAGAGGATGTGACGATGCGCGAGGCGATCGGGCGCCATGTCGACGACTACCTCGTCAAGCCGACCTCCCCGCGCCAGGTGCTCTCGGTGGTCACCCGGATCCTGGAAGGATCCTCGATTCGCCAGCAGCAGGTCGCGCAGGACTTCGCCTCTCGCTTCGGGGCACTCTCGCAGCTCCGTCAGAGCGCCGACACACCCGACGAGTTCGCCGCGATCTACCAGGAGCTCGTGGACTGGCACATCCGTCTCGAGGCGGCGGGAGAAGCGGGGCTCCTCGATTCGGTGCGGGCGACGATGACCGATCTGCGTCGCGATTTCGGAGCCTTCATCGTCCGCAACTATCCGCAGTGGGTCGATGGTTCGCGAGAGCGTCCCGACCTCGCCGTCGACCTCGTGCGACAGTGGGTTGTCCCGCACCTGGGAGACGATCCGATCTACTTCGTCGTCCTCGACTGCATGCGCCTCGATCAGTGGCGCGTCATCGCGCCCCTCCTCGCCCCCTGGTTCGAGATCGAGGAGGACTATCACTACTCGATTCTGCCCACGGCGACGCCGTACGCGCGGAATGCGATCTTCAGCGGCCTCTTTCCCGACGAGATCGCCCGCGAGCGTCCCGAGTGGTGGAACCCCGCGGGCGACGAGGGTTCACTGAACGCCTTCGAGGAGGAGCTCCTCGCGCGACAGCTTCGCACGATCACCGGGCGTGAGGTGCCGGTGTACTACGAGAAGGTCTTCTCGGACCGCGACGGCGGACGGGTGATCGGACGCGTGCGCGGTGCCGCCCGATCGGGCGTCGAGGTGATCGCACTCGTCTTCAACTTCGTGGATCTGATGACCCACGGGCGTTCCGAGTCCCCGATCCTGATGGAGGTGGCGAAGGACGAGGCGGCGCTGCGCAATCTCACGGGCCAGTGGTTCGAACGCTCCAACGCCTTCAAGGTGCTCAAGGAAGCGGCGCGCACCGGGGCGCGGGTCGTCCTCACGACCGACCACGGGTCGATCCTCTGTCAGCGCCCGGCGACGGTCCATGCGCGCAAGGACGCGACATCGAATCTCCGCTACAAGTTCGGGGTCGAACTCCGTCCCGAAGACGCGGCTGCGTGCTTCACGACGCGCGACGCGGGGGATCTCCGGATCCCGACAGGCGCGGCCGGCATGTCGTATCTCTTGGCTCTCGAGGACCACTTCTTCGTCTACCCGACGAAGCTCCGGGAGTATCAGGCGCGCTACAAGAACTCCTTCCTGCACGGAGGGATCAGCCCCGAAGAGATGATCGTGCCGATCGCGACGCTCACGCCCCGTCCGCGGTGAGCCGGTTCGTCGGCCGCTTCAACGGTCGTTCAGGAGGGCCTCGTAGAGCGTGCGGGTCTCGCGCACCATGACGGCGAGGGAGCGTTCGGTACGCACCCACGCACGGGCTTCGGCGCCCATGCGCGCCCGGAGGTCGGCGTCGGCGAGGAGGCGGATGAGGGCGCGCGCGAGCGACGCGGGGTCGTCGGGTTCGACGAGGACGCCGGTGCGTTCGTCGACGACCGCCTCGGGGATTCCGCCGACGCGTGAGGCCACGACGGGAAGCCCCGCCGCCTGGGCTTCGAGGAGGGCGATCCCGAGCCCCTCCGCTCGCGCCGGGTGCGCCACGAGGTCGCAGCAGGGGAGGAGATCGATCAGATCGTCGCGGTGACCGGCGAGGTGGACGCGGGAGACGAGGTCATTCCGCTCGATCCGCGCCCGGATCGCGGCGCGCCGGGGGCCGCGACCGAAGATCACGAGGCGCGCGCGGGGGATCTCGCCGACGACGCGCGGGAGGGCGTCGAGGAGGGTGTCGTGACCCTTGCGATCGATCAGCTGAGCGACGACCGCGATGACGAGCGCATCCTTCGGGAACCCGAAGGCACGCCGCAGCAGACCGCGGTCGCGGCAGGTGTCGGAGATCGCATCGGCGTCGATCGCCGAACGGATCGTGACGACGTGGTCGGGAGGCACGCCCCCCTCGAGCAGCACCCCCCGGATCGCTTCGCTGATCGCGATCACGCGGCCGCACCGGCGGTACTTGAGCCGGCTCACCACGGGAAGCTCCGGGGTGTCCACGCGGCGACTCACCACGGTGGGTACGCCCGAGCGCCACGCCGCCCAGAGGCCGAGGGTGTCCGCCCCGCGTCGGGAGTGGAGGTGGACGAGGTCGGGGTGGCCTTCGCGGATCCGGCGGCGAAGCGCGCCGATCAGGCGCGGATCGGCTTCGCCGAGGAAGGGGAAGGGGTGTGTGGGGATCCCCCGGGCGGCCGCGGCGGCCACGATCTCGCTCCCCTCGGGGGCCAGGATCCGCGCTTCGTCTCCGGCGGCGCGCAGCCCCTCGACGAGGTGGATCACCTGGACGCCACCTCCGTAGAGGTGACGTCCCGTCTCGAGGTGGAGCGTCTTCACGATCGTGCGGGGGGGCGCGGGTCGGGGCGCCCCGCGAGGAGGTCGTCGACGTGCTGCATGATCTCCTCGCGTGTGATGCGGTCCATGCACCACCACGCGCCGCCACACGTCGGTTTGCCACCGCGCGGCATGCAGCGCACGCATTCGAGCTCGTCGTGACGCACGATGCGGGCCGTCGGGGTCGGGGGCACGACGTAGCCGGAGGGACCGAAGAGACAGACCGTCCGGCGCGCGAAGGCGTGCGCGGCGTGGGTGAGCCCGGTGTCGACCCCGACGACGAGTGCGGCGCTCGCGACCACCGCGACGGCCTCGGCGAGCGACGTGCGACCGGTGAGGTCGATGAGCCCACCCCCGTCGACCTCGGCCGCGATGCGCGCGCTGGCCGCTCGATCCGCCGGGCCGCCGAGGAGGAGAACGGCGGCGTCGGCTCGCGCGCGCAACGCCTCGATGAGGGGCGCCCACCTCGACTCGGGCCAGTGCTTCTGGGGGCGCGTGGTGTGCGGCAGCACGACGACGTGGTCGCCGCGTACCCCGGACTCGGCGAGGAGCGTCCGTGCCCGCGTCCAGGTGGTGTCGGTCAGCGGGAGGTCGAGCCGCCAGGGCTCCGGAGCGAGGCCGATCCAGCCCGCCAGCTCCCGGTACTCGCCTCCGATCCGGTCGACATCGGTGTAGCGGGGGAAGCGGTGTGTCATGAGCGCGCCACTCCCCTCGCGAGAGCCGAGGCCGATCCGTGTCTCCGCCCCGGAGAGCCACGTCACGAGGCCGCTTCGTCCCATCCCCTGCAGGTCGATCGCCACCTCCCACTCGCCCTCCCGCAGGCGTCGGCGCAGGGCGGCCACCTCGCGGGCGAGGGCGCCGATCCGACCTCGCCGGAGGAGCTCCTTCCACCGCGCGCGGTCCCAGACGATCAGATCGTCGAGCGCGGGGTGCGCATGCACCAGTTCGGCCGACGGAGCTTCGACGACCCACCCGATCCGCGCGCGCGGCCATCGCGCCCGGAGGCGTTCGACGAGGGGGAGCGCGAAGATGACGTCTCCGCGAGCGCTGAGCCGCACGAGGAGGATCGCGTTCGGTTCGGCGGGCAGATCCGGGGGAGGAGGGAGCGGTCCGCCGCGGTACGGTCGGGTCACGGGACGCGGTCGGGGAGCGGGGGTGAAGCGCCGGGCGGTGCGTTGGCACCCCGGACGATTGCGGTCATCATTCTAACATGATCCGCCCACTCGACGCCGCCTATGCGGCCCTCCTCGGGGTGTCCGCACCGGTCTGGGGCTCCGCCCTCCTCCGCACGGGCAAGTGGCGAACCGACTGGCGGGGGCGTCGCGGTTTCGCGCCCGTCCTCCCCCGGGATGACCGGCCCACACTCCTTCTGCACGGGGTCAGCGTGGGAGAGGTGGTCGCGGCCGAGCCGCTCGTGCGTCGGCTCGAAGCCGATGGCGTGCGCGTCGTGGTCTCGACGACCACCGACACCGGGACCGATCGGGCGAGAGCCCTCTACGCTCCCGATCACCGCGTCGTCCGCTATCCCCTCGACTTCAGCTGGATCGTCTCCCGCTTCCTCGACCGCGTGCGCCCCGATGCGGTGGGGCTCCTCGAACTCGAGGTCTGGCCGCACTTCACGGCGGAGTGCGCGCGTCGCGGGATCCCGGTGGCGGTCGTGAACGGGCGACTCGGTGTCGCGAGCTTCCGGGGCTACCGTCGGGTGCGCCGGGTGGTCGCGCCGAGCTTTTCGCGCCTGCGCGCGGTCGCGGCACAGAGCGAACTCTGGGCGCGACGCTTCGTCGACCTCGGCGTGCCGGGCGCATCGGTGCAGGTCACCGGGTCGATGAAGTGGGATGTCGACCTCCCGACCGACCTCGCGGCGCGCGCCCGGGCGTTGCGGGCCGAACTCGGGATCGATCCGGACCGGAGGGTCGTCGTGGCGGTCTCGACGGGTCCGGGAGAGGAAGTCGCGCTCCTCCGGCATACCCCGCCCGACGTCACACTCGTGGTGGTGCCGCGCAAGCCCGAGCGATTCGAGGAGGTCGCGCGTCTCGCACCCTGGGTGAGACGGAGCCGCGCGGGCGCGGCGGGTGGAGGGGATCTGTCCGGTCGCCGGCTCTTCCTCCTCGACACGATGGGGGAGGCCGAGGTCGCGACCGCGCTTGCCGACGTCGTCGTGATCGGGCGCAGCTTCAACGGGATGGGAGGGTCGAATGCGATCCCCGCTGCGGCGCTGGGCCGCCCGATCGTGATCGGTCCCTCGCACCACAACTTCACCGAAGTCGTCGAGGCGCTCCGCCCCGCCTCGGTCGAGATCGCGACCCTCGCGGGGCTCCCCGGTGTACTCCGCGACGGAGACGCGCTCCACCGGATCGCCGAAGCCGGTCCCGCGATCGTCCGCGCGCGGCGTGGCGCGTGCGAACGCAACGCCGCGATCCTCCTCGACCTCCTGGCGTGCACCCCACACGATCGTTCCGCCCCGTGAGCCTCGTCCTCCGTATCGCCGGCTACCTGCGTCCCCACGCTCTTCCCTTCGTGGTCGCGGGTGTGGCGACGCTCGCCTTCGCCGCACTCGATGCGGCCACCTACGTGCTCCTCATCCCCTTCGTCGGCGCGCTCTTCGGGTCGGGCGGAGCGCCGGATGGGGGGAGCGGCGCGGTGACGACGATGCAACGCCTCCTTGATGCCACGGTGTATCGGTGGATCGACCTCACCGCGCCGACACCCGAGGCCAAGCTCGTCGCCGTTCAGCAGGTCATCCTCCTGATCGTGCTCGCCTTCCTCCTCAAGAACCTCTTCGATTTCCTGCGCACCTGGCTCGTCGCGCGGGTGGAGCAGGGGGTCTCGCGGGACCTCCGACGCGAGGTGTACAGCCACCTCCTCGATCTCGATCTCGCCTTCTTCGGACGGACGAGGATGGGGCAGATCGTGTCGCGTCTCACGCACGACGTCGACCAGCTGCGCACACTCCTCACGCGTGAGTCCTCCCGACTCATCTCGGCACTCTTCGAGTTCGCGGTCGCCGTCGTGGCGATGGTGGCGATCTCGTGGCAGCTCACACTGACCGCCTTCGTCGTCATCCCCGGCGCGATGGCGATCTGGGGGCCGCTCGTGCGGAAGCTGCGGCAGGGAGACCGTCGTGTGCTCGATCTCGCGGCCGATCTCCACGGCCACATCCAGGAGACGCTCTCGGGGATCCGGCTGGTGAAGTCGTCCGGGGCCGAGGCACACGAACGGGAACGCTTCGATCGACTCACCGGGGCGTACTTCCGGACCTTCGTGCGCACCGAGCGCTGGCGCGCACTCGCCGGACCGGGCACCGAGATGCTCGCCGCCCTGGGGACCGTCGTCATCCTCTGGTTCGGGGCGCGTCTGGTGCTCCTCGAGGGGGCGATCTCGGGCGCCCACTTCGTGGGCTTTCTCGCGCTCTCGCTCAAGCTCTACGCACCGGTGAAGTACGTGGCGCGTTTTCCGGCACTCGTGCAGCCGGGAGTGATCGGAGCCGAGCGCGTCTTCGAGTTCCTCGATGCTCCGCCCGAGATCCACGATCATCCCGGCGCGCTCCCCTTCCCGGGTCTGAACCACGAGATCCGTTTCGAGGGGGTCGGCTTCGCCTATCGCCGGGGGGAGCCGGTGCTGCGCGGGATCGACCTCGAGGTCCCCGCCGGGAGCGTCACCGCCCTCGTCGGGCCCAGCGGCGCGGGCAAGACGACCCTCGTGGACCTCCTCGCCCGCTTCCACGACGTGACCGAAGGGTGCATCCGGATCGACGGAATCGATCTGCGCGAGATCCGGATCGGGGCGCTGCGGGCGAGCCTCGGTGTGGTCTCCCAGGAGACGGTGCTCTTTCACGACACCGTGCGCGCGAACCTCGCCTACGGGTGCCCCGACGCGACCGACGCCCAGGTGGAGGCCGCGGCGCGTGCCGCCAACGCGCACGCCTTCATCCGGGCGCTTCCCGAGGGGTGGGACACCGTGGTGGGCGAGCGGGGCACCGAGCTCTCGGGGGGGCAGCGCCAACGCATCGCGATCGCGCGCGCCCTCCTCCGCGATCCGCCGATCCTCATCCTCGACGAGGCGACGAGCGCCCTCGACACCGAATCCGAACGGCTCGTGCAGGACGCCATCGAGAAGCTCTTCCGGGGTCGGACGGTCTTCGTGATCGCGCACCGACTCTCGACGGTGCGACGCGCCGACCGGATCGTCGTCATCGAGGCGGGGCGCGTGGTCGAGATGGGGCGTCACGAGGAGCTCGTCGCGAGCGACGGCGCGTATCGTCGCCTCCACGACGGAGAGTGGCGCGGGGGATCGAGGTGACGCGACCGCGATGACCTCACCGCGTCATCACCTCGAAGCCACCGCGCTGAAGGGCGCGCGCGCTCTCCTGGTGCGCCTCCCCGAGCGGGTCGCCCGCGCCGTCGGAAGCGGGATCGGGTGGTGCGTCGGGACGATCCTGGGCGTGCGTCGTGCCACGGTTCGCCGGAATCTCGAGCTCGCCTTCCCGGATCGATCCGCGGCATGGCGTCGGGGTGTCGCGCGACGCGCATGGATGCACCTCGGGCGAGAAGCCGTCGCCGCCCTCCGGCTCTCGGCTGAAACACCGGAGGCGATCCGCGCGCGGAGTGAGTACGAGGGGGAGTGGACCGCCTTCGATCGGCGCGTCGCGGAGGGGAAGGGCGTCGTCGTCGTCACGGGACATATCGGGAGCTGGGAGATCGCCGGCGCGGCGGTCGCGGCGCGAGGTCACGCCGTCGACGCGGTCGCGGTGCGGCAGCGCAATCCCCTCGTCGATCGTGAGCTCGCGGAGTCCCGGAGACGCCTGGGAATGCAGGTGATCCCCCGGCACGAAGCCCCTCGCCGGATCCTCGCCGCGCTGCGCGCGGGACGGGTCGCGGGGATCGTCGGCGACCAAAACGTGGCGTTCGGGGGTATCTTCGTCGACTTCATGGGTCATGCGGCGTCCACCGCCCGTGGTGCGGCCGTCTTCGCACTGCGGACCGGCGCGCCACTCTTCGCCGGGGTAGCGCTCGCGCTCCCCGGTGCCGAGTGGCGCTACCGCGTGATCGTGCATGAAGTAGATGTCGAGCGCAGCGGGGACTTCGAAACCGATGTGCACCGACTCACGCAGGCGCATACACACGCTCTGGAGCGCGTGGTGCGCGATCACCCTGAACAATACTTCTGGCTTCACCGACGCTGGAAGCGGAGAGAGATCGGAAGCTGATGATCTACATATGCATCCCGACTCGTGACGAGGCGAGCACCGTGGGTCCCCTCCTCTGGAAGGTGCGCCGCGTCTTCGGCGCGCTGGAGCGGGACTTCCACCTCCTCGTCTTCGACGACGCCTCCTCCGACGACACCCGGGAGGTTCTCGCCCGCTACGAGGGCACCCTCCCCCTCACCGTACTCCGCTCCGAGGAGCGTGTCGGGTACGGAGGTGCCGTCGACACCCTCCTGAGGAAGGCGCTCCAGCTCTCCGACTACCCCAAGCGGGATGCGGCTCTCGTCCTGCAGGCCGACTTCACCGACGATCTCGACGCGATCGAGGATCTCGTCAAGCGACTCGAGGGGGGAGCCGATATCGTGGCGGGCACCGTCCGCCGCTGGGCCCCCGATTCGACGCCTCGCGGAGTCGCCTGGGCGCGCCGGCTCGCGCCGTGGGTGCTCGGTCCGGCCTTCCAGGGGGCTCCGGCCGATCCGCTCTGCAGCCTCCGTGCGTACCGTCTCATCGTGCTCACGAAAGCGCTGCGTGACGACGATCGCCCCTTCTGCGCCGCCGAAGAGCCGTGGGTGGCGAGCCTCGAACTCCTCCACCGACTCGTGCCCGATGCACGGCGCGTCGAGGAGAGCGAGGTGCGGATGCGGTACGATCGGCTCGCGCGCGCCTCGCGCTTCAGTGCGCCGAGGGTGCTCACGGCGCTCTTCGGCTTCCGGGATCGTCGCTGGACCGACGGCGGGAGGGCGGCGTGACGGTGGCGACGCTCCGCGCGGGCTCTCCGATCGTGGCGCTCGGCGTCCTCGCCCTCCTCGGGGCACCGGGTGGCGTCGACGCCCAGAACGGTTCCGGGATCCGGATCCCGGCATCGCTCCCGGCGATCGAGCCCCCCGACGTGCCCTTCGGGCCGGGCGAACAGCTCATCTACCAGGTCAAGCTGGGCGCCCTGGATGTCGGCGAAGGCTTCCTGCAGGTCCTCCCGATCGACACCGTGCGAGGGCGCAGCGTGTACCCCGTCGAGCTCGGCCTGAATGGGAGCACGGCATTCGGCATGATGAAGGTCCGCGACATCTTCCGTTCCTGGATCGATGTCGAGACGCTCGCCTCGCTGCGCTTCCACAAGGACCAGCACGAGCTCACCTACAAGAGCCGGAAGCACTACGACATCTTTCCGGAACGACAGGAGTGGACGCGTACCGACGCGGAACAGACCGGGACGACGCTCACCGACCTTCCGCTCGACGAGATCGCCTTCATCTACTTCATCCGCACCCTCGACCTCGAGGTGGGGGAGGAGTACACCTTCAACCACTACTTCAAGGAGGACGGGAATCCGGTCGTTCTCCGCGTGCTGAGGCGTGAGAGAAAGAAGGTGCCCGCCGGTACCTTCGACACGATCGTCGTGCAACCGATCATCCAGACCGACGGACTCTTCTCCGAGGGGGGAAAGGCCGAGGTCTATCTGACCGATGATGCGGAGCGCCACATCGTCTACCTGAGTTCCGAGGTGCCGATCGTGGGCTCGCTCACCCTCCTTCTGAAGGAGATCAGGGACCCCTCGATCGCCGGATCGGTCTCCAGGGCTGAATCGGGAGGGGACGGCGGGAACACGCGGTGACACGACTCCGCGTGCGGGGCGCATGGCTCCTCGCCCTCCCCCTCCTCTGGTTTGCCAGACCCACGCCGGAGACGCTCGGAATCGGAGCGATCATGGCGGCGTGTGGCCTCCTCCTGCGCTCGATCTCGGCCGGCTTCATCCGGAAGGACCGGATCCTGACGACGACAGGTCCGTACGCGCACACGCGCCACCCCCTCTACCTCGGGAGCTTCGTTCTGGGGCTCGGGGTGAGTGTCGCCGGAGGCCGATGGAGCTTCGTCCTCGCCTTTCTCGTCTTCTTCGTCGCGGTCTATCCGGCGACGATGCGGGCCGAATCCGTCCGGCTGCGGGAGCGCTTCGGCGCTGCGTGGGCCGAGTACGCGGATCGCGTGCCCGCCTTCGTGCCGCGGCTGCGGTGGAGCGACGGCACCTCGCTGCGTGGGACCTTCTCGCTCGCGCAGTGGCGGAAGAATCGAGAGTACGAGGCGCTCCTCGGGACGCTCGCCGGCTTCGCCGTGCTGACTGCGAGGATGGTGCTGCGCGGGTGAGAGGACGCCGCGCTGCTCGCCGGCGAGGGTCTCACCCCGTCTCGGCGGCGCCCGAGCGTCCCGGCGCCTTCGAATCCCAGAGGTAGAGGGTCGGGCCCTCGAACCATCGGCCCTTCGCCTGAATCCGGAAGGTGTAGGTGCCCGGCTTCGGAAAGACGACGTCGGAGAGAGGCTCGACGTAGTACGTCCGTGCCGCCGGTCCCGAAGGATCGGAGCTCACCACCTCGGTCTGCCCGCTCCCGCGGATCGAGGGATTCCCGTCCGGGTCGCGGAGTTCAACGGTGAAGGTGTGGCGTCCGTGATCGGTCCGATCCCACTCGAGGACGGCGACGAGCGAGAGGTCGTGTTTTGCGGGGAAGCCGGGTGCGTAGAGGTCGTGGTACTGACCCTCGATGAAGAAGCGCCCGTCTTCGGAACGGGTCGCGCGGTCACAGACGAGAGAGAGGAGGAGCTTCATCGACTCGGGTCGAGGGGAGTGGTGTCGAAGGATCCCGGAGGGAAGGATGGATCGAACTCGACGCTCCGGTACCGCTCGGTGACCTGCATGATCCCTTCGGGAAAGTCGACGCGCTGGCGACGCACGAGTGGGGTCCGTCCGTCGAAGGCGAGCGAGAAGATGCCGGAGGGTCGACCCGCGACCGAGAGCGCGCGGACCACGGCGCGATCGATCTCTCCCGTCGGCGCGCCTTCGAGGACGCTGGAATCGTCGGTCGGGGTCAGCGTTACCCAGGTGTCCACGCCTCCGTCGGCCCGATCGGGGAGGGAGCCGCTCGAGAGGCGGGCGAGGTTGTGCAGGATGCCCATACGGGTGAAGCCGACACCGAGGGCGTCGCGCAGCGCGGGCGGAGTGGCGGCGCCCACTTCGTTGCCCGTCCAGAAGGTCTGCCTGCCATCCGAGATCAGCGAGATGTCGACGTCGTTTCCGGCGAACGAACCTCTGGCCTCGAGGCGCGCGCGCCCCGCGTCACCCAGGAGGAGCGTGCCCGTGAGGTCCACGGTGACGACACCCTCGGCCACGACATCGAATCCGATCCGCACCGCCGGGCCGTCTTCACGCAGGGCGGCCTCGAGCGCCGCGAAGGCGGCGTCGGGGGTGGCGGGGATCTGCGCCCCGGCACCGGCGTCCCCGGATGCGGGGTCGTCGCCGCCCGAGCATCCCGCCAGGACACCCACGACCACGAGAAGCGCAGCAACGAGCCTTCCCTTCGATGTCATGACACCTCCTCCCTCTCGGTCGATCGACCGGGTGTCCCCCACCCCCCGCCGCCCGGCGAGTGGATCGACACGATCTCCCCGGCTTCCACGTCGAACGCGACTTTGGCGGGAAGCTCGTGCACGCGTCCGGATGCGTCCACTCGCCGGCAGTGTCC
>JAVVEY010000029.1:0-26593 GCA_032250675.1 Longimicrobiales bacterium | reverse complement strand
TCTGATCTTCACGCGCGCCGCCGGCCCCAACTGGGACGCGATGACGATCGGCTTCCACCCGGATCTGCAGAGCTTCGCGGCAGGCGGTTCGCTCCACTCCGCCGCCGAGCAGGAGGCGGCCGCACGCGCCGCGGGTTTCGACGGCACCGACGCGATCGGGCCATACCTGCGCTCGCTGCTGAGCTACCACAACGACACGCTCGGGGTACCGATCGGGTGAACCGGGGAGACCGCAGAGGGGCATGCGCGGCCGCGAGTGTTCAGCGGAATCGGTATACCGACAGCACGGGATGGGGCCGCAGCTCTCGCACGTAGGCCATACCGTTGAGGATACGATCCACCCGAAAGGGGGGATCGTCGACGACCTCGGCCGTGTCAGGTCCGCCGGGTCCGCTCATCTTCGACTCGGAGATGGAATTTCCCACCCTTTTTCCACTTATTCGACGGCTGTCGTACCCGTCAAGTGGAATATCGCCTTAAATTCCACTTCGAAGCCACCTCACCGACCCGCCAAGTGGAAAAATGGCGTGATATTCCACTTCCGGGCACCGCTTCCGTGCCTCCATGGCCCGAGGACAGCGGCTCATCCCCGTCGTCTCCCTCCCACCGATCCCCTTCCTGCACGCGATCATCGGGGGTCTCTCGGTGGTTCCGGATCGAGTGAGCCTCGGGTGATCCCGGACTCTCCGGAGAAACGCCCCGCGTACGACCCCCCTTCCCCGCCGGGCCCCGCCCCATTGACGCCGGAGCGAAACTTCGCCATCTTGTCGCACGATCCTCGAAACAGGGGCATCCAACGAGTTAATGAAGGCGGCAGTCTCATTACACCCGAGACTGGCGTCTTTTTGCATAGCGGCCACTCCGGTCGCCATTCGCGCGAAGCACTACGCGCACAAATCAGCAGTCGGCAGAGTACGTTTCATCGTGGCTCCGATCTGCACATCCAGGGGAGCGCATCGATGCGTACCAGGGGAACAGTAAAGTGGTTCAACGATCAGAAGGGCTTCGGCTTCATCACGCCCGCGGACGGTAGCAAGGACTGCTTCGTCCACCACAGCGCCATCCAGGCTGACGGCTTCAAGTCGCTGGCCGAGGGCAGCGAGGTCGAGTTCGACATCGTCGAAGGTCAGAAGGGCCCCGCGGCGGAGAACGTCGTCGCGCTCTGATCACCACCACCCGGTGGTAAAGAGGAACGGAGCCGTCCCGCTGATGCGGGGCGGCTCCGTTTTTTTCGGGATACGGCGAGAGGCTCGCCGGAAGCTGGCGGTCCTCTACTCGTCGTTCCGCTCGCGAACGTCGGTCATCGTCGGAGGCGGGGGCTCGGGGCCCTCACCCCGGGCATACCGGATCCCCGCCAGGATGTCGGCGGGTTCGGCCCGGAGCCGGTAGTCGGTCTCCACCGACTTCCATCGCACGATCCCCTCTCGATCGATCACGAGGGTGGTGGGGTGCGGGATCGGACGGTTCGGGGTCGACCCCTCCTCGTTGAAGACGCCGTAGCGGTCCACAACGGCATGATCGGGGTCCTGGAGCATGCGGAAGGCGGGCATCCCTCCGCCCTCGCCGAGGATCCGGTCGATCATGCGCTGCTGCCGCTCGCGGTCCTCGATGCTGACGGCCCAGATCTCGGTCTCCGCCTGAAGCTCCGGCGGGAGGAGTTCGTGCAGCTCACCGAGCTGCGCGGCGCACCAGGGTCACCAGTGGCCCCGGTAGAAGACGAGCACGATCTCGCGTTCTCCGAGATTCTCGGAGAGGGTGAGGGTGTCGCCGCGGTAGCTGACGAGGGTGAAGTCGGGGGCGTGGTCGCCGACGGCGATACGCTCCAGATCCGCACGCGGCAGATCGAATCCGTCGACCGGACCGAGACGGACGACCCGGTCCGCCGCGGATGACTCGGGTGGGGCCGCGGCGTCATCGGAACCCTGATTCGCGCACCCCGCCGCCACCCCCATCCCGAGCAGCGCCACGAAAACACCGCGCACCCGGGCGTGTCCCGGGTGTGTCAACAATCCCCTCGTCATGCATCGCCTCCCTCGAATGGAATGATTCGCATCGTCTCGATCCGGGTGAGTTCCGGGAACTCCGCGTCGAGGTAGTCGTTGCCCTGCGCCAGCGCCTGCATCGCGTACGGACCATCGCCCCGGGGGGGGCCGTCGCCGTACTCCGCATGAAACCGGTCGGCGACCTCGATCCCCCGGGTCACGCGCGCGAAGGGGGCGAAGCCCTGGTCGTCGAGGCCGGGGTTGTCGTCGAGGTTGATGAAGAGCTGGGTGGTCCGATCGTTCCGCCCCCCCTTCGCGAAGGCGACGGTGCCGCGCGCGTTCGAGAGCACGCGGTCATCGTCCACGAGGAATTCCTGGTGCCACGCGGAGTTGACGAGGCCATCGCCATTCAGCCCCCACTGCGCGACCTGCCCGGCGACGACGCGGTGGATGCGCGTGTCGTCGTAGAAGCCGTTCGTCACGAGGGTGTAGAAGCGATCCACCCCCCGGGGCGCCCAGGCGCGCTTCACGAAGAGTTCGAGCGCGCCCTCACTCGTGATCATCTCGACGAGGAAGGAGTCGGGGGCCTCGGTGTGCAGGCGCTCGGGCGCGTAGAGGGGATTGACCGCCTGCCGCGCGGTCTCGCCGGCGCCGTCACCGCCCGTCGATTCCGTCCCGCAGGCGGAGAGCGCCACCGCGACACCCGCAGCTGTGGCCACCGTACGGAGCACGCGACCGCGCCGGCGCCGGGGCGTCGGAGGGCGCAAATCCCACCCATCCCCCGTCAGCACCCTTCCACCACCTCGATGCGGTCCTCCCGATTCGGCACGACGCAGAGGAACTCGAAGGGCTCCTCCCCGTGGGCGTCGTAGCTGTGAGGCACTCCGGCCGGGATGAAGACGACGTCGCGCGCCGTCACCTCGTGCGTATCCTCGCCGATGACGACGGTGGCGCGACCGCGCAGGACGAATTGTTCGTGCTCCACGAGGTTGGTGTGGAGCGGCATCCCGCCCCCCGGCTGGATGATGAAGCGGCGGAGCGCGAAGTTGGGGGCCTCATCGGGACCGATGAGGAGCTGCATCTCGGTCTCGCGTCCGGCGGGCACACCCGCGCGGGGATGGTCGTCCAGCGATCGAACCGGCATGATCTCTCCATGATGAAGATGTTCGGCAGCATCAAGCTCCGCGCCCGATCGCTCCGAGGCAATGGGCGACCCGCTCCCTCCCGCTCCTCCGGGGTCGCGTGAAGGCGAGCCGGAGATCCGCGGGACGGCCCCGGGATGTCGTGGCCTGTGTCGTGAGGGACACACGGGGACACCTCCTCGTTGGACGCCGTCCGTCGCACAAGCGGCACGGGGACCTGTGGGAGTTCCCCGGGGGCAAGGTGCGCGACGACGAGACGCTCGGTGAGGCCGCGAAGCGCGAGCTCGCCGAAGAGCTCGGCGTGCGCGTCATCGAGACGGATGCTGACCCCACCTTCGTGGCGCTCGACGAGGAAGGCGACTTCCGGATCGTCTTTCTCCGCGTGCGGATCGAGGGGACGCCCCGTCTCCTCGAACACGTCGAACTCCGATGGATCGATCCCCTCGCGCCGCTCGAGCTGCGCTTCGCGCCAGCGGACCTCGCCTACGTCACGACGATCTCCGCCGGACTCTGATCGGGAGGATACACCCGTTCGCACCACGCGGGCACCGGCGTGATCAGCCGGCGTCCGCCTTCGCTTCGAGTTCGACCGCGGCCCGCAACCACCGCGTGCGCCCCCGGGGGATCTGGCTCGCCAGAACACCGTCGCGCACGAAGCCGCGTCCCACCACCTCGCCTCCGAGCACGAGCGCGACGTAGCCGTCCCCGACCCCCTCGACCCGTACGCGTCGGCCCGCGAGGAGATCGATCCACCCCCCGGGCGAGAGCTCCACACGTCGCTCGGTCACGCCATCGTCGAGGAACTGAAGGAGATCGTTGGTCGGTCGCGGAGGCCCCCGACCGGAGAGGTCGAAGGCACGAAATCCGTTCGACACCGATCGCCACCGCCCGGCTGCCCACGCCTCGAAGGGCCAGGCGCCGAGGGCGTGCGCCCAGAGCGTGGTGCCCCGTCGCAGGAAGCGCAGTCGATCGATCGTCGTACGGTCGATCCCGTAGAAGGGGATCACCTCGGCGATCACCTCGCGTGCCGCGGGTGCGTCGCGTGTCGCGGGTGCGTCGTGCCCCGCGGGTGCGTCGCGTGCCGCGGGTGCGTCCTCCGACGGATCGAGCGCGTCGTCGGGGAAGCGCTCCGGCACCTCGCTCCACCCCGTGACCTCCGCGTCTCCCCTCCGGCGGAGCCGGCAGAGGAAGAGCCCTCCGGAGTCGTGAAGATGCGGGTAGAGCCGGATCGCGTGAGACATGCGCGCGTCGAAGCTCCGCCCCTCCCACGAGGTGACGCCGCGCGCATGCGGAAGCGGAAGGTCGATCGGCTCGACCTCGACCTCTCCGTCCCGCAGGACTTCGGTGAGTACGCCCTCGTTCTCGAGGGGATCGAAGGTGCACGTCACGTAGAGGAGGGTCCCGCCCGGGCGCGTGACCTCGATCGCGCGACGGAGGAGCTGGGACTGGATTTCGACGAGCTTCCGCCGAGCCCGTCGGTTCGTGACGGGGATCACCCCGCGCTTGCGTCGCAGCGTCCCCTGCGCCGAACACGGCACATCCACCATCACGCGATCGAAGGTCGCGCCCGTCGGAATGAAGCGCCCATCGCCGGCCACGACGATGACGTTGGGATGACCCATCCGATAGAGGTTGCCGAGGAGCGCGCGAATCCGTCCCTCATTCACCTCGACGGCGACGATCTCTCCCCGCCCTCCCATCAACTCGGCCAGATGCGTCGTCTTCCCTCCCGGTGCGCTGCAGAGGTCGAGTACGCGCTCGCCGGGCCGGGGATCGAGGAGAGACGCCGCCCACCCCGTGACCGTCCGCTGGATGTAGAAGTGTCCCGCCCAATGCTCGAGGGTATCCGAGACGGGGGGAAGCTCGTCCGCGGATCGCCGCGTGATGCGGAGAAAGTCGGGGTGGTGGGTGTCCGCTTCGACCCCATATCCCCGAGCCTCGAGGCGAGCCCGCAGCGCCTCGGGCGTCGTGCGCGCCCGATTCACCCGCAGGGTGCGCGGCTCCTTCGTCCGCACCACCTCGAGAAAGCGGTCGAAATCGGGAATCAACTCCCGATACGCCTCCACCTCGAGCGGCGCGTCGGGATCGGGACGGCGGCGCCGTCGTCGACTCACCCGATCCCTCCGGCCCACCCGGGGAAGAGCTCCTGGAGCCCCCCCGTGATGAACTCGACCGCCACCGCCGCCAGGATGAGTCCCATGAAGCGGGTGGCCACATTCATCCCCGTACGGCCGAGGAGGGTCGAGATCGGTGCGGCGAGGGAGAGGATCACCCAGATCACGAGCGAGACGGCAATCACCGCCGCCACGGCCGCAACGTGCCCCGAGCCCCCCTCGCTCTGCGTCGCCCAGAGGATCATCACGCTGATCGAACCCGGACCCGCGAGAAGCGGCATCGCGAGCGGTACGATCGCGATCGAGTCACGGTCGGAAGCCTCCTCGGCTTCTTCGGGTGTCTGCTTCTGCGCGGAGAGTCTCGCCTGGAGCATCGACCACGCCATCGCGAAGATGAGGATGCCCCCGGCGACCCGGAGTGCGGCGATCGAGATCGAGAAGAAGGAGAGGAGCGACTCCCCGGCAGCGTAGGCCACGAGGAGGATGACCATCGCCGCCGCCGCGGTCCTGCGCGGAAGGCCGCGCCGTGCCGCCACGGGGAGGTCCGCCGTTACCCCGAGATACACGGGGATCGCGGCGAAGGGGTTCACGATCGAGAGGATCGAGGCAAAGAAGAGAGCGAACTGGCCCACGCGTCGATCTCCGTCGCTTCGTCAGTCGCCCTGGGTGTGGGACTCGACGAACCCGAGCTGCGTGTCGAGGGGGTCGACCCTCCGGGAAGGCGTGCCGGCAGAACGATGGTGGCTCGTCTGAATCATGGAGGTCACGGAAGGGGGTCGGGATCGTGGCGGGGGTGGTGCAGCGTCATGCGGTGTCGAGAGGCGCCCTCGGGGGCGCACCCGATCTCCTGAAACCCCGATCGCTTTCGATCTTTCCATCCCCCCTCTCCATCCCCCTCCCGGTCCAGGGCGGCGGATCCACAAGTATGGAACACTCGCGTCCCGCCGGTTCATCATGTAAAGTGAGATTCCGTTGATGCAAAGCAGGTGCATCGCAATCATTCAGGCAAGGGAGTCTTCATGAAGTTCTCCATCGTTTCACTCACCGGCGCCGTCGTCCTCGCGGCCGCGTGCAGCGGCGAGCCCGCCACGGAGGAGATCGACGCCGAAGCGCAGCCAGCCGCCGCCACCACGCAGCCCCAGCTTCCCGACACCACCGTCGAATCGGTGTGGTCGATGCTGACCGAAGCCGGATACCAGGACACCTGGACGGTCTGGCCGGGACTGGGTGAGTACTACTCGGGCAACGAACCCCACGGGATGCTCCTCACCACCTACCTCAACGACGTCGCCCTCGCGGCGCTCAACTCGGGCGCCGATCGGATGCCCACCGGGGCGGTGCTGGTGAAGGACAACTTCATGCCCGACAGCACGCTCGCCGCGACCACCGTCATGGTGAAGCGCGAGACCGCGTACAACCCGGAGCACAACGGGTGGTGGTGGCTCAAGCGGAACGCCGACGGAAGCGTCGACGCCGCCGGACGGGCCACGGGATGTCAGAACTGCCACGGCGGCGTGGCGGACAACGACTACATCTTCTCGGGTCCGCTATCGGGCGGGGATCGCTGATCCGGTGACGGCGGGAGCGGAGGCTTCCGCCCCCCGCCCCGACACGAACCCCCCGGCCGCCGTGCAGGCGACCGGGGGGTTCGTCGTTCCGGATCGATCCCGGCACACGCCGGGGCGGATCGACGCGACCGACCTCAGGTGTCCAGGAGGTCGTCGATGCGCGCCACCACATCGCGGTAGTGCAGCTCCGTGGCACGATCCCCCGTGGAGTCGGCCGCGCCGGTGAGCGTCTCGCGGAGGCTGCCGAGTTCACCCCGGACGAAGGCCACGATATCGGTGACCCGGGCGTCCTCGTCCTCCATCAGCGCCGCCATGCGGTCGAGGTAGCCGCGCTGGAGGTTGCGCCGGAAGGCGTCGGTGTCGTCTCCCTCGTACGCCTCTCTCCAGACCCCTTCACGCACGTCGGCGAGCATCTCGCCGAGGGAGTAGGCGTCGTCGCCGAGGAAGGCCTCCTGCTCGATCAGACGCTTCATCCGGTCCACATCCAGGAGCCGGTTGAGCGCGGAGACCTGGCCGCCCCGGATCTGGTCGGGCACCCCGGAGCCACGAATCACGCCGAGGATCTCCTCGTCGAGCATCCACTCGGGTGTCTCGAAGACCTGGCGGTTGAGGTAGTCCACCGCGCGCGCCTGATCGTCAGCCGGCACGGGCTCGAACTGAGGCCCTTCCTGACCCTGACGCTTGCGGTGCGTGACCACCCCGCCGACCGTCGTGAGTACGTGGCCGCTGTAGCGGTTCCACTGTCCGAAGACCTGCCCATGGAGTTCCTCGAGCTGGTCGTAGTCCTCGCCCTCCTCGTACGTCCACTCCCTCAGACTCGCGACGATACGCTGGAGGTTCGCGATGCCGTAGTCGGACGCGCGCATGGCATCGTCGCCGATCGCCTCGGTCTGGGCGGTCGGATCCTCGCCGTTCGGGCTGGAGAAGCGGTAGATCGGGTCTTCCTGCATCTCCGCCACCATCGCGTTCAGGGTGGCGCGCTCGGAGTCGGTGCTCTCGTCCGGGAACCAGCGGTACCCCCACTCGATCGCGAAGAGGTCGTACGGTCCGACCTTCGGCATGAAGCAGGTGTCGTCTCCCGGCTGGGCCACGTAGTTGAAGCGCGCGTAGTCCATGATCGAGGGCGCCACGCCGAACTCACACACGAAGTCGGTCCTGAGCTGCTCGACCGGATAGGCGGCAGACGACTGCATGTTGTGCTGGAGCCCGAGCGTGTGACCGACCTCGTGGGCCGAAACGAAGCGGATCAGCTCCCCCATCACCGCGTCGTCGAACTCCACCCCGCGCGCCTCGGGGTTCGCCGCCGCGGTCTGGATGAGGTACCAGTTGCGCACCAGGTTCATGACGTTGTGGTACCACTGGATATCCGACTCGAGGATGTGGCCGGTGCGCGGATCGTGCACGTGGGGGCCGGAAGCATTCTGAACCCCCGATGCCAGGTAGCGGATGACGGAGTAGCGCGCATCCTCCGGGTGCCATGTGGGATCATCGGTCGGGGGGTCGGCGGCGATGATCGCGTTCGAGAAGCCGGCCGCCTCGAAGGCGACCTGCCAGTCCTCGACGCCCTGCTTCAGCCAGGGGCGCCACTTCTCGGGGGTGGCCGCGTCGATGTAGTAGACGATCGGCTCGACCGGATCGACGAGCTCGCCGCGCATGTAGGCGTCCGGGTCACTCGGCTCGAGCCGCCACCGGGTGACGAAGCACTCCTCGGTGGCGCGCTGCGTGTCGAGCCCGAAGTTCACCCGATCCACCGAGAAGAAGCCGACGCGCGGATCGCACTTGCGCGGCTGCATCGGGTCATCGGGGAGGAGAAGCATCGAGTGATGCAACTGGGCGGTGAAGGACCCCATCGCGTCATTGCTCGGCGGGTCGAGCGAGATGTACGTCACCGTGCGGCGCACCTCTACGTTGCGCGGGAAGGCGAGCGCTCCGTCGATGAAGGTCCGATCCTCGTCGAGGCTCCGGATCTCGAGCTGCTCCCGACGGCGTCCGGTGATCCCGAGGATCGGGGTGTCCTTCATGAAGAGGTCGGTCACATCGATCACCACCGCGGTGGAGTCGTCGTTCATCACCTCGATATCGAACGCCGCCACGATCGGCTGGGCGTTCGAGTTGGCCACCGCCTCGGCGATCGGAAGACCCTCGTCGGCGACGTTGTCGTAGCTCACCAGACGCAGGAGAATCTTGTCGTCCCGGCGCTGCCAGCGGACGTGCGAGGTGTTGAGCTTGGAGCCCCCGTACCCCGCCCCGTCGGGCGTCTGATCGAAGCGCGTGAGGAGAAGCATCTCGCGGCCGAGCATCTCCAGCGGAATCTCGTAGAAGAGGTTTCCATCCTGCCGATGCACGTCGAAGAGTCCCTCGTCGGTGACGGTCTCGGCCGTGATCACGTCGGCGTAGGTAGTCGGCGCATCGGCCTCCTCTTCCTCGCCGGCGGCCTGGGCCGTCAGTCCCTGAGCGGACACCAGGAGCGTGCCTGAAAGGAGGAGGAAGGCCCGAACACTGAATCGATTCATGCGATTTCCCTTGTGTGGATTCCTGCGTTGGTTGCCCCCGGGATGACCCCCGAGGGCGTGATTTCGTTGGATTCGCCCCGGGCGGGAGGCGTGACACCCGTGCCGGGACGGCGTGAGACGAGGGAACAGACGCCCCGTCGCCCGGGTTCATGGGAACGATGACGATTCCCCTCTTTGCGCAGGTCGTGGACAACGCCACGCTGGCAGACTTCCTCTCCGCCAGCCCGCTTCTCGCACTCGTCGTCCTCTTCGGCGCCGGCTTGCTCACGAGCCTCACACCGTGCGTCTACCCGATGATCCCGATCACCTCCGCGGTGATCTCGGGCACCGCGCGTCCGGGGCAGTCGACGTGGCGCACCGCGAGCCTCTCGCTGACCTACGCGGTCGGGATGGCGATGCTCTATGCTTTCCTCGGCCTCCTCGCGGGGCTCTCCGGCACCCTCTTCGGGACGGTGAGCGCGAACCCATGGGCGCTCTTCGCGGTCGGCAATCTCATGCTCTTCTTCGGGCTCGTCATGCTCGACATCGTGCCGGTTCCGATCCCGCGCCGGCTCCTCGAGTGGGCGGCTTCACGCGAGGGCGGATCGTACGGCGCCGTCTTCTCGATGGGGGCGGCGTCGGGGGTGGTCGCTGCGCCGTGCGGAGCCCCCGCCTTCGCGGTCGTGCTCACCTGGGTGGCCGCGCAGCGGGCCGGGGTGATGGGGTTCGTCTACCTCTTCGTCTTCTCGCTCGGGATGTCGGCGATCCTCGTGCTGGTCGGGATCTTCTCGGGAACCCTCTCCACCCTGCCGAAGTCGGGGCCGTGGATGGTGTGGGCCAAGCGCATCGCGGCGCTCCTCATGTTCGGGGTCGCCGAGTACTACTTCCTCCAGGCGGGCTACAACCTCTGACCGCCGTCGCCGTCAACGAAACCATGCGTACACGCCTCGCCACCACACCCCTCCTCTCCGCCTTCGCCCTCTTCGTCGCGCTCTCCTCCGGGGTCGCGGCGCAGGGCCTCGGCCTCCCGATCGGCACGCAGCTTCCGGAGTTCACCCTCCACACCCTCGACGGGAAGGAGGTAGCGATCGGTGAGGTGGTCCCCCCGGGCAAACCCGCGCTCGTCGAGATCTGGGCGAGCTGGTGCGAGATCTGCGAGGCGCTGCAGCCCCAGCTCGACGAGATCGCCGGCACCTGGGGTGACGAGGTGAATGTCGTGGCGATCGCGGTCTCGGTCGCCCAGTCGGAGCGACGGGTGCGTCGCCACGTCGAGGACGCCGGGCACCCCTACACCTACCTCTGGGACGGTGACGGGGCCGGCGTCCGCGCGCTCAACGCCGCCACCACCGGGATCGTGATGATCTTCGACGCCGACGGCCGGGTCGTCTACGCCGGATCGGGGCGCAATCAGGACCTCGTCGGCGAGATCCGGAAAGTGCTCGGCAAGGGGTGAGTCATCCCCCCTGCGCCCTCTCGATCGCCTCGCGCAACTCGGCGTAGGCGGCGGGGTCGATCTGATTGAAGGTCGGCATGACGTGCACGACCTTCCCCTCCGGATCGACGACGATGACGGCGCGACTCCCCACCATCCCGTCGTCGCGCGGGTCACCCCCGAAGGCGGCATACCCCGAGCCGTCAGGGTCACTCCCGAAGAGGACGGGGAAGTCCTCGTCGCGGGCCCACGAGGCGAGCTCCTCGGGCGAATCGTTGGAAATCCCGATCAGGACGACGTCCTGACCGTTGTCGAACAGACTTGCGTACTGATCACGGTACGCTCTCATCTGGACTGTTCAGCCGGAGGTCCTGGCCCTGAAGAAGAAGGCCAGGACGATCACCTCGCCGCGGTATTCACTGAGCTTCGAGGGGCCGTCGAGCACGCCGTAGCGCGTCGCGCCCTGGAACTCGATGTCGGGCGCGTCGGCGCCGACCTCGAGGAATTGTGCCGAGGTGGGCCCCGGCACCACGATGCCCAGCGATCCCGCGAGAAGCGCGCTCATCATGAAGCGACGCATGGTGTCCTCGTGTGGGGGGGATCGGAAGTGATGTGGTGGGTACAGCATCGTCGCACGAGCGTTCCGCCGCCAGTCCCCGTCCCTCCGCTTCGCGCGAAGCCGAGGGATCAGCGACCGAGGAGCTCGAGGAGGACCTCCGGCCGATCGGTGAAGAGTCCGTCCACCCCCGAGGTGAGGAGCTCGCGCATGCGAGCGGGATCGTTCACGGTGTAGGGATGCACGACGAGGCCCGCCGCGTGCGCCGCCTCGACTCGCTCCGGCGTGACCACCCGGTGAGGTGGACCCCACCCGATCGCCCACTCGGCGATCTCCCTCATCACCTCCGACGCATCCCGTCCGCCCTCGATCCCGGCCTCACCCAGCTGCACGAGAGGGAGTTCGGGAGCCAGCCCGGCAAGCGCCCGGAGACTCTCCGCGCTGAACGACTGAACGATCACGGTGCGGTCGTGCCGCGATGCGGGATCGAGCCCGTACGCCCGCAGGAGGCGCACGAGTTCCTCCTCCATCCCAGGCGCCGCATCGGGCGTCTTCGTCTCGATGTAGTAGCGCACCCTCCCGTCGCTCCCGTAGCGCGCGAAGACCTCCTCCAGTGTGGGAATCCGCTGCGGCGGGAGCGCGGCGAGCGCCTCGGCCTCGGCGAGGCGACCCTCACTCCGCAGCGCCTCGACCTTCCATCTCGAAACCTCGCACCGCCGGAGTCGTGCCGCCGTCATCTCGATGACCCGTCCGGTACACTCGCCTGCCGGCCCCCACGTGGTGCGATCCAGCGTCTCGTCGTGGAGCACCACGAGCACCCCATCGGAGGTCATCTGAAGATCCAGCTCGATATAATCCGCCCCCATCTCGAGCGCGCGGTCCCACGCCACGAAGGTATGCTCCGGGAGGAAGGCGGAGGCCCCCCGATGAGCGATCACCGTCTGTGCCGACAACGGCATCGTGCTCCCGGTGAGGAGAGGCGTCAACCCCAGGGCGATCACGAAGGGGAGAAGAGATGGCGTTCGCATGATGCCTGAAGCTCGTGCACCGACCCGCTTCCGGGGACCCCCTCCCTACCTCCGATCGGATCGTTGCATCTTGGAGACCGGAAGGTGTCGGTGAGGTACTCCACCGGGGAGCCCTCTCCTTCCTCAACAGCCTTCCGAGACCTCCCCCCGAGATGACTGCAGCGATGGCCTTCATTCCCTACGTTCCCCACGACGACGCCAAGGGGCTCCTCGAACGTCTCTACGCCCAGTACCGGTCCCCGGAAGGGGGCGTGGACAACATCGTGCGGATCCATTCGTTGAACCCCGCTTCGATGCGCGGTCATGTACAGTACTACGCACATCTGATGCGGGGGGCGTCTCCGCTCTCACGCGCGCAGCGCGAGATGATCGCCGTGACGGTGTCGACCGCCAACGACTGTTTCTACTGAATCACCCATCACGGGGCGGGTCTCCGTACGCTGGTCGATTCGACCGAACTGCCGCGCGCGATCGCGCTCGACTACCGCGGCGCGGCGCTCGAGGATGCCGATCGCGCGATGCTCGACTACGCGTGGAAGCTCACGCGCGCACCCGGCGAGATGACGGAATCCGATGCCGCGCGACTGCGGGAGGTGGGCTTCGACGACACCGCGGTCCTCGATATCTGTCAGGTCACCGGGTACTACAACTTCGTGAACCGCCTCGCCAACGGCCTCGGGGTGGAGCTCGAAGCGTACTGGACGCCGGAGCGCCTCACATTGACGCGTGAAGAATTCGTCGCGGCACGGGCGGCGCGCGGGTAGTTCGCGGCCTCCGGCGGTGTGAGCGGGCCACGGTCATCCCGGCCCGGCGTCACTCCCGGATTCCCCCTGCGACGCATCCACCTCCACCCGGTCGAAGTGCACATCGAGTTGCGGGAAGGCGATCGTGATCCCGGCGGCCTTGAGGGCGTGCCAGACGGCGAAGTTGAGGTGCGATCGGTTGATGCGTGATGTCCAGGGATCGTTGGTCCAGACGGAGACGTCGAAGACCACGGAGGAATCTCCGAACTCCAGGAGGAGGACCACGGGGTCCTTCACCCGATTTCGAAATTCGACACCGGCCGCGGCCTCGAGGAGAACCTCTCGCGTCCGATCCATATCCGACCCGTAGGCCACGCCGACCCTGGAACGCAGCCGGTGCAGATCATCGCGCAGTGTGTAGTTCTTCACATTGCCCTGCACGAGGGTCGAGTTCGGAATGATGATCTCCTCGTCGTCCCAGTTGCGCACGATCGTGGTGCGAACCCCCATCTCCTGAACCTTCACGACCGCGCCATCCACCTCGATCGTGTCGCCGGGCTGAACCGAGCGCTCGATGAGGAGGATGAAGCCGGAGACGAAGTTCTGCAGGATGTTCTGCATCGCGAACCCGAACCCGACGGCGACGACGGCACCCGCGGCGAAGAGGGTGGTGAGGTCCACGCCGAGGTTCTCGACCGCCACGCCGAATCCGATCACGACGAGGGCGTAGTGCACGAGGCGCTGCGTCGTGCCCACCGTCCCGACATCCGACAGCCCGCGCCGCCGCATCGTCTTCCCGATGACGAGCTGCACGACCCTGGAGAGGGTCAGGGTCATGAGGAGGATGACCGAGAAGCTCACGACATTCCCGACGTCGACGGCCGAGTCGCCCGGCATGAGCGCCGAAAGGATCGGCACCTCGATCTCGAGGACGCGCTGGATCTGGGCGACCACCCCACCCGCGGTGTCCTCGACGATCTGCTGCCCCGCCGCAGCGGCCGCACCGAGATCGGCGTTCGAGGTGTTCTGGATGAAGCTCACAGCCAGCCCCGTTTCGAGAAGTAACGGAGCATCCCGAGGGTCATCGCGATCATCACGCCCCACACGATCGGGTATCCGTAGACATACCCCAGCTCGGGCATGAATTCGAAGTTCATCCCGTAGATCCCCGCGACGAAGGTGAGCGGGATGAAGATCGTGGCCACCAGGGTGAGCACCTTCATCGTCTCGTTCTGCCTCATCCCCACGAGCGAGAGGTAGGTATCGAGGTTGGCGGTGATCGCCTCGCGCATCAGTTCGTTGACCTCGGCGACTTGCCGGACGTGATCCCGTACGTCGTCGAGGAGGGTGCGTGACTCGGGTGCGAAGCGCTCGTCGGCGACCCGTCCGAGTTCCTCCAGAGCCTCCCGCAGCGGCCACGCCGCCCGCCGCAGCGCCACCGCCTCCTTGCGCAGCTCACGGAGCCGCTGCGGCGCGTCGGCCGGGAGCGAGTCGAAGATCGATTCCTCCATCTCCTCGATCCCTTCCGCGATGCGATCGAGCACGAGGTAGTAGGCGTCGACGGTGGCATCGAGCAGCGCGGACCAGAGACGGTCGGCGCCGGAGGCCCGAAGTTGCGACCCCTCGTCTGCGAGGCGCCGGCGCACCGGTGCCCAGACATCTCCCTCGATCTCCTGGAAGGAGATCACGAGTCCGTCCCGGAGGTAGAGCCCGATCTGTTCGCGGCGCAGATCGTCGACACCCGGAAGGATCGAGATACTCCGCAGCGAGAGGAAGACGGCACCGTGGTGCAGATCGAGCTTCGGGCGCTGGCCGATGTCGACGGCGTCCTCAATCACGAGCGGTGACACGCCGTAGTGGCGGGCGATACGGGAGAGCTCCTCGATCTCGGCGTGTCCCACGAGGTCCACCCAGAGCACCTCTCCGGCCCGAACCTCCGGGGGAGACGCACCCCGCGCGATCTCGCCCGTCTCGTGCCCGCGCCGATCGTATCGCGTGAAGCGCGCCACGAAGGGGTGCGTCTGATCGGGCGAGACGGTGACCGTCCCGGGAGGCGCGCCCACATCGCGGGGGCGACGGCGGAGGTAGCTTGGCATCGATCTCCTCTACAGGTGGAGGGGGGAGGCGGAATCCCGAAGAGTCACGGTACTGCGAGTCACGGTACTGCCTTCGACGGCGTGGCGAAATCGGAGGGAGTGAAGCGAGCGAGCACCCGACGGACGCGTCCCTCCAGATAGAGGTTCGCGGCCCCGCGCGCACCGGTGAATCCAAAGAAGGCCGCCGTGACCCCGATCCATCCGAAGGCATAGGCGGCCACGATGAAGAGTACCGCGATCAACGCCACCTCGATCACCGTCGCGACCGTGATCGCTCCGGTGCGACGGGCATTGACGAGAATTCCGCGCTGGAAGGAGAGCCAGACGCTGATCCCCGGCATCGGGACGAGGATCATCGTCGGGAGGAGGGCGAGCGCGGCCAGCGTGGGAGGAAGGCCGGAGACACCGATATACCAGAGCGTCGCCAGGGGGGTGAAGGCGACGAGCGCGAGCGCGAGGGAGGAGAGGAGGCCGAGGCGAAGCGCGAAGCGTCGCACCTCGTCGATGTGCTCGAATTCGTCGCCGATCAGGGCGATCGACGCCTCCTGGAAGGAGAGCCCGACACTTCGGAAGAGGAAGGAGAGGGCGTTCACGACCGGAAATACGGCGAGCGACTCGATCGGCATCGGCGCGCGCCCCATGAAGAAGGTCAGCATCGGCTGGATCGTCAGCCCGATCATCGCCGTGAGTGCGAGGGGGTAATAGAAGCGCGCGATCTCCGCGTAGCCGGGAGCCACGGAGGTCCTTCCCTCCCCCTCCGCCCGGAGTCGCCGGAGGGTGGGAAGCGCCATGATCCGCGCTGCCACCGCCTCCACGATCACCCCCGTCGAGAGCGAAGCGGTGCCGACCCACGCGCCCGGCAGCTCCGTCAGGTGGTAGAGCCCGAAGGCGGTGGTGACCATCGCGACCACGCGCAGCACCGTGCCCCACGCCACGAGGTGCGTGCGGCCCGCCCGGATCAGCACACCCTGGACGAAGCGGCGATACCCGATCGCGGCAGGCCACGGGAGGAGGAGCGCGAGCGCCACATGGAGGATCGCGGTCACCTCGGAGGGAAGGCCGAGCATCCCCGTCATCACCACGGTGAAGACGGGCGGGAGGAGGATCACGGCGAGGAGCGCGGTCGCGATCGCGTTCAACGCCCAGGTGAAGCGACGCAGTCGCACCAGCGCGGTCCAGTCGCGAGCGAGCGCGGTCGCCGCGCTCATCAGCATGATGACGGGCCCCTCGACCAGGATCCCGAAGGCGAAGGCCACACCGAAGGCGGCGAGGTTCCACGTGGGGTCGCCAGCGCGGGCGATGATCGCCGTGAGGATCGAACCCTCCGAGGCCATCATCATCCATGTGGCCGCGAGGGGAAGCCAGAAGAGGAAGATCTCGGTCTGCGTGCGCTTCAAACGGCCGTCCCCGGGAGATCCCGGAAATGAAACACGCCCGCCCGGGGTGGAAGGGGCAGGCGTCGTGCGACGCGGATCATCGCAATCGTGAGTGGACCGAGGTGGACTTGAACCACCGACCTCACGCTTATCAGGCGTGCGCTCTAACCACCTGAGCTACCGGTCCGTGTGAGCCCGAAAACCTACTCTCGCTCCGGGGTCCGCTCAACCCCCGGGGCGCGCACAAGACGCTTTCCGGGAGATCGTTTAGCTTGAGGGCATGAACCCGAATGAACGCATCGACGCGCTCCGCGCGCGTCTCGAAGCGGGACGCGCGGTGGTGGACGCCCTCCCGGATCCGACGGGCACGGAGGACCCCTTCGAACTCTTCGCATCGTGGTACGAAGTGGCCGAAAGTGCCGGCCTCATGCTCGCCGAGGCGATGACCCTCTCCACGGTGGACACCGCGCGACGTCCCTCCTCACGGATGGTCCTCCTCAAGGGGTTCGACACTCGTGGCTTCCGCTTCTTCACCAATCTGGAGAGCCGCAAGGCGGTGGAGATCGCCGCCTCTCCCGATGTGGCTCTCTGCCTTCACTGGACCGAGCTGGAGCGGCAGGTACGCATCGAGGGGCAGGCGGAGCGCCTCCCCCCGCAGGAGGCTGCCGCATACTTCGCGTCACGCCCGCGCGACTCGCAGATCGGCGCGTGGGCCTCGGCTCAGAGCCGTCCCCTGGAGTCGCGTGAGGCGCTCCGGGAGCGGGTGGACCACTACGAGCGCGAGTTCGAGGGTGAGGAGGTTCCGCTTCCTCCGCAGTGGGGCGGGTATCGCGTGATCCCGCGCCTCATCGAGTTCTGGCAGGGACGCCCGAGCCGTCTGCACGACCGGTGGGTCTTCACGAGGGAGTCCGCGGACGACGCATGGAGATGCGCGCGAGTGCAGCCGTGACATCCGCGAGGACCGCCGCCTTGTCGGCCACATCTCGTCCGTCGAGGTCGCGGGTCGGATCGGATGGCGCGTCCCGGCCTTCGACTACGAGGACGGATGAATCGACAACGGCCCGGACTCCGCGAGGGAGCCCGGGCCGTGTGACCACGTCGACCAGAAGGGTGTTGAAGACGTACGGCGGTTCCCGTCAGGAGCGCCGTACGTCTTCAACACCCTTCTGGCGACCGGGGATTACTCCTCGGTGGCCTGGTTCGCCTCGACGGCGATCCGGATCGAAACCGCCTTGCCCACGACCGCATCGGCAGCCCACTGGCCGGTACCGACACCGAAGTCGTTCCGATCGATCTCGAGTACGGCCTCGAAGGCCGCGACGCGCGTCACCCCACCGAGCATCTGCTGCATCTCGGCCGGGATCTCCTGCACGCCGAGGAGGGTGATCGGGAGTTCGACCTGCCGCGTGACATCCTTGATCGTCAGGTCACCTGTGGCGATCAGCTCATTCTCGGACACCCGACGCACCGAGGTGCTCTCGAAGGTGATCCGGGGGTGAGCGCCGGCGTTGAAGAAATCAGGTGAGACGAGGTGCTCGTCGCGGCGATCGTTGTTCGTCTCGACACTCGAGACGGGGATCACGACCCGGACGGAGGAGTTCGAGACATCCTCGGCGTCGTAGACGAGATCGATATCGAAGGTCTCGAACTTTCCGGTGACCGGGGTGAAGAAGTGCCGCACCGAGAAGGTCACCTCGGTGTGGGCGGGGTCGACATTCCACTCCTCCGGCACATTCCGGGGGGTGGCCGCGACGAGCGTCGCGGCGGTCGTGAGCGTTGCAGCGATGGAGAGCAGGGTACGCATATGGATACTCCGTATCGTTCAGGTATGGGGTCGTTCTCGATATTCATCTGTCGGCCCGTCGAACCGATGGGGGATCGAATCTCCCAATCATGTGAGCCGACAATTTTTCAAGCTTCGTGCGTTGAACTCGCGAAGATCTCCTCCGGTTCCCTCCCGCAACGCAGGGGTGACGGCAACGGTTCCCCCCGCATCGGGAAGGGTGTCAAAGGAGGGGGGACGAGCCGCGGTCCGGCACCACGAGTCCAGCTTCGAGGCGGATCGTCAGAGTCATTCAAGACCCTTCCAGGCGGTTCACCCTTCCCACTCCTCCCGTCAACTCGGCGAAGCCGCGCGAAAACCGCGGGATCCGGATCTCCGGAATTTCCAGGGAGTAGCGGACCTCGGCGCCGTAGCGCTCGTCGAGGAGGGTGCCTCCGACCTCCTCGACCAGACGCTGGACCGGATCGACACACGGGTAGGTGAAGACGATCTCGAGACGCACGAGCGCGATCCGCTCTTCGACGGTGAGGGTCTCGAGCGTGCGCCGGACCCCCGAGGTGTAGGCGCGCTGCAGCCCGCCGGTCCCGAGCTGGATGCCCCCGTACCAGCGCACGCATACCGCCACCACCTCCCCGATCCCCGAGTGGAGGAGGACGGTGAGCATCGGACGTCCCGCGGTTCCGGAAGGTTCGCCATCGTCGCTCATCCCCACACGCGCCGTCTCACCCGGAGGGCCGGCGAGATACGCCCAGCAGTGGTGGGTCGCGTCGGGGAAGCGTACCCGGGCATCGTGCACGAAGGCGTGGGCTTCATCCGGCGTCGCGGCGGGACCGAGCATCGTTCGAAAACGACTGCGCCGGATCACCTCTTCCGTGATCGCCACGCCTGCCGGGACCGGATAGCCGTGCTGCCGTGGATCCATCCGCGTCAGACACCCCTCAGCGGGCTCGTGAGGCCATCCGATCGAGGAACTGGCGCTCGCTCGCGCTGAGACTCTCGGCGCCATCGGTACGGAGGCGATGGAGTAGGCGCTCGACTTCCGCCCGGTTCAGCTCGTGCAGATCAGAGAGGTCGATCGCCTCCCACCGGGCCCGTGCGGTGCGATCCCGGACGATTCCGGGAGCATCGCCGGCGGGCATCTCCATCTTGCGCTGGAAGGAGCGCAACGCCGAGCCCGTCCGGTACTCCCAGAACTTGAGGTACCCCCCGCCGAAGAGCAGCCCCCCCAGGTGCGCGAAGTGCGCGATTCCGTCATTCGCACCGAAGACACTCGACTGCAGGCTGAGGACCACCGCGAATACCGCGAGCACCCAGATCGGTACGGGGAGGACGAACCAGAGGTAGACGCGCTCCAGCGGCCACACGATGGCGAAGGCCGCCACCACCCCGTACACCGCCGCCGACGCTCCGACCATGAGCGCGCCCGGAGTGAAGATCGCCGAAAGCACCGCTCCGAAGATCCCGGCACCGAGGTAGAGTGTGAGGAAGGCGCGTGCGCCGATGCGCTCTTCGAGTCGCGGACCGAAGAAGTAGAGCATCAGCATATTGAAGAAGATGTGTCCGAAGCCGGGAGCGTGCAGAAACTGGTAGGTGACCAGCGTCCAGGGGGCCGTGAAGACCTCCACCCCGGTGAACGCACCCTGCATGTAGAGCGCCGACCCGGCGGGTACGGTGATATGGATCACGACATTCGCGATCAGGAGGTTTCGCACCCACATCGTCATCGGGACCATCACCGCCGTCCAGTCTTCATTCGTGTTCCGGGAGACCGAGGCGAACCCGAGGCTCGCCGGTTGGAGAGTATCGAACAAGCCCGACGGGGGGGCAATCGCTGCGGTGCGGTGCAGCCTCAATCGGCCGGCATCCGCAGCTGCATCTCGAAGCGTCCGTCGAGGAGGTGATGAGGCTCCAGCGCCCAGCTCCCCTCCGTCATGTACGTCTCCATCTGGGCACGTACACCCCGGATCCCTACCCCGCCCGCCTCCCGGATTGTTGCGGCGTCGGTTCCGGAGCCGGTGTCCCGTACACGCACGACGAGGCTGCCTCGATCCACATCGGCCAGAAGCTCGATCTCACCCCCTGCCGGATCCGGATCGATGGCGTGGTGAATCGCGTTCTCCACGAGAGGCTGCAGTACGAAGGGGGGCACGAGGATATCGAGGGCTTCGTCCGAGACCTCCGTGCGCACACGCAGGCGGTCGCGGAGGCGGACCTGCTGAAGGTCGAGATAGCGGGTGGCGAACTCCCACTCGTCCGCGAGGGGCACGAGGTCGTCTCCCGCGTCGAGGCCATAGCGAAGGAGGGCACCGAGACGCTCCACGACGACCCCGGCCCCATCCGGATCCCGGCGAATCATCGCCGACAACGAGTGGAGCGCGTTGAAGAGGAAGTGCGGATTCATCTGGGCCGACACGGCCCGGAGCCGCAGTCGCGCGACGCGTTCCTCGGCGAGGCGAAGGTCCTCCGACTCCCGTTCCATCGCCACCACGCCCGCGATCATCCGCGCAGCGAGCAGCGTGCCCATCGTGACCACCACGATCACGGAGAGGTGACTGACGTCGTCCCGCCCCGATACATGAACGCCCCACCAGGTGAGAAAGAGCGCCACGCCGGGAATCGCGAGCCGCCGAATACGGCGCGCCGCGACGGTGCGCACGCGCATTCCGGGAGTCGGGCCGGGGCGGATCATCCCGACCCACCCCACCGCGGTCAGCGTGAGCCACCCGACTCCGCGGATGAGATCGGTGATCCGGTTCCCTCCGATGTCGGATCCGATCACGACCGAGAAGTGACCGAGAGAGAGGAAGACGAGGCTCACGAGGAGACCGTCGACGACCGGGCGGGAGAGCTCGGTATCCCGCCAGTAGACGAGGAGGGTCGAGAAGACGAGGGAGGCTGCGACCGCGGCCTGCGCGATGACCATGGCGGCGGCCTGCGCCGAGCTCAGCCACCCCATCGCCAGGGGTTCGTCGATCGCGATCGCCAGCGCCAGAACGACCGCCATCAGGAGCACGAGGACGCCGTCGAGCGCCACCTCGAACTGGAGCCTCGCGTCACGCGCGGGCCGCAGCGCCACGATCGCGGCTTCGGCGATCGCGAGGTGGAAGACGATGAGCAGGATCGCGTCCACCGAGGGGAATGCGATTCCCGGGATCGGTGAGACCCCGGCACCGAAGAGTGGCCCCAACCCGGCGGCGAGCGAGCCCACGGCCAGGAGGACCCAGCTTCCGCGCGCCGCCTCGGGTGCGGTATCCCGCGCAGCGAGCGCGGCCGACGCCGCCGCGAGTGCGCCCAGCGACCACGCGAATCTCATCCCCAGCGATCCCGATCCCTCGATACCCCCCGCAAGGAGCAGGAGCGCGCTCGCTCCCCCGAGCACGAGACTCATCGGTCTCCACAACCCACCCGCGCGAGTCCGCAGGAACTCGGTCGGGCCCGGCAGCCCGGCGAGGACGTCGGGTTCGTGGCGCATCGCTGGAAGGGTGTTGAAGAAGGGGGAGGCGAGACGCGTCAGGTGGACCGACGGCGCAGTTCGATCGAGACCGCGCGGCTCACCACCAGACGGTGGCCGTTGTGCAGGACCGCGGCAAGCCGGGAGTCGTCGTGGTTCTCGAATGCCTCCACCTCATTGAGGTTCACCACGATGGACCGGTGGATCCGCAGAAACCCGTCTCCGAGGCGCTTCTCGAGCTCCTTCAGCCGCATGCGCACCATGAAGACCCTGCCGCGGGCATGGATATGCACGTAGTCGCCATCCGCCTCTCCATATTCGATCTCCGACACCTTCACCGGCGCGATCCCATTCCGGTCCCGGAGATAGATGCGTTCCGGAGGATCCTCGGCTCCGACCGCATTGAGACGGTCCGATGCGAGGGCCGCCCCTTCGTGACCGACCGAAGCCACGGCCCTCTCGAGAGCCTCCGCGAATCGGTCGGCCCCGAAGGGCTTCAGGAGATAGTCGACGGCAGCCAGCTCGAAGGCGCTCACCGCGTACCGATCGTGTGCCGTCGTGAAGATCACGACGGTGGGGGTCTGGATCCGGGCGGCCACCTCGAGCCCCGTCATCACCGGCATCTGGATGTCCAGGATCGCCACGGCAGGCTCATGACGCTCGACCAGTTCGAGCGCGGTCCCCCCATCCGAGGCCTCACCCACCAGCTCGACGAGGGGGTGTTCTTCGAGAAGATCCCGGAATCGATCGCGAGCGAGCGCGTCGTCGTCGGCGAGGATCGCGGTGGGGCGCACTTTTTTCCTCCGGCATGAAAGAAGTTCCGGGAATTCGACGACATACGGAGCTCAGCGGCAAGGGCTCACCCGCGGCGCCATCCATTCGTCGCACACACCGACGGTTCGTCGCGTCGTGCACCGTTCCACCGCATCGGCCTGTTGGGTGCTCCGCCGGGCACGTTGATTGCGACAGCTACGGCCCGTCGACCCGCGAGGCTGTCCGGGTCGTCTGGTATCCTTTCTCGAACCTGCCCCCTTCCCTGGAGACCTGCCAGATGAACGATCCCAGCGCACGCGTCACCCGACGCATGCCCGGAGATGGCCGGGGCGGTTCATGCCGGGGCTTCACCATGGTCGAACTCGTCTTCGTACTCCTCATCCTCCTCGTCCTGACGTCCCTCGTCGCACCGGCGATCTCGCCCGCGCGGTGGCGGGCGGATGGCGCGGTCCACAATCTCGCGATGACGATGAGCGCGGCACAACGCAACGCCGTCCTCCGACAGCACGACATGATCGTGCAATTCCTCGAGGACGAGCGATTCATCGGGATCCACAGCGACGCCGACAACGACGGGGACGTCGACCCCGGGGAGGACACCCGTGTCGTCGATCTACCCGAGACGATGGGATTCGGGAATGCGGGAGCGCCCGAGCTCCCCGCCGATTTCGCCATCGGCCCCCTGGTTCCCGTCGGCGCGTCGAACCCTCACGTGACCTTCCACCGCAGCGGGAGCGCCTCCGCGGCGGGGGCGCTCTATCTGAGTCCCGTCGACGGGAAGCATCGAGCCGACTCGCGGTCGGCGCGGGCGCTCACGGTGGAGCGGTCGACCGGAGCCGTGCGGTGCTATTCGTACGCATCGGGCGCGTGGGAGCCGGCATGTTGACCCGGCGCGCGCCCACGAACGGCTTCACGATCGTCGAGGTGGTGATCGCACTCACGATCCTCTCGGTCGCGATCCTCGGCATGGGAGCGTCCGTGGGCGGGCTCTCCCGCTCGGCCGCCGAGGCCGAGATCGAGGCGATCGCGGTGGAATCTCTGGACGACCGTCTCGTGCAGATCCGGATGGATCCGCGGTACGCCCTCCTCGACTCGATCTACTCGGGGACCGAGACGGACACGCCCTACCCGGGCGCGACACGCGTCACGACGGTCACGCGCGTGCGCACCACCAATCCCGATCTCGACTTCATGCGGATCTTCGTGAGGGTCACCCTCCCCGAGATTCAGACCCCTCTTTCCCGACAGATCGTCGTGGGGGCCCCATGACCACGCACCTCCAGACCCGCCGCGCGGGGATGACTCTCGTGGAACTCGTGATCGCACTCACGATCTTCGGCGTGATCATCTCCACCGCTCTCGTCTTCATGAGCCGTCAGAACGAGGCGTACCAGACCTCGCTGCGTCGCACGATCGCCCTTCGCAATGTGCGATACGCGGTCACCACGCTGCGGCAGGATCTCGAGACGCTGGGCACGAATGTGGGAGCGGATCAACCGCCGCTCGTCCACGCGGACGATGATGTCGTCGTCTTCTCGGCGGACCACACCACGAATGTGAGCGGCGATCCCTTCGCGGTCTTCCACGATCCCGACGCCCCCTCGGGCTCGGTGATTGCGCCGTCGGGGTCATTCTCTATCCCGAATGCCTCCCAATCCTGGCCGGGTGTCGCGTACGAGTCGGCCCCGGGGATCCGGAGTTCGGCCGAGGCGATTCTCTTCTGGTTCGCGCCCGACGTGACGACCGCGCGTACCGACGACTACCAGCTGATGCGACGCGTCAACACGGGAGAACCCGATGTCGTCGCGCGCCGGCTGCTGCGCGACGGATCGGAACCCTTCTTCACCTACGTGCGACTCGTCGATCAGGGCGGGGGCCTCCTCCCCACCCCGGTGCCCGACTCTCTCCTTCCCCTCCACCACGCGGTGGCATCCCACGGGTCCGCAGCGGACACGGGGGCCGTCGCGATCATCGACGCGGTACGGGCCGTGAGGGTGCGATTCCGCGCGACCGACGGGGAGCCCGGCGACCGGGAGTCGATCGTGGGGATCTCGCGACTGATCGCCCTCCCCAATTCGGGTCAGGAGATTCTCTCGACGTGTGGTACCCCCCCGATCCTCGGATCGGCGCTCAACGCCACCGTGGCGACCCTCTCGACGGGCGAGGTGGGCGTCGCACTGGGCTGGGGCCCCGCAATCGACGAGAGCGGGGGCGAGGCCGACGTCGTGCGCTACGTCCTGTGGCGCCGCGAGGTCGGAAATCCCTCGTGGGGTGAACCGTGGGTGGCAATCCCCGCGGGCGCCCCGACCTACACCTTCGAAGATGCAACCGTCTCCTCCGGAACAGGCTACCTCTACGCCCTGGCCGCACAGGACTGCACACCCACGCTGTCTCCCCGGACGACAGCCGGACCGGTGATCATCCCATGAATACCATGACCAACCTCTCCGCACCCGGCACGCGCCGGACCCTTTCGACTTCGAGTTCAGTGGGCGGCTTCGCACTGATGGTCACGATGCTCGTCGTGGTCGTGATCGCCCTCCTCGCCACGGGTGCCGTGGTGGTGGGCTCCGCGCACATCCTCGGCAATGCGTACTACGAGCGGCAGAGCGTGCTCGATGCCGTGGCGCTCGAGGGCCTCGAGTTCGCCCGCGCCCGTATCAATGGGGACGATTCGCTCTATCCGGCCGACGGTTTCGCCGTCCTCGAGAATGGCGTCTCGGTCATCGACCCCGACGGCACGCCGATCCCGGGGGTGAAACGGTGGACCTACGTGGGGCCCACGGGATCGGCCTCCGGGCAGTTCGGGGTCTTCGGCGGGATCGTCTCCGTGGTGCGCCACGAGGCTGGCGGCCAGGTCGTCCGTCGCTCGCAGGTCTTCCAGGAGAGCTTCGCCAAGTTCGCGTACTTCACCGATGTCGAGCCGTCGAATATCCGGTTCGGTGGCGGCGACCAGCTCTTCGGCCCGGTGCACACCAACTCCGACCTCCAGATCTGGGACACCGGCGCGACCTTTCACGACGAGGTGACCACGGCGGGCTCCGTCGTGGGCGGTCAGTACGGCACCTTCAAGAAGGGGTACGAGGCCGGAGTGAGCCGGATCGAGATGCCCGAGACGGCGGAGGTCGACAAGCTTCGCACGCAGGCCACGATCGGAGGCACGGCGTTCACCACGAGTTCGCCGTCCGGGATGGGAGAAGCGCGCCTCCGTATCGAGTTCGTGGCGATCGATCTCGATGGCGACGGGAGTGTGACCGGGGCGGACGAGGGCTTCTTCAAGGCGTACCGCTCGACCGACGAGGACTGGCTCTCGGGCGACGTGCCCTCCGGCGTGCCGCCCTTCGGCGGGATGCGCCGGGCGGAGCACTGCGGGCACTACCACGGGAGCACCTTCGTCTCCGCGGACGACCATCCGAACAACGGCCCCGACTCGTGGACCGCAGCGCTCAGCAGCTCGTCGCGCCGCTGCTACCTCGGCGGCTCCGACGAGATCGTCGGCGGCTTCCAGGCGAATGACGGAAATGGGGAGTGGGTCGAGTGGACCGGCGCGGTACACCCGGGGCTCGTCGGGCGTCCGGACGCCAACTACCTCTTCCCCCTCGCGCGCTCGCTCAACCCCGACTTCAAGGGGGTGATTCACGTCGACGGCAATGTCCTGATCAGCGGCGTGCTCCGCGGGCGCGTGACCGTCTCCTCGTCCCGCGACATCATCATCGGCGACGACATCACCTACGCGAGCGATCCGGGGCTCGGCACCTGCGCGGACATCCTCGGGATGTTCAGCACCGACGACGTCGTGGTGGCCGACAACACGCTGAACGCGCCGATCCGGCCCTCCCCCGGATTCAACCGCTTCACCTACGACGACACCAAGGACGAGTTCATCCACGGGATCGTGCTCGCCCTCGACAACTTCACGGTGGAGGACTACGCCGGCGGTTCGGAGCGCGACGAGCGGTGCGAGGGAGATCTCTGGGGACGCGGGTGCCTCTACCTGACGGGAGGGATCATCCAGAACACGCGGGGCGCGGTCGGGACGATCGCGGCCGTCGGGGG
>JAVVEY010000028.1:0-26665 GCA_032250675.1 Longimicrobiales bacterium | reverse complement strand
GTCGAGCGCGAACAAGTGCGGGATGATCATGATCTGGACGAAGCGCTAGAAGGGTGACCCGCACGACCCCCTCCCCCTTGTTCCTCCTCCCCCCGCCGTTACCTTTGGAATCGTCACACTTTTCGTCTCGCCTAAACCCCCATGATCGACCCCCTCCTCGCGTTATCGGTCTTCGCGATCGTGGTCATCGCGATCGCGCTCCTCACATGGCCGACCCACGGTCTCGCGGCCCGGCTCCGGAGGGGCCGACGCGCGGCGGAACGTGTACGGATGGAGGACGCACTCAAGCATCTCTTCAAGTGCGAGTACCGCGACCGGCCCGCCACGCTCGTGAGTGTGGCCGGTGCGCTCGAAGCCTCGCAGGCGGTGGCGGCCGAGACCCTCGCGAAGCTGCGCGAAGTGGGGCTCGTCGAGCGCGCCGACGTGCTGCGTCTCACCGGTGACGGGCGGACCTACGCGCTGCGGATCATCCGCACGCACCGCCTCTGGGAGCGCTACCTGGCCGACCGCACGGGGGTGGCGCCGGGCGAGTGGCACGAACGGGCCGAGCGTCAGGAGCACCACCTGAGTGAGGAGGAGGTCGACCGCCTCGACGCCCGCCTCGGGCGGCCCCGCTACGACCCGCACGGCGACCCGATTCCGACCTCCTCGGGCGAACTCGTGCGCGCGTCGGGCCGTCCGCTCACCGATCTCGCGCCGGGCGCCTCCGGGGTCATCACCCACCTCGAAGACGAGCCGCGCGAGCTCTACGACCGACTCCTCGCGGCGGGCCTCTCGCCGCGCATGCGGGTCAAGGTGCTCGAGGCCGAAGGCGACGGCGTGACGCTCGAGGTGGCGGGATCGCGGGTCACGCTCGATGCGATGGCGGCGGGCAATGTGACCGTCGAACCGCGCGCCCGCGTCGGAGACGACCCCGTGGCCTACGCCACCCTCGACGACGTGCCGCGGGGCGGCTCGGCCGTGGTCGGCGGGATCGCGCCCGCGTGCACCGGCGCCCAGCGCCGCCGCCTCCTCGATCTGGGGATCGTGCCGGGCACGCGGATCGTGGCCGAGATGCCTTCCCCCACCGGCGATCCGATCGCGTACCGCATCCGCGGGGCCTTGATCGCGCTCCGCCGTGACCAGCAGCGCTGGATCCGCGTGAGCGAGATCCGTGAACGGACCGGTGCGGACGCGGCGGCCGCGCCGGTCGCCGACGACGGAGCCGCCGCATGACGCCCGACATCCTGAAGCGCGGCACCGCGCCCCACCGCGAACAGAACCTCGTGCGGCTCGGACTCTCCCCCGAACGCTGGGACATCCTCGTCGCGCTCGCCGGCAACCCCAACACCGGCAAGAGCACCGTCTTCAACGCCTTGACCGGTCTCCGGCAGCACACCGGCAACTGGCCGGGCAAGACCGTGGTACGGGCCGAGGGCGCCTTCGCCTACGAGGGTGAGCGGATCAAGGTGGTCGACCTCCCGGGCACATACTCGCTCCAGGCGAGCACGGTGGATGAGGAGGTCGCGCGCGACTTCCTCCTCTTCGGCCGCCCCGACGTCACCGTCGTCGTGATCGACGCGTCGCGTCTCGAGCGCAACCTCAACCTCCTCCTCCAGACGCTCGCGATCACCGACCGCGTGGTGGTCTGCCTGAACCTGATGGACGAGGCGCGCCGCCACGGGGTCGCGATCGATGTCGAGAAGCTCGAGTCCGAGCTCGGCGTGCCGGTGGTGCCGACGGTCGCGCGGCACGGCGAGGGGATGCAGAAGCTGCTGAAGGCGATCCACGACGTCGGCACGGGCGCGCGCACAACGGATCCGGTCACGGTGGACGAGTACGCGCCCGATGTCGAAGCCGCGGTCGCGCGGCTCCGCCCCGTGATCACCGAGGCCTTCCCCGCTCTCCCCAACCCCCGCTGGGTCGCGCTGCGGCTGCTCAACGCCGACGCGCGCGTGGAAGAAGCGGTGCGCTCGGGCGAGATCGGGCAGCTTCGGGTGGACGCCGCGCCTCCGCCGATCACGGGGCGCCGGATGCATGGAGAGCGGAGCGGCGGCTCCGCGCGCGCTCACGGTGGCATGCCCGCCGCTGACGCGAGAGACGGCGGGACGCACCCCGGCGGCGCCCTACCGGAAGCCGGCCTCGCGCGTGCCGGCCTCGCGGTGGCCGACCCCTCGACCGCGGTCGCCGAGGAAGCGGCCCGCGCGCGGGTGCTCGACCTCGCCTCGGAGCTCCGATGGACCCTCTCCGAGGATGTGCACGACACGATGGTGGCGGCCACCTTCCAGGTCGCGGAACGCATCGCGAAGGCGGCGACCTCGACCCCCGCCGCCCGGGTCCGCTCGAGCTTCGACCGCACGCTCGACCGCCTCCTCACCTCGAAGTGGACGGGCTTCCCCGTCATGCTCGCGATCCTGACCGTGGTCTTCTGGCTCACGATCGCGGGGGCGAACGTGCCGAGTTCGATGCTCGCCACCCTCCTCATCGACACCCTCCACCCCATGCTCCACTCCCTGGGCACGAGCGTGGGGATGCCGTGGTGGATCTCGGGATTCCTCTTCGACGGGGTCTATCTCGCCACCGCCTGGGTCATCAGCGTGATGCTCCCCCCGATGGCGATCTTCTTCCCGATCTTCACCCTCCTCGAGGACTTCGGGTATCTCCCGCGCGTCGCCTTCAACCTCGACGGGCTCTTCCGTCGCGTCGGGGCGCACGGCAAGCAGGCGCTCTCGATGACGATGGGGTTCGGGTGCAACGCCGCGGGTGTGGTGGCCACGCGCGTGATCGACTCGCCGCGCGAGCGGCTGATCGCGATCATCACGAACAACTTCAGCCTCTGCAACGGGCGCTGGCCCACGCAGATCCTCCTGGCGAGCATCTTCATCGGAGCGCTCGCGCCGGCGGGCACGGCGGGGCTCGTCGCGGCGAGCGCCGTCGTCGCCGTCGCGATCCTCGGGATGGTGATGATGTTCGTCACGAGCTGGGGGCTCTCGCGCACCGTGCTCAAGGGCGAGGCGAGCACCTTCAGCCTCGAGCTGCCGCCCTACCGCCCGCCCCGGGTGCTCCAGACGCTCTACACCTCGCTCATCGACCGCACCCTCATCGTGCTCTGGCGCGCCGTCGTCTTCGCGATCCCGGCCGGCGCCGTGATCTGGCTCACCTCGAATATCGCGATCGGCGATCAGTCGATCGCCGCGCACGCCGTCGAGATGCTCGGACCCGTCGGGGCGCTCATCGGACTCAACGGCGTCATCCTCGTCGCCTACATCGTCGCGATCCCCGCCAACGAGATCGTCATCCCCACGATCCTCATGCTGACCGTCCTCGTGACCCCCGAGCTCCAGGGGCTGGGCGAGGGCGCGGGCGTCATGTTCGAGGACGGCGTCGATATCGAGATGGTGCTCCGTACCGCGGGGTGGACGCTCCTCACCGCCGCCAACGTCATGATCTTCAGCCTCCTCCATAACCCCTGCTCCACCACGATCTACACGATCCACAGGGAGACGGGGAGCTGGAAGTGGACCGGGGTGGCGACCTTCCTCCCCCTCGCGATGGGCTTCACGGTGACCTTCCTGCTGACGCAGGTGGTGAGGCTGATGTCGGGCGGGTGAGGCGGGAGCGGCCTCGTGATCGACTCCACACTCCTCCTCGCCGCCCTCATCGTCGGGGTCACCGCGCTGGCCTTCTGGCTCGACCGGCGCTTCACCCTCCTCTCGAAGGTCGGGGCGTCGCTCCTGGCCATCGTCTTCGGAGCGACCCTCTCCAACACCGGGATCGTCCCCGCCTCCGCCCCGATCTACTCCGCGGTCACCGGCCCGGTCACGATGCTCGCCATCGCCTGGCTTCTCCTGGCGGTGAACCTCTCCGATCTGAAGAAGGCCGGACCGCGGATGCTCACCGCATTCGGGGTCGCGCTCCTGGGGACGGCGCTGGGAGCCTCCGTGGGCGGTCTCCTCTTCTCCACCACCTTCGGAGACCAGGCGTGGCGGCTCTCGGCGACGCTGACGGGGACCTTCTCGGGGGGCTCACTCAACTTCGTCGCGGTGGCTTCCGCGGTGGACCTCTCGGAGGAGATCCTCGCCGGGACGGTCGCCGCCGACAACGTGATGACCGCCGCCTGGCTGGCGGCGACGCTGACCCTTCCGATCTGGCTGGGGCGGTTCTACCCCACGCCGATCCCGACCGTCTCCGCGGAAGAGGCGGCCGTCGACGCCGAACACCCCTTCTTCCACCGCGAACCGCTCTCCACCCTCGACCTCTCGATCCTGATGGCGGTGGGGCTGGGACTGGTGGTGCTCGCCGAGTGGTTCGCGGGGTTCTGGATCGGGCTGGGGCTCCCGAGCGTGCCCGCCATCCTCTGGCTCACGACCTTCGCGCTCCTGGTGGGACATCTCACCCCGATGCGGCACGGCCGGGGTGCCTTCCAGCTCGGGAATCTGGCGCTCCACCTCTTCTTCGTCGTCATCGGAATCTTCAGCCGCTTCAGCGAGATCGTGGAGGTCGGGCCGGCGGTCTTCCTCTTCGTGGCGCTCGTGGTCGTGACCCACGGGATCGTCGTCTACGGGCTGGGCCGGCTCCTGAAGCTGGATGTGGCGACCCTCTCGGTCGCCTCCCAGGCCGCGATCGGCGGGCCTTCGAGCGCCCTCGCCGTCGCGGTCTCACGGGAGTGGAGAGCGCTCCTGCTACCCGGGGTGATCGTGGGGCTCCTGGGGTACGCGATCGGCACCTACATCGGGCTGAGCGTGGGGTGGCTGGTGCGGGTCGCGGGGTCCTGAGCGGAGCGATGGAGAGGGTTCCGCGATCCGGATCCCCGGAGGATCAGGCCCCCTGCACCAACTCGATCACAAGCCCGTCGGGCCCCTCGATCATCACCGAGTCCGGGGCATCGGTCGTGTTCGTGTCCGCCGGTCCGAAGGGACGGCGCGGCTCCAGAACGACGACCCCCCGACTCTCGAGCCACCGGATCCACGCGCCGAGGTCCTCGACCTCGAAGGCGATGTGGTCGAGCACCTGGCCGCGCGAGGGGACGAGCGGCTCGTCGACCTCGCAGTGCTCCCCGAGGCACTGCCGCGGATAGATCGAGATCGTGCCGCTCGCGTGTCGGATCGTCGCGGTCGGTCCGCGGATCGTGCCTGCGGGCTCGAGCGAGGGCCACGTCGGTGCGGCGCGCGCGTCCTCGCAGGGTTCGTAGCGCTCGCGCGGGGTGCGCTCCCCCGTCTCGGGGTCACGGCGGTCCGGCAGGGTAAAGCCGAGGACCTCGGCGTACCAGTTGGCGGCGCAGCGCGGCGCTTCCCCGAAGAGGTGCACGTGCGCGAAGGCGGGCTCGGTACGCGGCCCGCCGGTGATCTCGACGAGCGCGCCATCCGGACCGACGAGGTAGCCGAATCCGCCGGGGCGCGGTTCGTCACCCGCGAGCCCCGACCGGAGCACCCCCTCGGCGTCGTCCGCGTGGCGTGCCAGCCGGAGCACGGTGTGACCGCGCGCCTCGAGCGCCTCGAAGCGTCCGGTCGTGTCATCGAAGGCGCCGATGTGCCAGAAGGGACTCTGCGGATAGGCGCGGTGGCGCTGCGGATCCCAGGCACCCGCCGACGGCTCGGACACCTCGGTGAAGAGCGCCGGCACCGCGGCCACGAAGGCGGGGAACCCCGCGACCTCCCCCCGGCGTCCCTCGGGCCAGATCTCGATGTAGGTGTCGAGTGCGGCGTCGGCGTCGAGGGTGTTGAGGTGCGTGTGGTGGAGTCGGGGGAGGTCGGGGGGGCGGGAAACCACGAGGACGTCCGTCGCCCGATCCGGGTGAGCGAGGCGAGACGGCGACGACTGCGCCGCCGTCGCGAGGGGGAGCGCGGCAAGCCCGATGACCCCCCCGACCCAACCGATGCCCACCGCGACGGCACTCGCCCCCGCTCTCCACACCCCTGCGCCGTATCCCATCGTCCTTCCCGCCTCAGCGCGAGTCCTGTCGTCCGTCGACGGGCCGACCGGGAAGGGTGCCGTTGTACCACCAGACGGCCTGCGAGAGGTAGTCGCGTCCTCGCGACTCGAAGAAGCTACCCCCGGTCGTCAATCCGATTCCGGCGAGGAAGGTCACTCCGGTCGCCTCGTCGAAGTCCCCGTCGTCCGCCGCCACCGACCCGGCCACGAGGATCACGATGCCGCCGATCAGGTCGAGGATGCTGCTCCGCCGCTGCGCGACGCGGGAGCGGGCGTAGAGCACCGCGGCGGTGTCCGAACGTTCCGCGAAGAGCGGGAGTCTCGGGGGGAAGAGCCCACCGGTCGTTGCAACTCGCCGTCCCTCGGCACCCTGAAGGATCCGGGGCGCCCCGAAGAAGCGGTCTTCCACGCGAAGCGCGCACGCCTCCCACGTACAGGAGTCGTTGCCGGAGAAGACGCGCTGGCCCTCGGCGGGCGCGACGAAGAGGACGAGGAGGACGAGGGGCATGAGCAGCCCAGCGGTCCCGCGGTTGCGGCCCTCCGGGCAGGCCGCGAGGATGCGGATCGTCATCGGGGCTCCGGCGAAGTGGGTGAATGCCATGCGGCGACACCGATGCGCGCGGCAGACGCGCATCCGCGTAGCATACGGCGGCCGATCGGGCGCGACAAGTCGCCCGTGTGCGCCAGAGGGGGATCCTCCCCTTCGGTTCCCCACCGTCCCCCCGGGTGGGTGTGCCGCAGCGGCCTCCCCGCGTGCCGCACCCCGGCTTGGCCCGCACGGCCCGGGCAGGATAGGTTCTCTCCCGCAGACGAATTCGTCCCACCCACGCGATCTCCACGATACAATGCGGATCCCTCTTCATCTCGCGCTCGCCGCCCTCGCCCTCCACGCGCTCCCCGGCTCTCTCCGGGCGCAGACCTACTACGAGGATGTGCGCCCCGTGCTCGTCGACACCTGCATGGGGTGCCACTCCGAGGCGGGGGTGGCGTGGTCGATGGAGAGTGCCGAACGGACGTACGAGCGCGCGCGCCGCATCGCCCGCGCGGTCGACGCGCGCCGCATGCCCCCATTCATCGCAGCGCCCGGTCACCAGGAGTACGTCGGAGACGTCTCGCTGGACGACAAAACGATCGCGATGATCCGGCGGTGGGCGGAGGCCGGCTATCCGAAGGGGGATGCGCGGCCCGATCCGACCCCGCCGCCCCTCTCTGCGCAGCTCCATCATCCGCGCTTCGAGGGCGACGTCTCGCTCGACGTGCTCGGCGAGGGAGGCTACCTCCCCGACCAGGAGAGCAGCGACGACTATCGGTGCTTCCTCGTCGACTGGAACGAGAACACCGAGACCTTCATGACGGGCTTCCGGGCGCGCCCGGGCAACAGGAATGTCGCCCACCACACCGTCGTCTACGCGGTGGAGCCGGAGATGTGGAGCCGCTACCGCGAGATCGAGACGATCGACGAGGGACCCGGCTACACCTGTTTCGGGGGCGCGCTCCCCGATCGACTCGTGGAGCCGGAACGCCGTGCCGAATACGAGGAGCGCTATCCCGACGGGGTGCTCGAACTCGCCCGGGCCAACTGGTGGCTCGCGCACTGGGCGCCGGGGATGGATGGCCACGTCTTCCCCGAAGGCACCGGGATCCGCATGAAGCCGGGGTCGGGACTCGTGGTCCAGATGCACTACTACGCGGAAACCGCTCCGGGTGAGAGGGACGTGGGCACCGCGATCGACTTCATGACCGCGCCCGCGGTGGAACGCCCCGCGATGCACCTCTCGCAGACGTTCAATCCGTGGCTCGCCGGTGTCCGGAATGGCACGATGGTCATCCCCGAGGGAGAGATGCGCACGTACGAATACGGCTCGACGCTCGGCAGCCTCCTCAACTACATCGCGCGGCTCACCGGTGTGAGCGCGGACGAGGTGAGCGGCCTCGAGGTGCATTCCGCGAACCTCCACATGCACGCGATGGGACACTCCGGCGAGGTCACCCTGCGCCACCCGTCCGGCCGCGTCGAGACGCTCCTCGAGGTCCCGCGCTGGGACCTGCGCTGGCAGCGCGACTTCACCTTCACGGCCCCGAAGATCTTCTCGCGCGAGGCGCTCGACCAGGTGCGTCTGGCGGTGCGGTGTACCTTCGAGAACACCACCGAGGCCACCGTCTTCGGGGGCTACGGGTCGGGCGACGAGATGTGCTTCAACTTCAGCTACATCGCCGTGCAGACCCCGGAGAGCGGGGACGCGGCGCGGGAATAGCGCGTCGGGTGCCGCCCCCTCCCCGACGCGAGCCTCCGACCCGATCCCCACCCATGGGCACGCTCCGACTCGCTCCCGCCTCCACCGACGACTACCGCCGCCTCGCCGAGCGGCGCCTCCCCCGCTTCCTCTACGACTACATCGCGGGCGGCGCCTACGACGAGGTGACGATGGCCGCGAACGTCGACGACCTCCGGGCGCTCGAGCTCCGGCAGCGCGTGATGCGCGATGTCTCGGCGATCGACACGGAGGTCGAGGTGCTCGGGGAGCGCTGGGCGATGCCGCTCGCCCTCGCGCCCGTCGGGATGGCGGGGATGATGCGCCGCCGCGCGGAAGCGCAGGCGGTGCGCGTGGCCGACGCGCTCGGCCTCCCCTTCTGCCTCTCGACGGTGGGGATCTGCTCGGTGGAGGAGGTGGCGCGCGCCGCGCGGCGCCCCTTCTGGTTCCAGCTCTACATGATGCGCGACCGCGGGCATGTGAAGGAGCTGGTGGGACGCGCCGCGGCCGCGGGGTGCCGGACGCTCGTGCTCACCGTCGACCTCGCCGTCGTGGGTGCGCGCTATCGCGACGTGCGCAACGGCCTCTCGGGAGGCACGAGTGCGTGGGGGAGGCTGCGCGGCCGGTGGGGTGAGATCCTCGGTCATCCCCGCTGGGCGTGGGATGTGGGGGTGCGGGGCCGCCCGCACCTCTTCGGCAATCTGATCGACTACGTGCCCGACGCCTCCTCGCCCGAGGACTTCCGCGGGTGGGTCAATGCGCAGTTCGACCCGAGCGTGACGTGGGACGAGATCGCGTGGTTGCGCGAGATCTGGGCGGGGCCGATCGTGGTGAAGGGGGTGCTCACCCCCGAGGACGCGGTCGCGGCGGCGGACGCGGGCGCCGACGCGGTGATCGTGTCGAACCACGGGGGGCGTCAGCTCGACGGCGTCTCCTCGGCGATCCGCATGCTGCCGCGCGTGGTCGATGCGGCCGGCGAGCGGCTCGACGTGCTCCTCGACAGCGGGGTGCGAAGCGGCCAGGACGTGCTGCGCGCGCTGGCGCTCGGGGCGAAGGCGGTGCTGATCGGGCGCCCCTGGATCTGGGCGATGGCGGCGCGGGGGGCACCCGGGCTCCGCGCCCTCCTCGAGACCTTCCACGCCGAGCTGAAGACGACGATGCAGTTGACCGGGTGCACCGCGATCGCGGACGTCACGCCCGATGTGCTGGAGGGGGGCGGGCGGTGAGCCCCGGACCTCGGGGTGAAGCCCGCAACGCCAAGGGTGTGTCCCGCACCGCAGCCGGTGCGCCCCACACCGCCGAAGGAGTGCATCGCGCCGCCGCCGGCGCCCCGGAAGCACGCCATCCGAGCTGGTGGGAGCGGAATCTGCCCGCGCCACCCCCACCCGCGGTCGACCTCCCGACCCGCACCGACGTCCTCATCGTCGGCGCCGGCTTCATGGGCCGGTGGCTGGCGTACTTCCTCTCGAAGCGCCCCGCCCCGCCGAGCGTGCTCGTGGTCGAGCGCGATCGCTTCACCTACGGCGCGAGCAGCCGCAACGCGGGATTCCTGACGTGCGGCCAGGTGTCGGAGATGCTCGCCGATCTCGAGGCGGTCGGAGAGGAGGCGGTCGTCGACACCTTCCTCCGTCGGTTGGAGGGGATCGAGATCGTACGGCGCGAGTTCCCCGATCTCGCGACCGAGGCGTGCGGCTCGCTCGACTGGGACCCTCCGGATGGGGCGAAGCGAGCGCTCGGCGAGGCGTTGAACGATGCCGCGGGGAGGGAGGTCTACGGGGTGCGAGAGGCGCGACTCGGGCGCGAGACGCGCGAGGTGATCTTCAACGCGGTAGATGGCGCACTCGATCCGGTTCAGCTCCTGCGCCGTCTCGCCGACGCCACGCACGCCTCCTTCGCCCACGGCGTCACGGCGCGGAGGGTGGCGGGGGGGGTCGCCCTCCTCGACACCCCGGCGGGCCCACGTGAAGTCGCCTGCGGGCATGCCTTCCTCTGCATCAACGCCTTCACCCACCACCTCCACGAGGATACCGAGGTGCGCCCCGGACGAGGTCAGATCGTCGTCACCACACCGGTGGAGAGCCCGACCACACGGGCGCTCGGGTATCTGAACGCCGGCTACGACTACTTCCGCTTCGTCGGGGATCGACTCCTCATCGGAGGGGGACGCCACCGCTTCGCGCACGAGAACGGGCCGACCGACCTCGAGCCCACCGAAGAGGTGCGCGCGTACCTCACCGAGGTCGCCGCGCGGGTGATCGGGCACGACGACTTCGCCGTGGCACACCACTGGGCGGGAATCATGGGGTTCCGGGGCGGGCGTCACCTCGGCGGATCGCCGCGCGACGTACTCGACTCACGCACCGAGGCGGTCGCCGGCTTCGGGGGGATGGGGGTCGCGCTCACCCCCGGGGTGGCGCGGGAGATCGCGGAAGCGGTGTGAGATCCGGGCGGAGGGTGCGCCTCAGGAAGCCGCGGACCCGTGCGCGGCACCTGACCCACCCGGCACCGACGCCTCCGGGAGACGCGCGATCTTGATCATGCCCCAGACGTAGTAGAAGGTGGTCAGCACGACGAGCCCGTTGCCGAAGGCGACGAGGAGGTGGATCCCGAAGGGGTCGCCGGTCAGGAGCGGGAGGAGGGTGACGAGCCAGGCGATGAAGGAGAAGGAATCGCGTTTTCCGAGGATGCGGAGGGCTGACAGCGCCCGATAGATCGTGCCCACCTTGACGTCCTCGAGGCGATCGGCCACGTCGTGCTGCACGGCGGTCATCGTCCCCTGCTGCCTCGTGCTCCGCAGATACCACCCCATTCCTCCGATCAGGGCGATGAGGAGGGCGAGCGTCCCCAGTCCGAGCTCGGGGATCCATGTCCGGCTCGACCATCCACGGTCGACGGCGAAGCGGAAGTACCCCACATTCAGGCCGATCATGACGGCGAGGTAGACCAGATTGTCCCCGATCGTGTCGATCCATGCCCCCTTCTCGGAGGCCTTGAAGGTGCTCCGGGCGAGTTCACCATCCACCCGATCGAGGGCGGCACACGTCTGAAAGAGGGTGCCGCCGATCGCGAGGTCCACGACGGTGCCGCGGGCGAAGAACCAGGCGCTCAGGAGACCGAGCAGCGTGGTGAAGATCGTCATCTGATTGGGGGTCACCCCCCACTCGCAGAGCACCCTCGACACCGGGATCGAGAGGAGCGAGTTGACGCGCCGCGAGATCGGCCCCGAGGTCGCCTTCGTGACGTGCGCGAAGATCGCGCGCTTGGCGGCGGGGACATCCTCACGGGTATCGACTCGGGCGACCCAGGCCCCACTCGGGGGAGCGTCGTGCCAGAGCGGACACGGGAGTCCCACTCCCCGGCTCCGCATCCCCGGCGCGCCCGGCACCTCGACCGGCACTCCGTCCGGATCGGCCGCCTCGGCGAGGAGGCGCCACACCGGAGTTCCGACCACGAGGTTGGCGGGCGCCTCGATCACCGTCGCGCGGTCTTCGGCACGCTCGGAAGGTCGGGCGTCCCACCGGACCGGCGCCTTGCGCACGCGTGGATCGGCGCCCACCCGCTCCCGGGCGCGGTCGATCCCGGTGCCCGTCACGAAGATCGTCTCGGCCCCGGCCGCGTGCGCGCCTGCGATCAGGCGCGTGAGGAGAGGCACCCCCGCCACCCGGAAGAAGGCGGGGTTCTCCGCTTCGACGCGGTCGGGAATCTGCACCACGGCAACGAACGACATCTCGATCTACGCTCCCGCCCCGTGCCCGGCGAACTCCGGAAAACGTCCAACCCCCGGATCACGCATGACGCACGACCCCCGCGAGCTCGGCGAACCGTGCCCGGGCCACGTCCAGATCCTCGGGGAAGTCGACCTCCGCCCAGCGGAACGCTCCGACCGGCATGACATCGACGTGGTCGCCCCGGATCGCGATCCGCTCGATCGCCTGGACATACCACTCCCTGGCGTACGTCTCGAGTCGCGCCATCGCCTCGAGCTCTTCGCTGAGGAGGGCGCGACCCGCGCCGGTGAAGCGCATGATCCCGATCGACTCGCCATTCGCTTCGGCGAGGGGGATCTCCTTGTTCATCGCCCGGATCCGCCCGTCGCGGAGCACGATCTTCATGTCGTCCTCGTCGTACCCTTCCTTCGTGTCGATCGTGACGGTGATCGGCCCTCCCTCGTGGCGGACAAGTGCTTCGAGAATCCGCCAGTCAAAGACGTTGTCGCCGTTGATCGTGATGAAATCCCGATCCATCTCCCCCCTCGCGGCCCAGAGGGAGATCATGTTGTTGGCGACATCGAAGAAGGGGTTGTAGAGCGACCGTACGGCGAGCCGACGCGGTGCGGAGGTACGCCAGCGATCGATTTCGTCATCCACATCGGAGGCGAATGAACCGGTCACGACGACGGCTTCGTCGAGCTCGGCCGCTTCACAGTTGTCGAGCTGGTGCGCGAGGATCGAGGTGCCTCCGAGGTCCACGAGGCACTTGGGCTGGTGGTCGGTGACCGAGCCGAGGCGCGTGCCCTGGCCGGCGGCGAGGATGATGATACGAGGTTTCATTCCAATTCCCATTCGTGAAAGCCGAAGGTTCTCACCCGGCTCGTAGATGCCACGTCAGGCGTTCTGCGACTGATGCGGTACCCCCGCAAGGGGGAGATAGATGAAGCGACTCAGATGAAAGGCGAAGGTCGCGACGTACCAGGCGGCGATGATCTGCAGCCCCAGCGCGGGCCGTCCCAGCGCCAGTGCGATGATCATCCCGACCAGAAAGGGGTTCCTTCGCGCGATGAAGATACGTGCCACATAGTCGATCCGCGTATAGTCGTGCAGTTCGAAGCCGTGGATCCGCTTGTAGAGGCCGGTCAGGATCTTGTCGGCCACGAAGGCGAGGAGAAGCACGGCGTGCGCGCGGGCCGAGGGGTCGGAGAGATCGAAGAGGCGTCCTCCCGTGAGCGACCACCCGAGGCCCACGTACCAGAGGAGAAGGTAGGCCGTGTCCGACACGTGGTCGAGGAGGTCGCCGGAGGTGCTCGTCCGCAAAGTCGTGCGCGCGAGCTTTCCGTCGACCGTGTCGAGGAGCGCCATCACGAGGCCCATCACGACCGCGAGCCGATACTCCCCCATGAAGAAGGGGACGATCGCGCCGAAGGAGATCACCATGCTGAGGGCGGTGATCTGATTCGGGGTGATCGCCGTGGGGCTGACCCACCCGACGATCCACCTCGCCGGATGGTAGAAGACCCACTTCGTGATGAAGTCGGTCGCGCCCTTGTAGACCGCGCCGAAGGTCTCCCGCGCGGCGCGGTGCAGATCCCGGGCACCGTGCACCGCCAGCACCGAGGGGCGGACATGCTTGCGCGTCTTCTGGAGGTAGGCGTCGAGGTCCTCCGCCGAGAGGGTCTTCGGACCGGTCGACGCATCGTGGCGTACCTCCCACAGATCGGGGGTGACGGCCATCACGAGCGCCGAATCCGCCGGGAGGTCCTCCTCCACGAAGCGCACCGCCTCCTCCGAGGTCGCGAGATGCCGAAGGATCCGGGTGTCGATCACGATGTGGGCGTCGAGCACGATCGTGGGACAGCCCTCCGGATCGAGTGCCGCAGCCACGGCATCGAGCTCCCCCTCGCCTTCGACCGGGCGAAGCTCCACCTCGATCTCGGTCCAATCGGCGAAGTCGGCGCGGAGGAGAGACGGCTCCGTCCCCCACGCCGCCGGATGGAGCACGACGGCGTGAGAGACGCCGACCTCGGAGAGCTGGCGAAGAAGGCGTTCCACGAGGGTCATCCCCCAGAGGCGCTCGCGAGCCGAAGCGTTCCGGGCCACGATGACAGCGCGCCGGGCGACGATCGCCGAAGGAGATGCGACGAGCGTCATCGCTCCGGCGCCTCGTCGAGGCGGGCCGGGGTGATCCGTGTCGCGGCCGTCATGACCCCGATCAGACCGGTCACGGCCTCCAGCCGTACCGGCGCGTCGTGTGAACCCGTCATCGTGATGACCGCACGTTGATACTCCGACAACCCGTAAAAAACAAAGGACACCGCCAGCACGGCCCTCAGGGGCCACGCCGCTCCGTACTTGGTACCTCCGAGAACGAGAATCAACCAGGGGCTCCCGGCGGCGACGACCAAAGGTATCAAGATCGCTATGGAGTAAAACAGTTTTCGGCCTCTGGAATGTTCCCGGAGCGATCGGGGATCGCGCGACCGAACCCCCCGGAGCTACCTCCGCGTGACGGTGATGGCGTGCGTCTCGTCCACCGGCACGATGACGTACTCGTTGGTGTTCTCACAGAGTGAGCAGACGGCGTGCGTGGCGTCGAGCACCTCCATCTCGGCCACCTCCCCGCACGCGTCGCAGCGCGCCACGAGAAGTCGTCCCTCGTGCGGGAGGTGACTCCGCACCAGGCGCACACCCATCACGAGGCCGGGACGACCGGTCAGGGGGCAGGCGCCCTCGCTGCATCCCTCTCCGAAGTCGAGGCAGACGACCTCGCCCCCGTCGGGGAGATTCGCGTGCCCGGTGCGGTGGTCGGGTGTGATCGTGAGCCGCACCTTGTGGTTGCAGCCCGGGCAGTAGACGGTGGAGATCTCCATCTCATGCACCTCCCGAGCGCCCGCGCGCCCGTGCGAGTAGGTCGGCATACCGTGCCTTCATCTCCTCCGAAGGCACATTGAAGAGGGGGCAGAGGTCCCCGGTACAGGTGTCCCCATGCTCCAGACAGATGAGGTGCTCCGGGCCGGGTTCACGCCCCTCCGCGGCGACCCGGGGATCGACGATCACCCGAACCTTGCGGTCGCATCCGGAGCAGTAGGCGAGGTGTGTGTCGAGGGCCATGGAAGACTCCTTGCGGCTCAGCCGCGGTGCACGATCCGGACGTCGGACCGCAGGAAGGGTCGATACGAATCCGGTGCGGGGGACACCCCGAACGCCGCGGTGGCGGCCGCGTCCGCCGTGCACACGCTCGACGCGCGTACCGTCACGGTGTGCATCGAGGCGGTCCTCGGGCTCCCGGTCACCGGATCGAGGAGGTGGTGGTAGCGGCGCCCGCCGTACTCGAAGTAGCGGAGGTAGTCCCCCGACGTCGCGATCGCGGCGTCGACCCCCTCGAGTGTGGCGATCACCTGATCGGGGCGGAGCGGGTCACGAACTCCGATACGCCACGGATGGCCGCCCTCGGCCACGCCGAGCGCCATGAGGTCACCCCCCAGATTGACGAGTCCGCGCGTGACCCCGAAGCCGTTGAGGACGGCCACGGCACGGTCGACGCCGTATCCCTTGGCGATCCCCCCGAGATCGAGCGCCGCCACGGCGCGGTGTCGTCGCACGCGTGGCGCCGTCGGATCCCCATCGACCTCGACGGCTCTCCAGAGCGACTGCGAGCGGTACGGCGCCAGATCGACCTCCGCGGGAGGCGCGTCCACCTGCGTGGGGTCCCACAGCTCCGAGAGTCGGGCGAGGCACGGGTCGAAGACGCCCCCGGTCTCCTCGGCCCACGCAAGAGCGTCCCGGATCACCTCGGCCGTCTCGGGCGACACCGGCACCGCCTGACCCGGAGCGGCGGCGTTGACCCGACCGATGTCGGAGTCGGCGCGGAAGCGGCTCATCAGGTGCTCGACCCGCTGGAGCTCGCCGATCGCCGCGTTGACCGCCACCCGCGTCGACGCCTCGTGCCGCGCGGGGATCGCGATCTCTCCGACCGTCCCCATCATCGGGAAGGTTCGACGCACGAGGCGCTCGCGCGCGCGCAGCAGAGGCGGAGCGAGCGCCACGGCGAGGGCGCCTGCCCCCAGTGTCAGAAAGCTTCGGCGATCCATTCCGGGGTCGAACATCATTGATTCTCCGTTGCGGAAGTCTCACGCGGACCCGGGCGCCGAGGATCGTCCGGATCCTGACCCTCGTCCAGCGTACAGCCGGAGCAGTCGCCCCCGCACTCGCCACACGACCGATGCGCGAGGGGGAGTACCCCGACCAGCGCGAAGAAGACGGCCATCCCCGCGATCCCGATCCAAAGACCCGTATTCATCGGCGTGCGTCTCCTAGGTGGTGAAGAGTCCGGCGAACCCCATGAAGGCCAGCGAAAGCGTGCCTGCCAGGACGAGCACGAGCCCCATGTTGCGAGCCACGGCGGGCACATCGGACAACTCGACGCGCTCGCGGATCGACGCCATCAGGATCAGCGCCAGGGTGAGCCCGGCGCCCGCCCCGAGCGCGAAAGAGAGCCCCTCCAGCGCCCCGTAGCCGCGGTTCGTCTGGAAGATCGCCAGCCCGAGGATTGCGCAGTTCGTGGTGATCAGCGGGAGGAAGATCCCCAACTCGCGGAAGAGCGTCGGGCTGAGCTTGCGGATCGCCATCTCGACGATCTGCACGAGCGAGGCGATCACCACGATGAACGAGATGAGGCGCAGATAGGGTGCATGCGGAAGCACCCAGGCGTTGAGGAAGGAGGCGGTGAGCGAGGTGATCACCAGGACGAAGAGATTGGCGCCGCCCATCCGCACCGCGGTCCCCACCTTGGCCGACACCCCCAGGAAGGGACAGAGCCCCAGGAAGAGGACGAGGGTGAAGTTGTTGACGAGCATCGCCGAGACGAAGATCCAGATGAGCTCACCCATGCGCGTCGCCTCCCGTCTCGACCGTCACCGTCACGCCGTGTGGCCAGTGACGCGGATGCACCCGCTCCACCTTCCGCTCCTCCCACGCCGCGAAGGCCAGGAGGAGGAGGCCCAGGGTGAAGAATCCCCCCGGCGGCAGGATCATGATGATCCACGGTTCGAACGTCTCTCCGAAGAGGGGCACGCCCAGAAACGAGCCGTAGCCGAGCACCTCGCGCACCGTGCCGATCATCAGGAGTGCGAGGATGAACCCCGCTCCCGTGCCGACCGCGTCGAGGAGCGCCCGCCCCACGGGACGCTTCGAGGCGAAGGCTTCCTGACGCCCGAGGATCATGCAGTTGACCACGATGAGGGCGATGAAGGCGCCGAGCGCCTTGTGGATCTCGGGAACGACCGCGGCCAGGATCATGTCGGCCATCGTGACGAAGGTCGCGATGATCAGGATGTAGGCGCTGATCCGTACCTCACGTGGAATCCACGACTTGAGCAGCGAGACGAGGAGACTCGAGCCGGTGAGGACGAAGAAGGTCGCGATCCCCATCGCCAGGCTGTTGGCCACCGTATTCGTCACCGCGAGCGCGGGACAGAGGCCGAGGAGCTGTACGAGGACGGGGTTCTCCTGCCACACGCCGCGGAGGAAGTCCTCCGAGGGCGTCGTCACGCGCGGGCTCATCGCTCGCCTCCCGGGTCGGCGGGCACCGTGGGCGGGGGCGCGATCCCGCTTCGCCAGAGCGCGCGAACCTCTTCGCCCCTCGCCTCGAGCCGGTGGTTGATGATATCGATGATCGCGCGCGAGCTGATCGTGGCGCCCGTGATCAAGTGGACCTCCGCGTCGTCCCCCCTCGCGCGTCCCGCCTTGACGCCGATCAGGGGTGTCGTCACACCACGGAACTCCGCAACGAAGGTCGAGTCCTTCTCGATCTTGTCGCCGAGTCCCGGCGTCTCGCGGGACTCGAGGACCTTCATCCCGAGCACGACGCCCGCCCCCGGGTCGTAGCCGAAGATGATCCGGATGATGTCCTGAAAGCCGGGCTCGCCCGCCGCGAGCGCCACGCCGATCGGCGCACCGGTCGCGTCGAATCCGATGTAGACCCGGTCGGCCGAGGCGGTGTCGGCGTCGGCCGGGGGCCGCGCGGTCCAGGCCCCCTCCACCCTGAAGTAGGTGTGCGTCGATTCCGGCCCGCCCAGCACCTCGGTGACGGCCTCCTGCAGCACGCGCGCCTGGTGTTCGAGGATCCGGGGCTGCGTCCACTGGTGGACGGCCACCAGCACCAGCCCCGCGAGGGCTCCCGCCAGGGCGAGTGTCGCCACCAGCCGCGGGGACGCCGTCCGCGCCGGCGCTTCGAAGGTCGAAGGCCCGTCATTCTCCGGGCCTTCCGGGGAGCCCTCGACGGTGGGGAGGCGCGTGCTCATGCGGGTGCTCCTCGTCGCGTCCCGAATACGCGCGGCTGGGTGGCGCGGTCGATGAAGGGGACGAAGGCGTTCATGAAGAGGATGGCGTACATGACGCCTTCGGGAAGCCCTCCCCAGAAACGGATGAGCACGACGAGCGCGCCGATCCCCGCGCCGTAGATCCAGGCGCCGGAATTCGTCACCGGAGAGGTCACCATATCGGTCGCCATGTAGACGGCGCCGAGCATCAGCCCTCCGGAGAAGAGCATGAAGGGCGCACCCGGAAAGCGGGCCGGATCGATCGCGTGAATCGCGCTGGAGAGACCTGCGACGACGGCCAGGATGCTCACCGGGATACGCCAGTTGAGGTAGTTGCGGTATGCGAGGTAGATCCCCCCGATCACGATCAGGAGCGCCGAGGTCTCCCCGAGCGACCCGGCGGTCGTGCCGACGAAGAGGTCCCGCACCGGCGTCGAGACCTCCTCGAACTTCATGAGGCCGAGCGGCGTCGCGCCGGTGACGGCGTCCACCCTTCCGGAGAAGAAGGGGAGAGCGAAGAGATCCCCCGTCCAGATCCCCCACCCCTGCCCCGGATCGGGCCAGGTGGTGAGCGCGGTCGGGAAGGCGGCCTGCAGGAAGGCACGTCCCACGAGGGCGGGGTTGAAGATGTTCTGCCCGAGCCCCCCGAAGAGGAGCTTGCCGAATCCGATCCCCACCCCGCCCCCCAGGACCGCCATCCAGAGGGGAAGCGATGCCGGGAGGGTGAGCCCGAGGAGGAGCCCGGTGAGCGCGGCCGACCCGTCGCGAATCGCTCCGCCGGCTCCGAGGAGCCGCTCGGCGCCGACCGCGCCGAGCACCGCCGCGGAGATGACGAGGAGGGCATTCACTCCGAATACCCACGTCGACATCGCCACGAGAGGGAGGAGGGTGATCGTCACCGTCCACATGATGCGGGGCGTCGAATCGGGGGATTTGAGGTGCGGCGAAGCCACGAGCGCCAGGCGTCCCCCTTCGACCGCCGCCGCCTCCCGCCCCGCACGGGGCCCGTCGCGTCGCTCCGTCATGCCGCTTTCCCTCCGTCCGCCGCGGCGCTCTCCGCCGCCCGCCGCCGCCCGGCCTCGCGGCGCAGCGCGCCCTTGGCGAGCGCGAAGATCTGCGAGAGCGGGATATTGGAGGGGCACACATACGAGCACGACCCGCACACCATGCAGTCCATGAGGTGGTGGGCTTCCATCTCGGCGTACCGCCCCGCCTGCGCCTCCTTGCCGAGGAGCGAAGGATTCAGGAAGACCGGACAGGCGTCGAGGCAGTGTCCGCAGCCGATGCACGGGTAGACCCGACTCGGCTTGGCCTCCGCGTCGGTCAGGACGACGATGCCGCTCGTCCCCTTGAGGACGGGGGCATCGAGGTCGGCCTGCGGCGCGCCCATCATCGGGCCTCCGGCGAGCACCTCGCGCGCGTCGGGTGTGCATCCGCCGCAGAAGGCGAGGACATCGCGCAGCCTGGTTCCCACCGGGACGACGAGGTTCGAGGGCCGAACCACGCCCGGGCCCGAGACGGTGACGATCCGCTCGATGAGGGGGTAGCCCGTCTCGAAGACCTCGGCGATCGCCGCGATCGATCCGACGTTCTGGACGACGGTGCCGACGTGGACCGGGAGCTTCCCCGAAGGAACCTCCTCCCCCGTCACCGCCCGGATGAGCATCTTCTCCGCCCCCTGGGGATACTTCACGCGCAGCGCGATCACCTCGATGTCGAGATCGGCGGGGAGGGTCTCGCGGAGGCGGGCCACCGCGTCGGGCTTGTTGCGCTCCACCCCGATCACCGCCTTCGACGTGCCGAGGCACTGCATCATGATGCGGATGCCGAAGTGGACCCGCTCCGGGTGCTCCACCATGACCCGGTGATCCGAGGTGAGCCAGGGCTCACACTCGGCCCCATTCACGATGAGGGTCTCGACCCGCTCCCCTTCGGGCGGCTGCAGCTTCACGTGCGTGGGGAAGGCGGCCCCGCCCAGACCGACGACGCCGGCCTCCTTGACGGCGGCGCGCACCTGATCGGCGTCGAGGTCCTCCCAGCGCGGCACGAGGCGCGGACGCGGGATCTGCGCCGAATGCGGATCCACCTCGATCCGGACCGCCTCGGCCTGCGAGCCGTCCGGGTGCGGGCACCACTCCACCGCCGCCACCCTTCCGGAGGCGGACGCGTGGATCGGCACCGAGACGTGGCCCTGCGGCTCACCCACCTTGTCGCCGCGCTCCACACGCTGCCCGGGCTGCACGATGAGTCGCGCGGGCGCGCCGGCGTGCTGGCGCATCGGGAGCACGATCTCGGAGGGGAAGGGCATGCGCCGGATCGGGACGGCCGACGTGGCCTCCTTGTGATCCGGGGGATGGATTCCGTGCCGGAATCCCCCCCTCAGCCATTCCTCCAGCAGTCCGATCACGCGTCGTCCTCCCCGGTTTCCCGGGACTCAGTTGAAGGGTTCGGCACGCTTCACCCACTTCTCCAGATCCTTCTCCTTCGGATTCAGCGGCGTGCCGGGGTGGATGATCGCGGCGGGGCACTTCTCGGCCGCCTGTACCAGCTGCGCGAAGCTTCCGGCCTTCGCGTCGCGGATGTACGCCTGCTTCTGCTCGTTGTAGGCGAAGAGCTGGCCGTTGATCTGGGTGCACTCGTTGCACGAGGTGCAGAGCGCGGTGTCGATCCACGGCTCGAGCGCGAGTTCGTCGTCCTCCTCCCCGGAAGCCGGAGGAGGTGCCCCTTCGGACGCCTCGACATCGGTCGCCGAACCCGACGCCGCTCCGCTCGTGGCTCCCTCTTCCTCCGTCGCCTCCGCCACCGCGACCGCCGAGTCCGACGCCGTCGCGCCGTTGCTCCCCGGCGCGCCGCCGAGATCGAACCCGGCCACATCGTCGGCAGTCACCGGATCGAGGGGCGAAGCGAAGGCCTGGGCGAGGAGATCGTCCACCGTGCGTCCTCCGCCTCCGTGCGCGAGGAGTCCCTGCGCCATCCGGCGCGCCACCGCGGCGGGGAGGTCGGCGCGGAGGCGGGTCATCTTCGCCTCGTACTCCGCCTGCAGCTCGGCCACGCGCGCCTCGAAGCGGGCGCCGGCTTCGGCGTCCATCCGCTCCCGCACCTCGTCGGGCACATCCAGCCCCGCCAGCTCGCGAAGCTGATGCCAGAAGCTCAGCCGCTCTTCGGCGAGGAAGACGATCTCCTTCGACACCGCCACGCGGGACCGACGCTTGTCCTTCTCGAGCGCCCAGATGAAGGGGCTGCGGCCGTCCCGCTCCTCCGGGGACATCATCACGAATTCGTGGAAGAGCACCTGGGCGTCGTCATCCCACGCGTCCCGATCGAGCACCCGGAAATGCTTGCGGAAGCGCGTCTCCGTGAAGGCCCAGTCCGCAGTGGTGAGCGGAAGCTCCTCCGTCTGTTCGGCCCCCTCCTCGTCCAGAAAGGTGAGGGTGTAGACCGGCCACGTCTCCTCGATCGCGGGGTTCCCGTCGAGGGTGAGGCAGTCCGCCACGTCGCGGCCGCCGTCGGGGTCCCAGGTGAGGAAGGGGAAGGCTCGGCTTTCGAGCGCGAGTCGCGCCGCCTCCGGCGCCCACTCGTCGGGCAACCCGTGCTCCACCGGACACGGCGTGTAGATGTTGAAGATCGCCGGCCGACGTGAATTGAGCCCCTTCACCACGCCCTGCATCAGGTGCGACGCCAGCGCCTGCGAGGACTGGTGCACGAAGACGCCGCGGTGCGCCATCGCGATCCAGGAGAGTTCCTTGCGCACCTCCTCCTTCCCGTGCTGCGCGCTCCCCCACGCGCTCATGTCCGCCACCTGCCCGGTGAAGCCCGAGGTGCACGCCTGTCCCCCGGTGTTGGAGTAGACCTGCGTGTCGAGCACCAGGACACGGATCGGTTTTCCGCTCGCCATGAGGCGCGAGAGGTTCTGGAAGCCGATATCGAGCATCGCGCCGTCCCCACCGATCGTGAGGATCGGCGGGCAGAGTCGGAACTCCTCGTCGGTGAGTCCCCTCCAGTCGAGGCCCTCGAACTCCACCTCGTTCCGTTCGGCGTCGTATCGGTCCTCGACGAGCGCCTCCGCCCGCCGCACCTGGGTGAATCCGTCGACCATCTTCCGCATGTGCCCCTCGAAGACGCCGATCGCGATGCTCGGGGCGTCCTGGAAGAGGTGGTTCACCCAGGGGAAGGGGTAGGGGTTGTAGGGATACGTGCTCCCCCACACCGACGAGCACCCGGTCGAATTGGTGATCCCCAGAGGCGCGCGTCCGCGACCGCTCGGTCCCTTCTCGTAGCGCCAGCGCAGATCCTGCAGGGCGCCGCGCGTCCGATTCATGAGATCGGCAGTGGCCCGCGCATCGTCGGGGAGTTCCACGACGGCCGCGCCGCGGGCCGCCTCCTCGGGGCTCGCGTGCTTCGCCACGAGATCCCGGACCCGGGTGTCCAGCTCCTGGATCAAGCGGTCCAGCTTCCGCACGAAGGCATGCACGCGCGGCTGGATCACCGCCTCGATCGTGCTCACCACCAGGTGCACGGCGGTCTTCTCGCCGCACCCCATGCACGCCCCGTCGCCGCCGGCCATCGAGCGGTAGTTCTTCTTCCTGAGGAGGAGCGATGAGAGCACGCCGATCCCCTCGTCGATATCGGTGACGTTGACGTAGCGATCCGGGGTGTCGGGGAGGGTCTCCCAGAACGCCCAGTTCCTGCGCAGCCGGTCGACGATCTCCTCGTCCTGCCGCACGGTGACCAGCGCCTCCTCGGGGCAGACCTCGACGCAGATGTTGCACCCCTTGCACGCCTCGGGGTTGATCGTGATCGAGAGGAGACCGCCCGAGCCCTTCTCCTTCCGCTCGGGGACGTCGAAGAAGGGGACGGTACGGGCGAGAGGGAAGTCGGCGAGCACGCCGTAGACTCTGCCCCACTCCTCGTCGAGCTGCGCGCGGCGCTCCGGGTCCCACCCCAGGCGGTCGGCCACATTGGAGTACGCCGTCGCGGCCACCTCGGCGAAGGTGCGGAAGGGGGCGGCCTCGAGGACCTTGCGGGACTCGCGCGCGATGTGCTTCGACACCTGCTTCACGCGATCGGTGGATCGCCCGTTGGAGGCGTGGGCGGCCGCGCGTTCCAGCAGCTCCTCGACCGGCGTCACGAGCCCCGGGATCGCCGCGTCGGGACACTGCACCCAGCACTGGCTGCATCCCGTGCAGCGCTCCGCCACGAAGTCGGGGACCTCGAAGCGGATGCTCGTCATGTCGCGCACCGCGCTCGTGGCCGCCGGGATCGCGCTGATCGCCGTGAAGGGGTCGGCGAGACCATCCTGGCCCACCGCACAGACGGCGCACACCTGTTCGAAGAAGCGCCCCGGATCGGCGATCCCCGGTTCGGCGGGGATATCCATCTGCGACGGAATGCGCGCGGCGGGCGCCGCGGCGACCTCGTCGGCCTCGTCGAAGTCGGCCGGGAGCACCGGCACCACCTCGTTGAAGCCCCGGCGGATGACGCGCACATTGTCATCCACCACGCGCTCGCCCTTCGAGCCGAACTTGCGGCGCATCTGCGCTCCGATCCCCTCGAAGAGCCGCGCCTCGCTCATCCCCTCCTGCTCGAGAAGCGGGCTGGTCCGGAAGAAGGCTCCGAGGAAGGCGGCGCCCTGCATCCGGTACCGCAGCTCGGCGTCGCTCGCTTCCTCATTCGCGATCCCGAAGCCGTCGAGCACATACACCTGAAGATCCCGGTCCCGGATATCGCGGCGGATGTACTCGGGAAAGCCGTGCCAGACCTCCTCCGGGGAACGATCGCCCTGGATGACGAAGACGCCTCCGGGGGCGAGCCCGGCGAGGGGGTTGGAGTGCCCGAAGACGTTGGCATCCGGCGAGAGGACGACGTTGACGTACTTGAGCTCCGCGTTCGGACGCACCTCCTCGTGGCTCAGCACGGCGTAGAAGGTCGTCGGTTGCCCCTTCTTCTCTGAACCGTACTTGGGGTTCGCCTTCACATGCATCCCGAAGAGCTCGAAGGCGGTCAGCGCGACATTCTTGCCCATCGTGATCGCGCCCCACCCACCCACGGAGTGGATCCGGAGCGAGATCGCGTCGCTCGGCAGGAGGTTGAGGTGTTCGGAGGGGGGCAGCGCGTGCTCGGCGATGTCGGGATACGCCTCCTGGAGTTGATCCTGCCAGAGCTGGAGCTTGGGCAGACGGGTGTTCTTCCGGATGAAGTCGACGCCGATGTAGTAGTGGCGCCGACCGCTCGAACCGCGCTGCATGTGCTCGACCGCGGCGACGAGGTCCGAACCCTGCAGGTCGCGTGATCCGAAGCCGAAACCCGCGGCCCAGAAGTCCGGGATGTCGTCGGGACCGAGGAGGGGGAGATCGGCGAAGGGACGGGGTCCTCCTTCGGCGGAGGGGAGCCCGAAGCGTCGGCGGCCGGAGGTGGCCGCGCGACCATTCTCGAGCGCCTGCCCCATCGCGGAACGGATCTCGCGAAGCAGCGGCGGATCCACGGCGAGCGGCTGATCCACGCGCTCGAGGACGGTGACCCCCTTCTTTCCGGCCAGGAGGTGCGCGATCAGGTCGGAGGGGAAGGGGCGGAACATCGTCAGATTGAGGACGCCGACGCGAACGCCGCGGGCGCGGAGATGATCGACGACCGCCTCGGCGTTCGGAACGACGGTGCCCATCCCGGCGAGCACCCACTCCGCGTCCTCCAGCCGATACCCCTGCGTGCGGGCGTACCGCCGTCCGGTCAGCTCGGCGTATTCGGCGAAGGCCTGATCGGTCAGCGCGCGGACATGGTCGAAGTAGAAGGGACGCTGCGCGGCCACCCCCTGCGCGTAGGCGTCCTGATTCTGGACGACCCCGAGCATCGCGGGGTAGTCGAGGTCGAAGAGTTCGGGTACGCGGCGCCGCGTCTCGCCGAAGACGAGCCGCTGCGCCGGGGTCGGCGCCTCGATGAGGTCGGAGGGGTCGCCGAGGTACTCGCGGATGAGCTCGGGCTCGGGGAGGAGCACATCCTCGATGACGTGACTCGTGAGGAATCCGTCCTGGGCGCTGAGGCCGGGCGTCAGCGAGAGCTCGGCGATCCGGTGCGCGATGAGGGTGAAGTCGGCCGCCTCCTGGACATTCTTCGCGAAGAGCTGGAAGAAGCCGGTGTCGTCGACGGCGTGGTAGTCATCGTGTCCGGCGTGGACGTTGAGCGCGTGCTTCGTCATCGCCCGAGCGGCCACATTGAGCACGTAGGGGAGCCGTTTGCCCGCCGCCGCGTAGAGCGACTCGTGCATGTAGGCGATCCCCTGCCCGCTCGAGAAGTTGGTGGCGCGCAGCCCCGTCATGCTCATCCCCGCCGTCACCCCGGCCGCCGCGTGCTCCCCCTCCGGCTCGAAGAAGATCAGGCGTCGACCGAAGACGTTGCGCTTGCCCGCCGCCACCGCGAGCGCCCATCCCTCCCCCATCTGCGTCGACGGAGTGATCGGGTAGGCACCGGCGGCCTCGCTCGCGTGCGTCTCGGCGTGGACGACCGCGTCGCTGCCGTCGCACGCCGTGGGGATTCCGGGATATCGGGGAGCGTTCATGCCATCATCTCGTGTTCGGCCGGAAGGTTGAGCGAGGGAAACTGCTGCCCCTCGATCCAGACGATCGCCCCGGTGGGGCACCGCTCGATCGCTTTCGGATTCGCGAGTTCGATCCTGGCGTAGTCCACCACCGCGAGCCCCTTCTCCATATGGATCACCCCGGGTGCGGCATCCTGTACGCACCGCTTGCACGCCGTGCACGCGACGCTGCACACCGCCTCGGCCGCGTCTCCATCGAAGAGGTTGCGGCACTGGACCAGGAGGGGCGCGTCGAGGGGGAGGAGGATGAAGAGGTCGAGCGGGCACGCCTCGACGCAGTCGTTGCAGGCGGTGCAGAGCGCCGGATCGACGATCGGGAGGTCGTTCTCGCTCATGCGGATCGCGTCGAAGTCGCACGAGACCGCGCAATCCGCGAAGCCGATGCACCCCCAGGCGCACGCCTTCCCTCCCCCGCCGACGGCGACCGCGGCGGCGCAGCTCTCGATCCCGACGTACTCGGCCTTCCGGGCGGCCACATCCGATCCCCCGGCGCAGAGGAGTCGCGCCACCCTCCGATCGGCCTCGCCGGGGTCCACGCCCAGGAGCGCCGCCACGTCGTCTCGCTCCGCCTCGCTGATCACGGTGCACCCGGCGGGGGCCACGATCCCCCCGAGCGCGGCTTCGGCGAAGGCGCGGCATCCGGCGTACCCGCACGCGCCGCAGTTGGCACCGGGGAGGAGGTCGGTGAGTTCGTCGAGTCGCGGATCTTCCGCCACCTGGAAGCGCAGATTCGCGGCCGCGATGAGGGCGCCGAAGGTCGCCCCGACGCCGCCCAGGATGGCGACGGAGGTCAGGACCGTGGAGGGGGTGAGCATCGCCGGCCCTCTCAGAGGCCGCCGACGTCGGTACGCGCCAGCAGCCAGGCGGCGAGGCGGTCGGCGG
>JAVVEY010000166.1:0-4606 GCA_032250675.1 Longimicrobiales bacterium | reverse complement strand
TGGGCCCGCGCGACTCGGTCGGCGTGCGCGGCTCGATCGGCGTGCGCGACTCGGTCGGCGTGCGCGGCTCGATCGGCGTGCGCGACTCGGCCGGCTCCCCCGCCGCGGGATCCCGCCCGGAAGCCCCGAACTCCGGCCCCGCACCGAACCCCTCGAAGGGGTCCTGCGCGTCGCGGGGGAGGATCACCCCGGGGTTGAAGATTCCGAGGGGGTCGTGGGCGTCCTTGACGCGCCGGAAGCCCGCCACGATCCGGGCCCCCCAGATTCGCTCGAGATAGGGCGCGCGGAGCCGCCCGTCGCCGTGCTCACCCGAGAGCGTGCCCCCCGCCTCCGCGACAGCGCCGACCACCTCGTCGAGGAGCGCGCGAGCGCCTTCGCGCCAGTCGGGCCGCGTGAGGTCGAGGAGTGGGTTGATGTGGATATTGCCGTCTCCCGCGTGACCGAAGAGTACGGCGTCGATCCGGTGTGCACGGAGGAGCGCATCGATCGCGTCGAGCCATCGGGGGAGGGCGTCGAGGGGGACGACGCAATCCTCGATGAACTGCGCCGAGCGCCGGGTGGGCCCCGCGCGGGCCGCGATCCGCGGACTCGCGTCGTGCCTCAGACGCCAGATCGCCTCGATGCGGGCTTCGTCGGAGGTCGTCGTGCACCCGGGATTCCGCGCGCCGGTACCGGCGCCGTCGCGGAGGGCGGCGAGGCGGGCCTCGACCGCGTCCACGTCATCCCCGATCACCTCGATCAGGCAGACGCCCCGGTCGGAGCGCAGACCGTGCAGCCGCGGATCCTCGCCGAGCCCGCCGAGCTCGAGGAGCCGCTCCCCGAACCACTCGCACGTCGTCGCGTCGACCGAATGGGCGAGGGCGGCCCACTCGGGGAGGAGGGCGCGGTCGGGGACGCCGAGGAGGGCCACCCCGCGCGCGGTGGGGAGGGGGTGCGTGCGCAGCTCGGCGGCGACGACGATGCCGAGCGTACCCTCGCTTCCGATCTGGAGGTCGAGCGGGTCCCGGCTCGGGAGGAAGCGGTCGAGGGCGTAGCCGGAGGCGTTCTTGCGGACGTCGGGCCAGGGGAGGGGGGTCGGGAGCGTCGAGGCGAGCTCGGCGTGGAGCGCGCGGGCCCGGGCGTCGGGTGGGTCGCCCCGTCGGAGGGTGCGCGCCTCGCCGGTGGCGTCGACGATCTCGAGGCATTCGACCCAGGCGTGCGACGGACCGTAGCGGAAGCTGCGGGCGCCCGCGGCGTCATTTGCGACGATCCCGCCCACCGTGCAGCGCGCCGCGCTCGAGGGGAGGGCGGGGAGGTCCCGGCCGAGGGTCCGGGCGGCGGCGCGTGCCCGGGCGGCGATCGCACCCGCCCCCGCGCGCACCCCTCCGCCGGGGAGGGCGCGCACCTCATCGAAGTGGGTGAGGTCGACGATCACGCCCCGCCCCACATTGCCGCCCGGCATCCCGGTGCCGCCCCCCCGCGGAATCAGGGGGGTTCCGGTGTCGGCCGCCCACGCGACGAGGGTCTTGAGATCCTCGAGGCCTTCCGGGCGCGCGACGGCGGCGGGGGGAATCCAGACGGGACCCGAGGCCCCCGACCAGGCGTCGAGCGCGCCGGGATCGTCGAGCAGGTCGCCACGGAAGCGGGGGAGGCGCGGCGCGCCGGAGAAGGCCGGCCGGCGTCGGGCCCCGCGGTGTGTCACGCGGGGTTCGCTGCACCCGGGGCGCACGCCCCGCAGTACCCGGTGAGCTCGAGGCGATACCCGGTCACGTGGAATCCGTCCGCCGATGCCTCGAGACGTGCGACCTCGCGGTGATCCACCCGACCGGGGAGATCGATGACGCGCCGGCACCCGAGGCACCGGAGGTGATGGTGCTCGTCGGTGCGCCCGTCGTACCGGGCCGAACCATCTCCGTACGTCAGCTTGGTCGCGAGCCCGCACCCGACGAGGGTTTCGAGGCTCTTGTAGACCGTCGCCAGCGAGATCCCGGGGACTTCCTGACGGACGTGGAAGAAGACCTCGTCCGCGGTGGGGTGCGAATCCGTCGAGCGGAGGAAGCGGAAAACCGACGCGCGCTGCGCGGTGTAGCGCTGGCCGTTGGAGGCGAGCGCGGTTCGCAGCGTGCCGTCGGAGGTGGCTTTGCCCATCTTGATCGGATTGCCCGCAAGGTGCGTGGAGAGGTGGGTCACGAAGGTGTAAGACCCCGCACAGATTAAGGAGTTTCGTCACGTCGTGTCAACGCGCTCGCGGGGGTCACCCTCCGCGCCGTCGCGTCGGGGCCGAACGACCCGGCGCCCCGAGGTGTTCTCGATGGGGTCGGCGGACGCCCTCCCTTGCAGTGGGTCGTGCCGGGCCGCACCCTCTCCTTCCCCCTTCCTCCTTCCTCTCACCCCACGCCTCCGATGAGCGACGCTCCTGACACCTTCGACTCTCTCCTGCACGAAGACCGCCGCTTCCCGCCGCCCGCGGCGTTCCGTGAGGCGGCGCACATCTCCTCCGACGCCGTCTACGCCGAGGCCGAAGCGGATTGGGAGGGGTGGTGGGCGCGGTGGGCTGGCGAGCTCCACTGGTTCGAGCCGTGGCACACCGTGCACGAGTGGACGCCGCCGCACGCCCGCTGGTTCGTCGGGGGGCGCCTCAACGCCGCGTACAACTGTCTCGATCGGCACCTCGACGGCCCCCGGCGCGACCGCCCCGCCCTCCTCTGGGAGGGGGAGGACGGCGAGAAGCGCGCGTATTCCTATGCCGAGCTTCACGCCGAGGTGTGCCGCTTCGCGAACGCCCTGAAGGGGCTCGGGGTGGCGAAGGGGGATCGCGTCGCGATCTATCTGCCGATGATCCCCGAAGCCGCGATCGCGATGCTCGCCTGCGCGCGCATCGGGGCGCCCCACTCCGTCGTCTTCGGAGGCTTCAGCCCGGAGTCGCTCGCCGGGCGGATCAACGACGCCGACGCGCGCGTGCTCATCACCGCCGACGGGGGGTACCGGCGCGGCTCGGTCGTGCCGCTGAAGCAGAACGCCGATGCGGCGCTGGAGCTCGCGCCGGGGGTCGAGGATGTCGTCGTCGTGGCGCGCGGAGGGATCGAGGAGGCGTCGGGCGCCACGATGCGCGAGGGCCGCGACCACTGGTACCACGACCTCGTCGCCGGAGAATCCATCGAGTGCCCGGCCGAACCGATGGACGCCGAGGATGTCCTCTTCATCCTCTACACCTCGGGCACCACGGGGCAGCCGAAGGGGGTGGTCCACACCACGGGGGGCTACCTCACCCAGGTGCACGCCACCACCCGGCTCGTCTTCGACCTCAAGGACGACGACGTCTACTGGTGCACCGCCGACGTCGGCTGGATCACCGGACACTCCTACATCGTCTACGGCCCGCTCTCGTGCGGGGCGACCCAGGTGATGTACGAGGGCGCGCCCGACTACCCCGATCGCGGGCGCTTCTGGGAGATCTGCGAGACGTACGGGGTGAGCGTCTTCTACACCGCGCCCACCGCGATCCGCGCCTTCATGCGGTGGGGCGAGGCGTGGCCGAAGCGGCACGACCTCTCGGCGCTCCGGCTCCTCGGCACCGTCGGCGAGCCGATCAACCCCGAGGCGTGGATCTGGTACCACGAGGTGATCGGAGGGGGACGCTGCCCGATCGTGGACACGTGGTGGCAGACCGAGACCGGCGCGATCATGATCACGCCACTGCCGGGGGTGACGACGACCACCCCGGGGACGGCGACGCGCCCCTTCCCGGGGATCGCCGCGACGATCCTCGACGAGGAGGGCGCGGAGGTCGATTCCGGCTTCCTCGCGATCACGCGCCCCTGGCCCTCGATGCTCCGCACGATCTGGGGCGACGACGCGCGCTATCGCGACACCTACTGGTCGAAGTGGGAGGGGATCTACTTCCCGGGCGACGGCGCCAAGCGCGAGGACGACAACCTCTGGATCCTCGGGCGCGTGGACGACGTGCTCAATGTGGCGGGGCACCGGATCGGCACCGCCGAGGTGGAGAGCGCCCTCGTCGATGACCACCGGGTGGCCGAGTCGGCGGTCGTCGGGCGCCGCGACGAGATCAAGGGCGAGGCGGTGTGCGCCTTCGTCACGGTGCGCGACGGGGTCGAGATGACCGATCACCTGATCGACGAGCTCAAGGCGCATGTGGTCGGGAAGATCGGCGCGATCGCGCGCCCGGCCGAGATCCTCTTCACCGCCGACCTCCCGAAGACGCGCTCGGGCAAGATCATGCGGCGGCTCCTCAAGGATATCGCCGAGGGGCGCGCGATCGGCGACACCACCACGCTGGCCGATCCGGCGGTGGTGGCCGAGCTGCAGGATCGCTACGAGGCGGACGAGAGCTGACCGGAGCGTGTCGACACCGATGAGACGGATGGCGGCCGGCACCTGAGCGCGCTGGTGACCCGGGTCGCATCCGGCCACGCCGATCGCTCGCGAACGCGCTGGTGGCCCGGGTCGCATCCGGCCACGCCGATCGCTCGCGCCTCGGGAGGAGTGACGTCAACTGACACTTCGAGGGCTTTGTTTTCGTGGGAGGTCTCGTAGCGGCAATTATTGTCGATAAGGTGACACGACCCGAGCGTCGGGTTGGACGGAGGGCAGTTGACCTCAATAT
>JAVVEY010000165.1:0-4621 GCA_032250675.1 Longimicrobiales bacterium | reverse complement strand
CACCGGGGTCCGGCCGCTCCCCGCGATCCTCTTCGCCCAGGCCGCCAACGGGATCCTCCTCCCCATCGTCGCCATATTCCTCCTCGTGGCGGTCAATGATCGCAGACGGATGGGCGACGCGGCCAACCGCCTCGCCTCGAACCTCCTCGGCGGTCTCGCCGTCGTGATCGCGACCGCCCTCGGCGCGCGCGCGCTCGCCTCGCTCGCCGGGTGGATCTGACGATGACCCCTCTCCTCGCACCGACGCACCTCCCGACACCCCTCCGGACCCGAACGAGATGAACGACGCCGCCACCACCTCCGCCCGCAAGGCGCTCGCCCGCCTCGGACGCGCCGCCGAGAAGACCGAGCGCGAACTCGACGCGCTCGAGGGCTCGCTCCGACACGCCGAGGGCGAGGAGTTCCCGCGGGCACGCTATGAGGAGATTCGCACCGCGCTCGCCGCGATCGCCTCCTTCGTCGAGGAGGAGGGCGCGCGGCTCCAGGAGAAGGTGCTGCACTCCGGCGGGCTCGAGCCGGGACGCGTGCGGAGGAGCGGAGGGGGGTGATCGATCGTCGTACCTTCCTGCGTCACTCGGCGCTCCTGGGGGTCGCCGGGGTCGGCGCCCCGGGGTGGGGCGCGCCGTGGGTGCACCTGCGCGGGGAGCGCGATCACGACCTCGTCCTGCGGGGCGCCGTCGTCTTCGACGGGGGCGGGGCGGCGGGGGTCGAGGCGGATGTCGCGGTCGATGGGGATCGCATCACGGCGGTCGGGGAGGTCGCCGGTCGGGGAGCCACCGAGCTCGATCTGCGCGGCCTCGCGCTCGCTCCCGGCTTCGTCGACATCCATTCGCACGCCGACCTCAACCTCCTCATCGAACCCCGCGCCGAGAGCCGGATCCGGCAGGGGATCACGACCGAGGTGGTCGGGCAGGACGGCTCGTCGATCCTCTACTCCGACGACGCCCGCCGCGAGCGGAATGCCGAGTGGCTCGACCGGTACGGGATCCCCTTCGACTTCGACGACATCGCGAGCTTCCTCGATCGGGTGGACCGCACGACGCCCGCGGTCAATCTCGCCTCGATGGTGGGGCACGGAACGATCCGTGGCGCGGTGGTGGGCTACGCCGACCGTCCCGCCACCCCCTCCGAGATCGACCGCATGCGCGCGGCGGCGCGCGAGGCGCTCGCCCAGGGCGCGGTCGGGATCTCGGCGGGGCTCGAGTACACCCCGGGCGCCTTCGCGACGACCGCCGAGCTGGCCGCGCTGGCCGGGGTACTCGGGGGCGCGCCCGACGATCGCCCGGGGGCATCGCGCCCGTCCCGGTCGCGCTTCCTCTTTGCCGCGCACATGCGCAACGAGGACGACCGCCTCCTCGCGGCGATCGAGGAGGTCCTCACGATCGGACGGACCGCCGGCGTCCCGGTGCACCTCTCGCACCTCAAGGCGCAGGGGCAGCGGAACTGGTGGAAGGCCGAGATCGCGCTGCAGATGATCGATCGGGCGGTCGCCGACGGGATCGATGTGACCTTCGACCGATACCCCTATCTCGCGTACGCGACCGGGCTCACCTCGCTCTTTCCGGCGTGGTCTCGCGAAGGGGGCACCCCTCGGCTCTTCGAACGACTCGACGATCCCGCGGAGGGGCAGCGCATCCGGGAGGCGGTCGCCGCCAAGGTCGCGCTGCTCGGCGCGTGGGATGCGGTGCAGATCACCTCGGCGCCGGCCACCGCGTGGGCGGTCGGTGCGCGCCTCGGCGCCCTCGCGCGCGAACGGAGGAGCGATCCCTTCGAGCTCGTGGTTCGCCTCCTCCGCGAGAATCGCGGGGGTGTGGGGATGGTGGGCTTCGGGATGTCCGAGGAGAACACCGCGCGCTTCCTCGCCCACCCCCGCGCGATCGTCGCCTCGGATGGAGGTGCCTACGCTCCCTACGGCCCGCTCTCGACCACCTCCCCGCACCCGCGCGGCTACGGCACCTTCCCGAGGGTGCTCGGGCATCATGTCCGGGAGCGGGGCGATCTGGGGCTGGCCGAGGCGATCGGGAAGATGACCTCGGCGCCGTGGCGGCGCGCGATCGAGCCGCAGGCGGGGGATCGTGCGGTCGAGGGGGCCGCGGCGACGCGGGGCGTCGTGCGTCCCGGCGCCTTCGCCGATCTCGTCGCCCTCGACCCCGCCACCGTCGCCGACCGCGCCACCTTCGACGACCCGCACCGCTACCCGGTCGGGATCCCGCACGTCGTCGTGAATGGGGTGCTCACCCTGCGCGACGGCGAACAGACGGGCGAGCGGGGCGGACGGGCGATCCGTGGCGCCGCGGCCCGGGGCCGGCGCGAGGCATGAGCGAGGAAACCGCGACCGGCCTGCCGGAGGCGCTCGTGCGGGAGCTCGTCGCGCTCACCGAGGGCCCCCTCGATCGTCCCCTCGATGACGCCCGCTTCGACGCGCTGGCGCGAGAGGTCTTCGAGCATCAACTCGCCACCAACCCCGTCTACCGCCGCTTCTGCGAGGCGCGCGGGGTTCGCCCGGGCAAGTGGCCCGGGTGGAGAGATGTGCCGGCGGTCCCCACCCGCGCCTTCAGGGAGCTCGATCTGATCAGCGGGCCGCGCGACCGCGTGGAGCGGATCTTCCGGACCTCGGGGACGACGGGAGGCACGGAACGGCGGGGGCGACACTCGATCCTCTCGCTCGATCTCTACCGCGCGCTCTCGGTCCCGTGGTGTGTGGCGAACCTCGTCCCGGAGCTCGCGCCCGGGGGTGCCATCCCGATCCTCTCGCTCATCCCCTCCGTCGACGATGCGCCCGACTCCTCGCTCGCGACGATGGTGGGCTTTCTCCTCGACGCGATCGGCGATCCCGCGAGCGTCACCCTCGTCCGCCCGGAGCGCGGGATCGATGACGACGCGCTCCGCCTCGCCCTCGACGCCTTCGCCGGGATCGAGGCCCCGGTGCTCGTCGTGGGCACCGCATTCGCCTGGGTGCACCTCATCGACCGGCTCGACGCACTCGGCCGCGCCTTCACCCTCCCCGAGGGGTCACGCGCGATGGAGACGGGGGGATTCAAGGGCCGATCGCGCGAGGTGCCGCGGGCCCACCTCTACCGCGAGATCGCGCGCGTGACCGGGATGCCCGTCGATCGGATCGTCAATGAGTACGGGATGACCGAGCTCCTCTCCCAATTCTACGAGCCGGTGCTGCGCGAGCCGGGTTCCCCCCGGCGACACCTCCCGCCCCCATGGATGCGCACGCGGGTGCTGCACCCCGACACCCTCGCGGAACTCCCCGAGGGCGAGAGGGGGATCGTGCAGCACCTCGACCTCGCGAATCTCGGGTCGGTCGCGGCGGTGCTCACCGAAGACCTCGCGCGCGCGGTCGGCGACGGCTTCGAGATCGTCGGGCGGAGGCCCGGTGCGGAGGCCCGCGGGTGCTCGCTGGCGATGGAGGAGCTCCTGGAGGTGGGGGAGGGATGAGCGGGCGCTTCACGATCGAGGGCGGGGGGGAGCTCGAGGGGTTCGTCCTCCCGCGCGGGTGCGAGGCGTCCGGGTGTCGCCGCGTGCCGGGGCATGGCGGTGTGGAGGTCGCCTCGCCCCGCTTCGACGAGGCCGCGACGGTCCGCCTCTTCGAGACGCTCCGGCGGGCGGGACGTGCGCTCCGGGCCCGTCCCGTGGCGGAGCGCGTGGAGGCGATCGGCCGCGCGTGCGATCGCTTCCGGACGCCCGACGACCCGGTGCGGAGCGAGGCGCTCCGTCTCCTCCCCGCGCAGGGGTCGCTCTCGCACGCGGGGGCGGTCGGGGTGATCGACGCGATGTCGGCCGACTGGACCGCCGACCGGCTGGCCGCCCTCGTCCGGAGCGAGTTTCCGCACGGCACCGCCCCGGGCGGAGGCTTCGGGGCGCCGGCCCCCGACCCCGAGGGGCGCCCGACGCGCCGGGTCGCGGTGCCCTCCGAGCTCACCCTCACGATCTCCTCGGGCACCGTCCCGGGGGTCTCGGTGACCGCCGCGATCCGTTCGCTCCTCGTCGGGAGCGGGACGCTCGTCAAACCGGGCGCGGGGGATCTGGTGCTCCCCCTCCTCTTCGCGCGCGCCCTCGGCGAGGTCGACGCGGAGCTCGCCGACGCCCTCGCGGTCATCTACTGGCCGGGAGGAGAGGACGATCTGGAGGATCGGGCGCTCGCCGACGCCGACCGGGTCGTCGTCTACGGGGGGAGCGAGACGATCCGGTCGGTGCGCACCCGCGCGAGCACCTCCGCCACCCTCGTCGAATACCGGCACCGCGTGGGGATCGCGGTCATCGGGGTCGAGCGGGCGAGCCCCGCCGAGCTCGACGCCCTCGCCGAGGGGCTCGCCGACGCGGTGGTCCCCTGCGAGCAGCGGGGGTGCGTCTCCCCCGTGCGCGTCCACGCGATCGGGAGCCGTGGGCGGGTGTGCCGCTTCGCGGAACGCCTGGCGCGTGTCCTCGCGGCACGAGAGGAGCGGGTGCCGGGCGCGCGCACCCCCGAGGAGGCGTCGGCCGCGCACCAGCTCCTGGGGTCGCTCGAATTGAGGCGCGCGAGCGGAGCCGCGGTCGACCTCTGGTCGGGGTCGGGGTGGATCGTCGCGGTCGAGCCCTCGGACGAACTCTACGCGGGGGGGCGGGGGGTCCT
>JAVVEY010000027.1:0-27059 GCA_032250675.1 Longimicrobiales bacterium | reverse complement strand
GGACCCGGCGGACCCGGCGAACCCGGCGGACTCGGCGGACCCGGCGAACCCGGCGGACCCGGCGGACCCGGCGAACTGGGCGGACCCGGCGGACCCGGCGAACTCGGCGAACCCGGCGGACCCGGCGGACTCGGCGAACTCGGCGGACCCGACACGGCCGGTGCCGCCGACGCCGCGGACGAAGCGGGCGGCGACGTTCCGGCCCGCGAACCTCAGGGGGCCTCGTGCCCCGGGCGACCGCGCCTCGCACCCCCGGGGCGACCACCCCTCGCACCCCCGGGTCGCACCGGGAGGCATGGCTCAACGCCTTTGGCGCGGTGTAGTTTGAAGCATGCTGCGAATGCCCTCCTCCTCGACCTCCGTGACGATCCACGGCATCCCGCGCGAGTTCGCGCGCGCCATCGAACCGTATGCCGGTCGCCTCGATGTCGAGCTGATCCGACGCGCGCATGATCTGGCGGTGGAAGCGCACGCCGGTCAGCGACGAGCCTCGGGCGAGGACTTCGTGACCCACACGATCGAGGTCGCCACGATCCTGGCCGAGCTTCGACTCGACACGGCGTCGATCGTGGCGGGGCTCATTCACGACACCGTCGAAGACACCGCGATCACCCTCGCCGACGTGAGCGAGCGCTTCGGGGAAGAGGTGGCGACGGTGGTCGACGGCGTGACGAAGATCGGTCGTGTGGAGTTCCGCTCCCACACCGAGCAGCAGGTGGAGAACTACCGCAAGCTCCTCCTCTCGATGGCGGCCGACGCGCGCGTCATCCTGGTCAAGCTCGCCGACCGACTCCACAACATGCGCACGCTGCATCACCTCCCCGAGAACAAGCGGCAGCGCATCGCGCTCGAGACACGCGAGATCTACGCGCCGCTGGCGCACCGCCTCGGGATCTTCTCGATCAAGTGGGAGCTCGAGGACCTCTGCTTCAAGTACCTCGAACCGGAGGCGTACGAGGAACTCTCGAAGAAGGTGCGGCAGCGTCGTCGCGAGCGCGAGCGCCAGATCCTCCAGATGCGCCTTCCCCTCCACGAGGCGCTCGAGGAGGCGGGGATCGAGGCCGAGGTCACCGGTCGCCCCAAGCACCTCTGGTCGATCTACAAGAAGATGCAGAAGCGCGGTGTGCCGTACGACGAGATCTACGATCTCATGGCGATGCGCATCATCACGCGCGACATCCAGAGCTGCTACGGCGCACTCGGTGTGATCCACTCGACGTGGTCGCCGGTACAGGAGCGGTTCCACGACTACATCGCCACGCCGAAGTCGAATATGTACCGCTCGCTGCACACGACGATCGTCGGTCCGGGCGGGCGCCGCTACGAGATCCAGATCCGGACGGAGGAGATGCACCGTACCGCGGAGTACGGGATCGCCGCGCACTGGAAGTACAAGGAGTCGGAGGCCGAGAGCGGTCAGGCGGATCGGGACGAGGTGGATGAGGCGTTGACGTGGTTCCGGCAGGTCCTCGAGTGGCAGCAGGATACCGAGGAACCGGAGGAATTCATGGAGTTCCTCCGCATGGACCTCTTCCAGGGGGAGATCTTCGTCTTCACTCCGAAGGGCGAGGTGAAGCAGCTCCCCGCGCGGAGTACCCCGATCGACTTCGCCTTCTCGGTTCACACCGAGGTCGGTCTGCACTGCGCCGGCGCGAAGGTGAATGGCCGGATCGCACCGCTCTCGCGTGAGCTCGAGAACGGAGACACCGTCGAGATCCTGACGAATCCGCGGCAGTGGCCCACGCGCGACTGGCTCGCCTTCGTGCGCACATCACGCGCGCGCGGTCGCATCCGCCAGTGGATCCGCCGCCAGGAGTTCGAGTCGGCGCACAAGCTCGGTGAGGAGTTCCTCGAACGGGAGCTCAAGCGCGCCCGCCTCACCCTCCCCACCGACGATACGCGGGAGCAGATCGCGCACGACCTGGGGTTTTCCGACTTCGAACACGCCGTGGCGGGGATCGGGCGCGGCGATGTGGGGCCGAAGCAGATGCTCAAGCGACTCTTCCCCGACCACGATCCGGAGGAGGTTCCGCAGGAGATCTCGACCCTCAAGCGCCTCGCGCAGAAGCTCGTCCGGTCGAACAGGGGGGTCCGGATCCAGGGGATGGACAACCTGATGGTGCGGTACTCCCAGTGCTGCCAGCCGGTCCCGGGGGATCCCGTGGTGGGCTACATCACGCGAGGACGGGGGGTGAGCATCCATCGCGCCGACTGCCCCAATCTCCTCTCCCTCCCCGATGCCGAGCGCCGCGTCGAGATCGAGTGGGCGGCCGAGAAGGACGAACGCTTCATGGTCCGGATCCGGATGGTCGGCACCGATCGGCGCGGCCTCCTCTCGGATGTCGCGCGGGCGATCACCGATACCGGCACCGATATCCAGCACGCCGACATGAATGGCGCGGAGGGAGGGATGATCGGTCAGTTCGTGGTCGAGGTCTCCGACCTCCACCATCTCCACAAGGTGCTTGCCCGGATCCGGGCGGTGAAGGGTGTGCTGAGCGTGGAACGCCGGGAGAGCTTCTCGGAGGAGGATCTGGAGGCGTGAGCGAGAGCGAACGCTTCGAGCTGCAGAGCCCGTATGAGCCGGCCGGTGACCAGCCGCGCGCGATCTCGGAGCTGACGGAGGGCCTCGCGCGTGGGGACCGGCATCAGGTGCTCCTCGGCGCCACCGGGACCGGCAAGACGTACTCGATCGCGCACGTCATTCGCAATCACCGGCGGCCCACCCTGGTGATGAGCCACAACAAGACGCTCGCCGCCCAGCTCTACGGCGAGCTCAAGCAGCTCTTCCCGCACAACGCCGTCGAGTACTTCATCTCGTACTACGACTACTACCAGCCCGAGGCGTACGTCCCCTCGAGCGACACCTACATCGAGAAGGACTCCTCGATCAACGAGGATATCGAACGCCTGCGGCTCCGCACGACGTCGTCGCTGATGGAGCGCGAGGATGTGATCGTGGTGGCGTCGGTCTCGTGCATCTACGGGCTCGGCAATCCGGCGGATTACCGGGGTCTGATGCTGCACCTCGCCGTCGGCGACGAGATGCCCCGCAGCGGGATCCTGCGCGCCCTCGTCGATATCCAGTACCGGCGCAACGACTACCTCTTCGAGCGCGGCACCTTCCGCGTGCGTGGCGACACCGTCGAGGTCTATCCCGCCTACGACGAGCAGGGGATCCGGATCGAGCTGTGGGGCGACGACGTCGACCGGATCACCCGCTTCGATCCGGTCACGGGCGAGACGATCACGCGTCTTGACCGCACGGCGATCTATCCGGCGTCGCACTACGTGATGCGCCGGCGCACGATCGAGCAGATGGTGCCCCTGGTGCGCGAGGAGCTCGATCGTCAGGTGAAGAAGTTTCAGCGCGAGGGCCGACTCCTCGAGGCCCAGCGGATCGAGCAGCGCACGAACTTCGATCTCGAGATGATGCTCGAGATCGGCACCTGTCCGGGGATCGAGAACTACTCCCGCTACACCTCGATGCGCGACGAGGGGGAGCGACCGGCGTGCCTCTTCGACTACTTCCCCGAGGACTTCCTCCTCGTGGTGGACGAGAGCCACGTCTCGATTCCCCAGATCGGGGGGATGTTCAAGGGGGATCGAGCGCGCAAGCAGACGCTGATCGAGCACGGCTTCCGGCTCCCTTCGGCGCTCGACAACCGTCCCCTCCGCTTCGAGGAGTGGGAGAGCCTGGTGAATCAGGCGATCCACGTCTCGGCGACGCCGGGGGAGTGGGAGGTGCAGAAGGCGGGCGGGGTCGTGGTGGAGCAGATCATCCGCCCGACCGGGCTCGTCGATCCGAGCGTGGAGGTGCGCCCGGTCCGAGGACAGGTGGACGATCTCCTGGCCGAGATCCGCGAACGCGAGGGCCGAGGCGAACGGGTGCTCGTGACGACGCTCACCAAGCGGATGGCCGAGGACCTCTCGGAGTACCTCCACTCGGTCGGGGTACGCGTCCGCTACATGCACGCCGACATCGATTCGATCGAGCGGATGGAGATCCTCCGCTCGCTCCGGCTCGGCCGGATCGATGTGCTCGTCGGGATCAACCTCCTGCGCGAGGGGCTCGACCTCCCCGAGGTCTCGCTCGTGGCGATCCTCGACGCCGACAAGGAAGGATTTCTGCGCAACGCGCGCTCGCTCATCCAGACGATCGGACGCGCGGCGCGGAATGTGAATGGCGCGGCGATCCTCTACGCGGACCGGATCACCCGGTCGATGCGCGCGACGATCGACGAGACGGAGCGGCGGCGCGCGATCCAGGCCGCCCACAACGAGGAGCACGGGATCACCCCGGAGACGGTGCGCAAGAGCATCGAGGAGATCGAGTTCTCGACGCGCATCGCGGACGCCCGCGAGGCGAAGCTCCCGCGCGTGGCCGAGGCGAGGGTCGAGTACACCGACGAGATCGAGGTCGAGGAGGCGCTGAAGATCCTCGCGCAGGAGATGAAGGAGGCGTCGGCGGCGCTCGACTTCGAACGCGCCGCCTCCTTACGCGACCGGATCCGGGAGTTGCAGGAGCGTCAGCTCACCGCGTGAGTGCGATCACGATCGTCACCACCGCGCTGATCGTGGCCGCGAAGACCCCCGAGTTGCGGCTGATCCAGGAGCGCTCGGGCACGAAGAGCTGGTCGCCCGAGATGAGCGACATCGCCGAGATCTGACTTTCCGGGGTGAGTTCGGTCACGACCGTCTCGCCCGCCCGTCGCAACTCGATCTTGTCCTGCTTGCCGTCGGGGGTCACCCCCCCGGCGAGGGCGAGCGCGTCGGCGAGCGAGACCGTCGCGTCGACGGGGTAGAGTCCGGGCTGCTGCACCGATCCGAGGATCCGGATCCGCTTCAGGATGCTGATCTCGATCGACGGGTTGCGGAGGAAGGTCCGGTAGCGCGCGAGGAGGTTGGCCTGGAGCTCCGGCGGCGTGAAGTCGGTGACCTGGATCTGGCCGATACGCGGGAGGGTGACGTACCCCGCCTCATCGACCGTGAAGTCTCCCGAGAAGGTGGGTTCACGCCAGATGGCGAGGCGCACGATATCGCCGGGCTTGAGCGTCTGCGTGCCGAAGGTGACCCCGGTGGTATCACTCACCTGCGCCGTCGTGGCGTGCGGAAGCGCGAGGAGGAGGAGGAGTGTGAGGCCGAGAGCGCGAAGTGGAGTCATGCCGATGGGTACCTTCAGACGCGGGACGAGGTCCGGCGGAGAGGGGCATCCGGTGGGAGAGTTGAGCGACAGCCCATAAACTATGCACGAGGGGGTGGGTGCGTCCATCTTTCGCGGAACCGTTCCGGGAGAGAGGAGCGGTGGGGGTGGTGCGTGCGGCCCCGCCCCGTCAGCTTGGCTGTGCGCCTCTTCCACTCTTCCCCCTGACGCCTCGATGCACCTCGTCGAAGAAGATCTCGTGCGATGGGGCCGGACGATCGGCCGGCTCCTCGGCGGTCCGTCGTTCCTCGCGCTCCGCGGTCCGCTCGGTGCCGGAAAGTCGGTACTCGCTCGCGCGATCGCCCGTGGGGCGGGGATCGAGGCCGCGATTCCGTCGCCCACCTTCAACCTCATCTTCCGCTACCCGATGCCCGATGGGGGGGAGCTCGTCCACCTCGATCTCTACCGTCTCGGCGACCCCGACGAGGTGTGGGAGCTGGGGTGGGAAGAGCTCGGGAGGGACGAGGAGATCGTGATCGTCGAATGGCCCGAGCGCGCGGAGCGTTTCCTCCCCGGCGATCGGTGGGATCTGCGACTCGAGATGGTGCCGGGCGAGCCGCTCCTGCGCCGTATCTCGGTCGATCGGGTCGGGGATCCGCCCGAACTGCCCTCCTTCCCCCTCACCCTCTCCGGGTCGAGGTCGCGCGACACCGTCACCCTCTTCCCCGACGCGGACGAATGAGCGGCGAGCGGGGGCGCGGGCGGGCGAAGGAAGCGGAATCCGGGACCGACCCCCTCGACCGGCTCCTCGCCCTCGAGACCGCCGGGCCGGTGGCCTCGGTTGCGGTCGCGCGGCGGGGGAAGGTGGTGGCGCGGCACTTCCTGGACGAGCCGCGGTCGCACGCGGCGGGGATCCTTCCCGCGGTCGAGCACGTCCTGGATACGGCCGATATCGGACGCGAAGAGCTCAGCGCGGTGGCGGTGGGATCGGGTCCGGGTTCCTTCACCGGCGTCCGCGTCGCCGCGGCGACCGCGAAGGGGATCGCGCACGCCCTGGCGATCCCGATCTTTGCGGTCTCCTCGCTCCTCGGTGCCGCCTTCACCGAAGAGGCCGCGGAGGCGCAGCCGGGGCAGGGGATCGGCCCCTCGTCCACCGGGGGCGGCGGGGGCGCGATCGGCCTGCGCGTCGTCCTCTTCGACGCGCGCGGCGACCGCCTCTACATGGCCGCCTACCGCCTCGGGCGTTCGGTCCCGGGGATCGTGATCGAGCCCCGCTTCGCCACCCTCGACGAGGTGCTCGATGAGCCGCGCCTGCAGGGGGCCGCCTTCTGCGGCGACGGAGCCGTACGCCACGCCCGCGCCCTCGCGCAGATCGGCGGGAGCGTGCTCTCGCCTCCGATCGGCTTCCCCTCGGCCGACGGGATCGTCGAAGCTCTGGCGCGCATGCCCGCGCCGACCCCCGTCGAGGACCCGTGGGAGTGGGAGCCCGACTACCTCCGGGAGACGGGTGCGATCCGGTCGCGCCGCTCCCGGACGGGATGACGATGGGAACGCGCCGCACCCCGCTCGCCGCGGGCGCTTCCCCCTCGGGAGGGGCGGACGGACCGTCCGGCGCGGGGTCTCGTCCATCCGGCTCGGGCGCCTCCCCCCTCCCCGGCGAGCGCATACGGCGCATGGAGGCGCGTGACATCGCCCGGGTCGTCGAGCTCGAGAGCGCGGCCTTCACCTCGCCCTGGCACGCCCACACCTTCCACCGCCTCCTTGACCGTGAGGGCAGCGAACTTCTCGTCGTGGAGATCGAGGACAAGCTCGTCGGATACGCCGTGCTCTGGTGCGTCGTGGACCAGGCCGAGCTCGCGAATATCGCCGTCGACCCCGAGTGGCAGAGGAGAGGGATCGGATCCCGCCTCCTCGAGACGGTGCTCGAACGGGCACGCGCTCGCGGCGTCATCGAGCTCTTTCTGGAGGTGCGCGCGGGCAATCGGGTGGCGCGCGAACTCTACCATCGACGAGGCTTTGTCCCGGTCGGAGTCCGGCGCGACTACTACGACGCGCCGCGCGAGGACGCCTGCGTGCTCCGCCTCGCGCTCGACGACCCCTCGTGAAGGGTGTTGAAGACGTACGGCGGTCCCCTTCAACACCCTTCTCGTGAGAAAACATTTGTAGTCGAGCGCTCAATCCCGTATCTTGCCCCGAGTGGGGAACTCCCCGAAAGCCGCGTACATCAGGAGGCGAAGGTGTCCATGCTCCGCAACGCAGCGGCCGCACTGGCTCTCACGATTTCCGCGATTCTCGTCCTGCCCTCGGGCGCAACGGCCCAGGCCGCGCCGCAGGCCGAGCATCTCGTCGTCCGGGGCAACACGCTCTGGGATCTGGCACAGCACTTCTACGGCAACCCCTTCGACTGGCGTCGCATCTGGAACGCCAATCGGGAGCGAGTCGCCAACCCCGACCTGATCTTCCCGGGTCAGGTGCTCCTCATCCCCGACCGGGAGGGGAATCTCATCGAGGTGATCGTGATGCCGGGAGAGGCGCCCGCGGGTGACGGGCCCACCGGAAGGCCCCCGGAGCCCGAGGGGATTCGCCGGACGATCTGGTACGACACCGCGAATGAGGCGGCCGCGGCCGAACCGGCCTACGCCTCCGCGCCCGCGGTCTCGGCGCTCATCGTCTACGGTTCACCCTTCCTCGTCGACTCCCTCGACACCGGCGCGATCGGCGAGGTCACGGCGTTCGGCGGAGCGAATGAGAGCCGGATCACGCGCGAGTCCGCGCGGGTCGAGGATCACCTCTTCATCGAGGTCGATCGATCGCTCCCGCCCGGCACCCTCCTGCAGGCGTACCGGATCGGTCAGTCGCTCTCCGACTACGGCAACGTCGCACGTCCGACGGCGGTCGTCTCGGTGCAGTCGATCTCGGATGGGCGCCACGTCGTGCGTGTCGAACAGAGCTACGGCCGTCTCCTCGTCGGCGACCTCCTCCGTCCCATTCCGATGTACGAGGCGCGCCCGGGGGTACACCCCCAACCCGTGGAGGAGGGCTCCAAAGTGACGGTCATGGGGTACGCCTCGGAGACCGCCGTACTGCGGAGCCAGGGGGAGTTTCTCTTCATCGAGGCACCTCCCGGAGTCGTGGTGGGGGATATCTACGAGGTCCGACTCCCGGGGTCCGGCGTCGAGCCCGAGGGAATCTTCCAGATCGTCTTCGTGGAAGGGGGATTTGCGACCGGACGCATCCTCAACCTCCGCAGCGCTATCTTCGATCCGGGGATCGAGGCGACCCTCGCACGGAAGATGCCTGCGGGGTGATCGCGCCGTGACACCCGGTGGAAGAGGCCTGTACGGAGCGCCTCGTCGACGCCGTTCGACGAGGCGCTCTGCGCGTGTACCGTCGAATCCTTCACATACGAGAGCGAGAGCGAGAAGATGAGCGAGAACATGAACGAGTCTCCCCGAAGCGTCCTCGTCACCGGCGGCGCGGGGTTCATCGGAAGCCATGTGGCCGAGGCCTTCCTCGCGAATGGCGATACCGTTCACGTCGTCGACGACCTCTCGAGTGGCCGCCGCACCAATCTCGATCCGGGGCTTCACTTCCTCGAAGCCGACATCCGTGACGCCGCGGTGCGCGATCTGATCCGGACGGAACGCTTCGATCTCATCGTGCATCACGCCGCCCAGATCGATGTGCGGATCTCGGTCGAGGATCCGCGCCGCGACGCGGGGGTGAATATCGACGGATTGCTCAACCTCCTCGAGGGCGCGCGAGAGGCGGGAACCCGACGCTTCGTCTACGTGTCGAGTGGGGGAGTGGTCTACGGCGAGCCGGAGGAGCGCCCGACCCCCGAGGGAGCACCCAAGCTCCCGCTCTCGCCCTACGGGGTGAGCAAGCTGACCGGAGAGAACTACCTCTACTACTACCGGAGGGTGCACGGACTCGAGTACGTCGCGCTGCGCTACGCGAATGTCTTCGGACCGCGCCAGGATCCGCACGGTGAGGCTGGCGTCGTGGCGATCTTCTGCCGGCGACTCCTCCGCGGCGAGGGGCTCACGATCTACGGCGATGGGGAGCAGACGCGCGATTACGTCTATGTGAAGGACGTCGTCTCGGCCAATCTGAAGGCTGCCGCGATGTCGCTTCCCGCGCCCGACGCCGGGGGCGGCCTCGATCCGGTCGCCTTCAATGTCGGCACGGGAGTTGCGACGAGCGTCAACAGGCTCGCCGATCTCCTCGAGGGGATCCACGGCTCGGCGGCAGCGCGTTCGCACGCTCCCGCCCGCCCCGGGGAGCTCCGACACAGCACGCTCGACACCCGGAAGCTCGAGGCCACGGGGTGGAAGAGCGCTCATTCACTGGAGGAAGGGTTGAAGGAGACCTACGCACACATCGCCGAAGCCATGGAGGCTCGCCGGTGATCAGCCTGATCACGGGAGCCACGCTCCCGACCCTCGTCGTACTCGCGGTGCTCGCGACCTTCTCGCTCGCGAGCTGGTGGATCATCGTCTGGAAGGCGCGCCACTTCCGGGAGCTGGAGCTCCTCGGGGACGACTTCCTCGAAGCGATCGAGCGCGCGCGGGGGCTCGAAGACGCCTACAAGTCGGTGCTGACCCTCCCCGACTCCCCGTACGGGCGGGTCTTTCGCCAGGGGGTGAACTTCTTCTCGGAACTCAGACCCGGCGCGCTCCGTCGCGGCTCGGAGATCGGCGAGGGGCTCTCGACCACGCAGCTCGAGGCGCTCCGACTCGTGATGGAGAAGGAGGAGGCGGAGGAGCGCGACGAGCTGGCGCGCGGGATCAACTGGCTCGCGATGATCGGGTCGGTCTCGCCCCTCCTCGGACTCCTCGGGACGGTGATCGGGATCATGAACGTCTTTCTCGGGATCGCCGAGGCGGGGTCGGGCAACATCAGCGCGGTGGCGCCCGGTGTGGGGGAGGCCCTCATCACGACGGTCGTGGGCCTCTTCGTGGCGATCCCCGCGGTGATCGCCTACAACCACTTCGTCACGCGCCTCAACCTCGTCACCGGCGAACTCGAGGGCTTCTCGAGCGAGTTCATCGGTACCCTGGCGCGCGAAGGCCGGGTGTAGGCGATGCCGCGGCGTCTCTCCGGTCGCGGCGGCGACCTCGATCTGCAGGCGGAGATCAACGTCACCTCGCTGGTCGATGTGGCCTTCACCCTCCTCGTGATCTTCATCATCACGGCACCGATCCTGCAAGGAGGGATCGAGGTGGATGTGCCGAGCGCCGAGGTGTCTCCGCTGCAGCCGAGCGACGACCCGGTCTTCGTCTCGATCGACGCCGATGACCGGATCTTTCTCGAAGAGACGGAGTTCGAATCGGTGGAGGCGTTCCGCGCGAGCTTCGCGGATCTGGCGGCTGCGGGGCATTGGGAGGTCGTCTACCTGCGGGCCGATCGCCGGTCGACGATGGACGTCGTGCTCCCCGTCATCGGCGTCATCAACGCGACCGAGGGCGTCTCTCCCGCGCTCGTCGGCGAATTCCTGAACGAGGGGAGGTAGAGAAAGCGATGAGGTGGACGCGTTTCGATGCGCGCCGGTCCCCTCCGTGGGGCGCGCTCGCCGGCTCGGTACTCGTGCACGGCGTTGTCGGCGCGCTCCTCGTACTCCTCTCGCTGGCCCGTCCGGAACCCCTCGAGTTCGTGAGTTACCGCATCGAGATCGTCTCGCCTCCGCCGCCCCGCGCGGAGGAGGTAGCGGAGGCTGCGCCCGTCGAGGAGCTGGAGATCGAGACCCCCGACGATCCCGTCCCCGAACCCGAAACACCCCCCCCACCCGATCCCGAGCCCGAGCCGGAGCCCGAGCCCGAGCCGGTGGAAGAACCGGCCAGGGAGGAGACGCCACCCGAGACCCCGCCCGCCGACTCGGTCCCGCCGACCGAGGCCGCCACGACCGAGGAGGTCGAAGAGACGGTGGAGGGCGGCGAGGACATCAATGTTCGGATGGAGGGACTGCAGCGAGACTACCCGGAGTATTACGGGAACATCGTGCGTCAGATCCGCCGCTGCTGGCGCCCCCCGCAGGACACGCGGGAGGGGCTCGCGGCGACGATCTACTTCGTGATTCGCGCCGACGGCACGGTCACCGAAGCGCGCCTCGTCGAGCGTTCGGGGGTGGCGCGGTTCGACTACGGCGCCCTCGACGCGATCGGGGGCTGCGCGAGCGGACGCTTCGGCCCCCTTCCGGCCGATCTCGGGTATGACCGACTCCCGATCCAATTTGAATTCCGGCCCGCAGGAGGCACTCCCGCGGCCCCCCCATCCACTCCCGACGACGCATGACGCGACGCATCCTCTGCTCCCCCTCCGTGACGGCGACCTCCATGGCGCTGGCGGCCCTCCTCTCCGCGATGGCCGCCGCCTCCTCCTCCCCCTCCCCCCTCCGTGCGCAGGACCCGCAGGATGAGCTGCCCGGGGTTCGCCTCGGACTCGTCTATGAGAACGCCTACGTGCCCGCGCTCGGGATTCAGCGCTTCACCGGGCGCTTCGGGGGCGACGCGGTCGCCGCCGAGGTCGAGGCGATCGTCGCGCAGGATCTCGACTTCTCCGACCGCTTCCAGGTCGTCGACTCGCTTCCCGTGCAGGCTTCGGACGACGAGATCGACTACCAGCTCTGGGACCGACTCGGCGCCACGTGGGTGGTGAAGGGGAGAGTCGAGGGCGCGGGGACGAACAGCTACGTCCTCGTCGTCGAACTGCACGACGTACTCTACGCCACGGTGGCGCAGGTCGGGCAGTTTCCCCTTCCCAACCCGGAGGCCGGGGGCGCGGACTTCCGGATGGCGGTGCATCGCGCCTCGGACCGCGTCGTCGAGTGGGTCTTCGGGGAGCCGGGGATGGCGGCGAGCCGGATCGCCTTCGCGATGACCCGAAACGACGGCTCCAAGGAGATCTACGTCGTCGACTCCGATGGTCGGAACCTTCGCCAGATCACCGAGCATGACGACATCACCAACTCGGCCGTCTGGTCTCCGGACGGGACGCGCATCGCCTACATGACATACGACGCCGACGGTCAGCGCATCTACGAGCAGAATCTCGTGACCGGCGAGCTGCGGCGGATCGATGTGCTGCGTGACGGCAACTACATGACGCCCGCGTACTTCCCCGATGGATCGAGTATCAGCTTTGCGGTGCACGGGGGTTCGCGGAGCGGGATCTTCATGTGGGATCTCGAACGCCAGTGCTGCCTCACCAAGCTCACCGAGAGCGCGGCCGACGACATGTCGCCCACCGTCTCCCCCGACGGCCGGTGGCTCGCCTTCAACTCGAATCGACTCGGGACCTCGATCCCGCAGATCTACGTGATGGAGACCACGGGGGGAGGGACGCCTCAGCTCCTCTCACCCTATCAGTTCGGCCAGTCCGGGTACTTCTCCGCGCCCGACTGGTCGCCCTTCGGAGACAACGTCGCCTTCCACGGGAGGGTGGGCCGCACCGGTCGCTTCCACATCCTCGTGGCGCGGATGGGTGAGGGACGACGTCTCCTGCAGCTTACCTTCGAGGGCAACAACGAGGCCCCGGCGTGGGCACCCGACGGGCGCCACATCGTATTCCGCGGCGAGCGCGACTGGGGCAAGGGACTCTTCATCGTCGACACCGCGAGCGGACGGATCCGTCCCGTCCTCGTGGGTGTAGATATCGACGACCCCGACTGGTCGGGGCCGATGTAGGTGGATCCGTTGCCAAACAACGGATTTTCGACTATAACAATGGGGTCGATCCCCATGGACGATGCCCCCGAGGGTGATCGCGCGCGAGGGAAGTGGTTTGCCGCGCCGACTCGTCTCACTTCAACCTACTCTCAGGAGTTGGAATGACTCACCGCCGATTGATGTTGCCGGTCACGGCCGCACTGATGATCCTCGCCGCCGCATGCTCGAGCGATCCCCCGCCCGCGCCCCCGGTGGAACCAACCGGCCCGACGCCTGAAGAGATCGCCGAACAGCAGCGTGTCGCTGACTCGATCGCGCGGGCTCAGGCCGAACGTGAAGCCGCCGCTCGTGAAGCCGCCGCCCGCGAGGCCGCGGAGCGCGAACGGCAGCGTCAGATCGCCGCTGCCCGCGAGACGCTGGCCGAGATGGTCTTCTTCGACTACGACGAGGCGGAGATCACCGCGCAGGCGCAGGGCGTTCTGCAGCGCAAGGTCGATATCCTGCGCGGCAGCCCGGCGGTGCGGATCCAGATCGCCGGACACGCCGACGAGCGCGGCTCGAATGAGTACAACATCGCGCTCGGCAACCGACGCGCGCAGGCGGTGCGGGACTTCCTGACCGGCTTCGGGATCGCCGCCGGCCGGATGTCGATCGTCTCGTACGGCGAGGACCGTCCTCTGGTCAATCAGAGCAACGAGGAGGCGTGGGCGCGCAACCGTCGTGCCGAGTTCACCATCACCGCGGGTGCGAATCAGATCAACCCGGGAAGCTGATGGAACGGGGCTCTCGTGGATCTTGTTCACGGGAGCCCCGGTAGGACCCCACATGGATACTCTGATCCCCTCCCGGTACGCGCGCCTCGGCATCGTCTTCGGCGCGCTCTTCGTCACGACGGCGTGCGCGACGAAGAACGACCTCCGCGACCTCCAGCTCGAACTCCGGCGTGAGCTTCGCGCGGTGCAGGCGCGGCAGGATTCTCTCCTCGCCGAGATACGCTCCACCCAGGCCACCTCGCGCGCGACGCGTGACGCCACCGAACGCGAGTTCATGGACACGCGCGGTTCACTCCTCACCGAGTTGCGAACGATCTCGACGCAGATGCAGCGGATCGAGGAGCTCTCGGGGCAGAACCAGATCGCGATTCAGTCGCTCTCCCAGCGCGTCGACGGCCTCTCTCGGGGTCAGGCGGCCGGATCATCGGGGGGGAGGCAGCCCCCGCGCGACGGCCTCCTGGCGCCCGGGGTTCGCGGCGATCCGGAGGCCGACTACGAGGCGGCGATCGATCTCTATCGGGGAGGTCAGCTCTTCGGAGCGCGAGCCGCCTTCGAGGACTTCCTCTCAGCGCATCCCCAGCACGAATTCGTCCCGCTGGTGCACTTCTACATCGGCGACATCGCCTATGAAGAAGGCCGTCTCGACGACGCGATCGCGTCGTTCGAGCGGGTCGGGGAGCTCTTCCCCGAATCGCCCCGCGTCGCCGACGCACTCTACCGGATCGGGGTGATCCATCTCGAGCGCGACGAGGACGACGAGGCGAGGCGGGTTTTCGAGAGTATCGTGAACACCTGGGGCGACTCGGACGACGTCTTCTACGCCGGCGTCGTGCAGAACGCACGGGACCGACTGCGGGAGCTCGGGGGGTGATCCCCGCGCTGCAGGGTTTACGTGCGCTGCCCGGAGTGTGATGCCACCGAGAACCGCGTCGTCGACACCCGCACGAGCCGTGGAGGCCGGGCGGTGCGACGTCGGCGGGAGTGTCTCGTCTGTGAGACCCGCTTCACGACGTACGAATACGTCGAGGAGCGTCCGATCCAGATCCTCAAGCGCGATGGCAGCGCCGAGGAATTCGATCGCGCCAAGCTCCTGACCTCGCTCAAGCTGGCGTGCGCCAAGCGTCCGGTCTCACCGGCGCGGATGGAGGCGATCGTCGAGGAGATCGAGGATCTGATCAGCCGCGAGGCCGGCGTCGAGATCGCGAGCGAGCGCATCGGTGAATGCGTGATGGATGCACTCCGTCCCCTCGATCGCGTCGCGTACGTCCGATACGCGTCGGTGTACCGCAATTTTTCCGACGCCGGCGAGTTCCGGGATGTGGTGAAGGAACTCGACGATCAGCACCGAATGGAGCAGTTGGCGCGCAATCAGGTCGAGCTGAAGCTGAGGTAGGGGGTGACGCGCGTGCGAGAGAAGACCCCCCGCGGCGAGATGCCATTCCTCGACCACCTCGAGGAGCTGCGCTGGCGCATCTTCAAGGCGGCGGGGTCGCTCGTGATCGGGGCGGTGGCGGGCTTCTGGCTGATCCAGCGCTTCGAGGTGCTCGAGCTCCTGATCGCACCTGTCGTCCAGTACCTCCCGGACGGCAAGCTCAACGTCTTCAATCCGGTCACGCCCTTCTTCTTCCTCCTCAAGACGAGCGTGCTGATCGGGATCGTCCTGGCGCTCCCGATCATCGTCTACCAGATCTGGGCCTTCCTCTCTCCCGCCCTCGAGAAGCGCGAGAAACAGCTCGTCGTGCCGGGGCTCTACGGGGGCTTCGTACTCTTCGCCGCCGGGGTCTGGCTGGCGTACCGATTCGCGCTCCCCGTCAGCCTGCGCTTCCTCTTCAGCATCCAGAGCGACCTCCTCGTCGCCACGCTCGGGGCCGACGAGTACCTCTCCTTCGTGGTCCGCCTCCTCGTCGCCTTCGGCGTCATCTTCGAGCTCCCCGTCGTTGTACTGATTCTGAGCGTGATGGGGCTCGTCACCCCCGCCTTCCTGCGGTCGAAGCGTCGCCACGCCATCGTGATCATCACGATCGTGGCGTCGCTCCTGAGCCCGGGCGACGTCCTCGTGGTGACGGCCATCATGATGGCGCCGCTCATTCTCCTCTATGAACTCTCGATCTGGATCTCGGTCTTCGTCCATCGCCGGCGGCGGGACGTACCCGAGCCGACGATCCGGGCGCCCGAGCCCCCCTCGACTTCGGTGAGCCTGGGAGACGACGAGGACGGCGGGGACGACGCCGGGGATGATGAGGGTGATCGATGAGGCGCCGGCGCTTCCCACTGCGTCGATCGCTTCTGATGATCGGGGGACTCCCGGGCCTCCTCCTCGCGCCGGCGCTCGCGAGCGCCCAGGATCCGCCTCCTCCCACGCGCGAGGAGCGGCTGCGCGCCCGCCAGGACTCGATCGAGGCGCTGATGCGCGAGCGTCTCCTCCTCCTCGGGCGGGGCCCGGGCGCCGATTCGGCCACCCTCGCCGCCGACTCGGCCCGCCTCGCCGGGCCCCAGCCGCAGCAAGCCGGAGCGCAGCGTGGCGCGGCGGCGCGCGACTCGATCTCCCGCAGGCTTCTCGAACTCCCCGGCTTCGTGCCGACCTACTACGTCGGCACGGAGGCGATCTACAACCGCGGGACGGGGGAGCTGATCCTCCTCGGGGATTCGGTCACCGAGGCGAGCGCGCTGCAGGAGGGGCAGGAGGTCCGGGCGCGTGAGCAGCTGATCTACGACTCCAACGGCGACTTCATACGCACCGCCGGTGTCGCGACCCTCACCCCGAGCGTGGGCGCGCCGACGACGGCCGACGGCCTTACCGTCGATCTCCAGAGCGAGGTCGCCTCGGCACTCGGCGCCCGGACCGTGATCCAGCAGAACTCGGAGTGGTACGTCCGCGGCGACCTCCCGATCGTTCACACCGATGGGGGCTTCGGGCACGACCTCGACTTCACCACCTGCGAGCTCGACGACCCGCACTACCACTTCCGGGCCGATGAGGTGAAGTGGCTGAGGAGCGCCGACTCGGTGCTCGTGGCGCGCAACGTGCGCTTCTATATCGCCGACGTACCGGTGTTCTGGCTCCCCTTCATCGCGCAGAGCACCAAGGGCGGTCGGCGTTCCGGGCTCCTCACGCCGGTCTTCAGCGTCAACGACATCGTGCGCAACGACGGCAACCAGGAACGACGGATCTCGAATGTCGGCTACTACTGGGCGATCAACGACTTCATGGACACCTCGATTGCCCTCGATTTCTTCAGCGGCAACTTCACCTCGCTCGCCCAGGCGCTTCGCTACGCATGGCGAGAGAAGTTCCTGCGGGGCTCGTTCAACACGCGGCGTTTCTGGCGGAACGACGGATCGAGAGAGCTCGCGCTCGCCACGCAGCACGACTGGGAGTTCTCGGAACGCACCTCCTTCCGGGTCAGCGGTCGCTTCATCACGAGTACGAGCTTCGTCACGGACAACTCCTTCGACCCCACCGAGGTGACGGGGTCGGTCGATTCGGAGGGCGGTCTGACGCACCGCTTCGACTGGGGAACCTTGTCGCTCTCGGGGAGCCGGAGACAGTTCCTCAACGACGATCGCGTCGAGACGAGCTTTCCCGACGCCAACCTCTCGGTGCGCTCGCTCACCCTCTTTCGGGCCTCTCCCGGGCAGGAGCGATGGTACAGCAACCTCGCGCTCGGGGGGAGCGCGCGCTTCTCGGCCCGTTCGACCGATATCGACCAGGAGCCCGGCGTTCACATCCCCGGGCAGGAGGATGTCGACCGGGTGATGGGGGCGGTATCGACCTCGCTCACCCTCGGGGCGTTCTCGCTTTCGCCCAGCGTCGACTTCGAGCAGCGCACCCTCTCGGGGCTCCCCTTCGACTCGCTCCCCTTCTTTCCCCGGGGCGGGCCGGGTGACTTCGTCGACTTCGAGCGCACCACGGTGAACTGGAGGGCCTCGGCCGGATATCAGCAGCAGTTGATCGGATCGACGACGCTGACGCCGCGTGTGTCGCTCGCGGGCTCCCTCCTCCGGTCCGACACGATCGCGGAGGCGCAGAGCTTCGTGTCGAGTCCGACCCGTCTCTCGGTGGGAGCCCAACTCCGGACCGACGTCTTCGCCTTCCTCCCGGGCGTCGCCGGCTTCGAGCAGATCCGACACAAGCTGAGCCCGAGCCTCTCGTGGGACTACACCCCGTCGGTGACCCCCAACGACCTCCAGATGCGAGTCTTCGGCGCGCAGTCGACGCAGGCGAGAAACACCCTCTCGCTCGGGCTGAACCAGACCTTCGAGGGGAGGCGCGCGGTCGAGACGACGCCCGCCGACTCGGCGGACGCGAGCCGTCGGACGCTCTCCACGAGCGAGATCGGAACGGGCGAGGAGGTGCAGCGCCTGGAGCAGGGCGAGATCATCTCGCTCCTCAATCTGCGGACGAGCGCGGTGCAGTTCGATCTCGAGCGCGCCGACTCGCTGGGCCGCTTCATCGACGGCTTCACGACGACGTCGGTGACGAATACGATGTCGTCGGACCTCCTCTCGGGGCTTTCGGTCACGATGCAGCACGATCTCTTCGACGAGGATTCGGAGGGCGAGCGCACCTTCTCTCCGATGCTCACCCGGCTCAATTTCAGCTTCCGGGTCGACAACGAGACCCCGATCCTCGGTTTCCTGGGATTTCTCCGGACGGACGCCACCGACGACGAGATCGAGGAGGAGGAGGAGATCGAGGAGGAGGAGGAGGACGTTTTCTTCGCGGACGACGAGCTCGATTTCGCGGGAGGACAGGAGTCGGCCGTCGTACCGCGCGCCGGTGAGGTGGCAGGTGGGAGAGGCCCGCGCAGCCAGGACGGCCCGGTGGGACGGTGGTCCGCGGACATCCGTTACGCCCTCACGCGCAGCCGCTCGGGAACCAGCGGGAGCCAGAATATCCAGGCGCGAATCCGGCTCAAGCCCACCGAGTTGTGGGACATGACGTGGAGCACCGGATACGATGTCGACGAGGCCCGCTTCAACGATCACAGGATCGGACTCACGCGCGATCTCCACCGCTGGGAGGCGAACTTCGATTTCGTCCAGACGGCGACGGGAAACTGGAGTTTTCGTTTCGAGATCCGACTCAGCGATCAGCGGGATCTCAAGTTCAATTATGAGCAGCGCAGTGTGCTCGACAACCGCTTTCGATGACCCCGGATCCCCCTCCGGCAGCGTCTCCCCTGGAGGTCGGGGTTGTCCACCAGAGTGGACACCCCGATGATGCCGGGGAGGGAACGCGGGGCCTTCCTCGTGTGGTATAGTCCATGCAAGAGTTTTCTGTATCGTGTCTCCGGTCCATCCTGGCCGGAGTGAACGGCCTCCTGTCCGGCGATCTTCTCCGTCGCGGGTGGCTCACGGGGAAAGCGAGGAGGATGCGGTTGCGAATGAAGGTGTGGGGACGGCTGGTCGGCGTGCTCCTGGCTGTGGGGATGACGGCGGCGTGCGATGAGACGCGCGGGATCTCCCCGGAGGGGGAGGTGCCCGACGCGCCGCGTGCCCTCGAGGTCAGGCAGGTCGCGGGTGCGGTCACCCTCACCTGGGAACACGGACCCAACTGGACGGGGGAGCGCTTCCGCATCTACGAGAAGACCGCTTCGGAGCGTGAATACCTCGCGATTGCCGAGGTCACCACCTGTTCCGAGGGGGTCTGCACCTTCACCGACGTCGACGCCGCTGCCGGTGTCGATCACGACTATCATGTGGTCGCGGTGGGCGAGGATGGCGTCGAATCTCATTCGTCGGGTGCGTTGCGCGTCTTCGTTCCGGAGCCGGCTCCCGCCCCCGCGGCGCCCGGCGTCGACCCGACCGCACGTCCCGACTTCACCGGTGCGGTTGTCTACGATTTCTTCGCCCGTCCCGACTTCGCGGGATTCCGCTTCCGGGAGGACGCCGATGCCGATCCCCGCGTGTCGGGGAATGACGCGGCGCGCCACTTCCGGGTGGAGGTCGACGAGGGGGGATGGTGGCTCGTGCCGGGAGAGGGTGTCAGCGTCTATCCCCAGGGGTTCCTCACGACCGCATTGAGTTGCGGCGCCGACGCGGATCCCGACTGCGTGGCGCTCGCCGAGGCGCCGCCCACGGGGTATATCCCGGTCACCGTCGGGCTCGCCCTCGGCACCACCTATGTACTCCGCGTGCCCGGTGACGACGGTCTCGAGCGGTACGGGGCGATCCGGGTCGAGGCGCTCGAGTTCGATGCGGCGGGCGATGCCTTCGCTGTCTTCGACTGGGTGTGGCAGTTGAAACCGGGCGATCTGACACTCACGCGCGCGTCGACTTCGCGGATCGCGGAGGGGTAGGAATCGCCTACGCGTGCAGGGGCGTGCGGGGTTAGCTTGGTCGCATGATCCCGATTCTCGAAGCAGTCCCGAATTTCAGCGAAGGGCGCGACCGCACCGTGGTCGATGCTCTCGTCGACGCCATCGAGGCGCACGATGTCGATGTCCTCGATGTCTCGATGGATCCCGATCATCACCGCTCCGTGATCACCTTCATCGGGATGCCGCGTGCCGTGGAGGAGGCACTCGTCGCTGCCGCCGAGGTCGCGATCGAGCGGATCGACCTCCGTCGGCACGAAGGGGTCCACCCACGCCTGGGTGCGCTCGACGTCTGCCCGGTGGTCCCGCTGCACGGCCTCGACATGTCCGACGCGGTCCGGAGCGCACACCGGGTGGGCGCAGGGATCGCGGAGCTCGGTGTGCCGGTCTTCTGGTACGGCGCGGCAGCGCGCGAACCGGGGAGTGGACTCGCTCCGCTGCGGCGTGGTGGATTCGAGGCCTTCGCCGGCGGCTGGCCGACGGGGCGGACCCCCGATCTCGACGCGGGCCGGAGCGCAGCGCATCCGACGGCGGGGATCACCTGCGTGGGCGCGCGTCCCGTGCTCCTCGCCTGGAATGTCTGGGTCGACGAGATCGAGAGGGAAACGCTCGTCGATATCGCCCGTGAGATTCGCGAGCGGGATGGCGGGATGCCCGGACTTCGCGCACTCGCCCTCGAGCTTCCGCGGCAGGGCGGGCTCCAGCTTTCGATGAATCTCGAAGGGGTGCAGGCGCGGGATCCCTTCGACGTCTTCCTGCGCGTCGAGCGCCGTGTGACGGCGAATGGAGGGCGCATCACGAAGACCGAGGTGATCGGGATGATCCCCGATACACTTGTTTTCCCGGCTGCCACGCACAGATTACGGCTCTCCGACCCTGATCCGGTCCGGATGCTTTCATCGCGTGTCCAGCGTTACGCGCTTGAGCGGATGGAGTCCGAGCTCCAGACGATGGTGGACTGGATTCTGGGAGCTGGATCGGAGGTTCCGAACGATATCCGTGATGCCGCCCGGCTCGTCGCCGGGCGCTCCACGCCGCAGAGTACGGCTGAGGACGCATGACCACGATCGAAAGTCTCAAGGATCAGGCGCGCCGCCACGAGAAGAAGGAAGAGTGGCAGAAGGCGCTCGATCTCTACGGAAAGGCGATCACGAAGCTCGATCAGGTGGAATCCCCGGATATCGGCCTCTTCAACCGCGTGGGGGACCTCAGTACCCGGATTGGGCGGTCTGATGCGGCGGTTGATCACTACGAACGGGCGGTCGAGCTCTACCTCGAGGCCGAACTGCCCAACAACGCGATCGCGGTCTGCAAGAAGATCATCCGGAATCTTCCCAACCGGCACTCCGTCTTTCTGCGGATGGGGCAGATCCGCGCGGATCAGGGCTTCCTCGTCGACGCCCGCAACAACTTCCTGACCTACGCCGAACGCGTGCAGGGTGAGGGGGATCTGGACGAGGCGCTGCGTGCCCTGACGGAGTTCGCGGATCTCGCGCCCGGGGACACCGGGATCCGCGTGGCGCTCGCCGAACAGTATGCCGCGAACGAACGGCCGGCGGAAGCGATCGCCCAGCTCGCGCACGCCTGGGCCGTCCTGACCGAGAACGGCGATGTCGAGGGCGCGACCGCGCTCGAAGCGAAGGCGGCGGAGATCGATCCCTCGGCCAATCTCGCCGACGCGCATCCGGTGCGGACCGCCGACGACGGCGACGCCTTCGGGTTCGAGTCGACCGCCCTGGGGGGGGACGCCTTCGGGGACGGGCAGGAGGTCCAGGCAGCCTTCGGCGAACCCGACGAGAGTGCGCCCGCGACCGCCGTGCCTCCCTCTCCGGGCTCCGCTGCCCCGGGTGCGATTGAGGCGACCGCAGAGGAAGCGACGGCCGACTCGGATGAGGATGAATGGGAGAACGACGACGAGGATCTCGGCGGCGAGCTCCCCCTGATGACCTTCGACGACGACGAGGATCAGGGAGAGGTGGACGACGACGCGCGAGCGCCGATCGCGACCGGTCTGGACGAATTCTCGCTCGACGACTTCGGAGGGGATGAAGGGGAAGAGGACAATCGGGTCGAGCTCTTCGAAGAGCTCGCCCGGCAGGCTGCGGATGCTCCCGGGGATCTTCGGCTCGCCCAGCGGATGGTCGAGGCGGCGTACCGGATCGGCGACGATCCCGTGATGGTGCGTGCCTATCTCGCCCTCGCGCAGAGCCTGCAGACGACCGGAGATCCTTCGCGCGCCCGGGGCGTCTTTCAGCAGGTGCTCGAACTCGATCCCGAGAACGCGGAGGCGCGTGCGGGGCTCGAGGCGTCCGGGGGTGTCCGGCGAGAGGTGCAGGAGGTCGCGGCACAGGAGGACTATGTCGATCTCGGGTCGCTCATCCTCGGCGATGAGGATGAGAAGACGACGCGATTCAAGGTGGCGTACGAGGAGCCGAGTGGGGACGAGGCCGCGGACTTCCGCAAGATGCTGTCGCAGTTCAAGGCGAAGGTCGCGGAAAACTTCGATGCCGCCGATATGCGCGCTCATCACGACCTCGGGACGGCGTACAAGGAGATGGGGCTCCTCGACGAAGCGATCGAGGAGTTCCAGAAGGCGCTTCGGGCGAACCCGGATCACCTGGCGAGCTACGAGCTTCTCGGCCAGGTCTTCATGGAGAAGGGCGAGATGGCGGCGGCGGTCAACACCCTCGATCGTGCACTCGGCGTCGGGTGTGACGTCGAGGATGACCTCATCGGGATCTATTACTACCTCGGGCGCGCCCACGAGGAGCTCGACCAGAGCTCGGCGGCTGTGGACTTCTACGACAAGGTGTTCGCGCTCGATATCAATTTCGCCGACGTGACCGAGCGGCTTCGGGCGCTTCGGTGACGGGGGAGACGACGCGGAGCATGCAGGAGATCTCGATCCCCTCGCTGGATGAGATCCAGCGCCCCATCGCGTCGCGGCTCGATCGCGTGATGGAGGAGCTCCGCTCGATCGTCACCTCCGATTTCGATCGCATCGAGGAGGTGAACGACTACCTCGCGCTCCTCCGGGGCAAGCTCTTCCGGCCCGCGCTCGTCCTCCTCTCGAACGAGGTGGATGGGGGACGCGACGACCGCGCGATCACCCTCGCCGCCGTCGTCGAGCTCGTGCACCTCGCCACCCTCGTGCACGACGACGCCGTCGACCACTCCGTCCTTCGTCGGGGTCAGCCCACCGTGAATGCGATGTGGACGCATCAGGTCGCGATCATCATGGGGGACTATCTCTACAGCCGCGCGATCACACACCTCGCCCGCGTGGGTCTCATGGATGCCGTGACGGTGATGGCGACGGCAGCGAACGAGATGAGTATCGGGGAGATGCGACAGCTCACCGCCTTCGACGCGCTCGGCTTCTCGGAAGAGGACTACACCTGTCTCATCGAGGCCAAGACCGCGTCGCTGATGAAGGCCGCCTGTGAACTCGGCGCCCTCGTCGGACCGGCCGAATACCGCTCACCGCTCGCGCGGTACGGGCACGCCCTCGGGATGGCCTTCCAGGTCGCCGACGATATCCTCGACTACACCGCCTCCGAGGAGGAGACCGGCAAGCCCACCGGACATGATCTGCGCGAGCACAAGGTCACGCTCCCCCTCGTGGGGGCGCTCCGGCAGGCCGATGCGGCGGAGATGAAGCTCGTCCGTGCCGTCTTCGACGATCCCGAACCCTCGGACGACGCGATCGAGCGTGTGGTGGCGTGGGTCGCGGAGGCGGGTGGGCTCGAGTATGCGCAGCGTCGCGCGGACGCCTACGCCGATGCCGCGATGGAGGCGCTCTCGGTGGTGCCCTCCGGCGAGGCCACCGAGGCCCTCGTGGGCACGATCGCCTACGCCACCCGCAGGACGAGGTAGGACGAGATGCTTGTCGACACGCGACGGCGCAGCGCGGCCCGGGCGCTCTGGACGCTCCTTCTGGGCTTCTTCCTCGGGGGGATCCTCACGGGGATCGTCGAGCGATTCCTCCCCGACAGCGCGGCCCGGACCTTCCTGGTGACCTCCGTGGAGGCCTCGGTGGGGCCGCTCTCCGTCGACCTCGTTGCCCTCGCCTTCACCCTCGGCCCACTCTCGTTCGATTTGAACGTTCTCACGCTCGTGGGCATCTTTCTGGTCGCGCTGGTTGCGCGATCGTGGATCTGATCACTCGGACGGCCTCACGGCCGACCTGGAGGATATGATGGGGCTCGGCGGACTCGGCATGACGGAGATCATTCTGATCTTCCTGGTGGTACTCCTGCTCTTCGGAGCCAAGCGGTTGCCGGAGATCGGGACTTCGCTCGGCAAGGGCATCCGGGAGTTCAAGAGCTCGGTGCGGGAGATCGAGAGGGAGGTCAAGCCTCCGTCGGAATCACGAAGTCTGCACACCCCTCCGCCGGCGGGACCGGGGGCGCGGTCGGAGGACTCCGAGGCGCACGTCGAGCCGCGCCGCCTGACGACGAAGGGTGACGAAGAGAAGACCGAGTAATCGCTCGGCGGCGGCGAGCGCGTGGGCGCCCACCGTACTTCTTCAACGACCTTCTAGAATCCCAGCCCGGTGCCGAATCCGTACTGCGGTTCGGTCGGGAGCCCCTGGAGCTCTTCGAGTTCCCGACGGAGGTCGCGCACATCCGCGTCCTCACGGAGCCCATCGACCCATGACGTCAGGCGGTCCTGGCTGACGGAACGCGTGAGTTGCTCGCGCTGGAAGTCCTTCTGGGCGAGCCACGCCGCGCTGTCGGCGGGCGTGCGGCGGATCAACTCGATGATGAAGGTGTTGGTGAAGGTCGAGACCGGATCGGTGACCTCGCCGGGCTCCAACCCGAAGGCGGCGCCGATCGCGGCGTTCTGGCGCCCCAGGCCCGGCGCGAAGTCCACGCGCGAGAAGGGACCGGCGAGTCTGACGTCGAGGCCGAGTTCATCGGCCACATTCGGGAGAGACTCACCCCCGCGGATCCGCTCGACGATGGCGCGTCCTTCTTCCTCGGCCGCTGCGAGCTTCTTGCGTGAGAGGAGCGTCTGCTCGATCGATACCCGCGCATCCTCGAAGGGAAGCACGCCCTCGGGGGTGGTGGAGAGGAGTTCGAGGGCGTAGAAGGCGCTCGCCGTCTCGAAGACGGGGCTCACATCGCCGATCTCTGCCTCGTTCAGCGCCCAGTCAGCGCCTTCCGAGACGTCGCCCGCGCCCCCGATGAGGGCGAACTCGAGCGAGATGTCTGCCTCGGTCGTCGAGAGACCGAGCGCGGTGGCGGCCTCGATGAGGGGGAGCGATTCGCCGAGCTCCTCGAGCGAGTCGGCCCGCGTGAGGAGGCGCAGCTCGGAGGCGTCGGTGCGCTCGTACGGGATGAGGATGTGGCGGGCGGTCACCGAATCCTGCCCCCACCGCTCCGTCACCTCGATCACATGGTTCCCGAAGGAGGTGACCACCGGTCCGAAGGGCTCACCGACCGGCCCGGCGAAGACCGCCGAGTCGAAGACCGGCACCATCGTGCCCGGCGTGAAGGTGCCGAGGTCGCCGCCATCGGACGCGGTGCTCCGGTCCGACGACTCGGCCGCGGCGACATCCTCGAAGCGCTCGTCTCCGCGCCGGAGCGACTCCACGATCTCGACGGCGCGTTCGTACTGGGCGACGGTGTCGGCGGGCGTCGGTGTCTTGTCGATCACGGTCGCGATCACGCGGGCCCGCGCCGGCTGCATGAATTCGTCCTGGTGGGCATCGTAGTACGCCCGGATCTCGCGCTCGGTGAGTTCGACCTCATCGTCGGCGATCCTCGTGGTGGGATCGAGGGGGATGAAACGGACCTCGATCGTCTCCTGCTGATCGCGCCACCGCCGCCAGAGTTCCTGGTCGGTGACGTAGATCCCCGACGAGACCTGACGCAGGAGCTTGGACCGCGGGATCACATCGCGGTAGTACGCCTCGAGCTGCAGGAGGAAGGCGTCGGGCTGCGAGGCGAGGAACTGCTGGTACTTCTGCAGATCGAACTGGCCGTCGGTCTGGAGCGAAGGCTCGCCCAGGAACTGCGGGGGCGGGTTGAACTGCGCCGCATTCCGCACCTCCTCATCGGCGACGCGGATCCCCCGCCGGTCGAGTTCCTGGCTGATGAGGATCTGCGTGACGAGTTCCTCGAAGGCCTCGTCCTCGATCTCCTTGATCTGGAGCGAGGTGAGGGGAACCTCCTGGGAGGCCTGCCGCTGATCGTAGAGGCTCTGGTAGACCCGGTTGTACTGATCGGCGTTGATCGGCGTACCATTCACCGTGCCCACCTGCCCACCCGCCCCCGACCGGCCGGTGGCGTCCATCCCCCACTCGAAGACCATGAGTGCCGCGAAGGCGAGCGCCGTCGCGATCATGATGATCTTCGTGTTCCTTCTCATCTGCGCCATCATGGGCGTACTGCTCCTCGGGGGCCTTCAGGACCGCTCGTGTCGACGTGGTGTTCCGCTGCACCTGCGAAGTCGATGCCGTCGGATCGGGAAGCTGAAAAGCTAATCGCGACGGGAAGGCCACTCAACCGATCGCATACACTTCGCTCTCGGCCCGGGGACACGGTGTCGCGTTGACACCCCTTTCCGGGGCCGTCTATCTTCAGCGACTCCGACCTCCATCTCCCCGGCCTCGAAGCAGGGATCTGCGGTGTCCGAATCACTCCAGCACGAGATCCGACACTTGTACGACCTGGAAGGATCCGATCACGATCCGGAGCGACGCGCCTTCCTCCCCCTCGCCGACGCCCTCCTGCACGCCGGAGAACTCGACGAGGCCGAGCAGCTCCTCGTCGACGGACTCGAACGGCATCCCGAGTTCGTGGCGGGTCACGTCGTGCTGGCACGGCTTCGCGAGGCGCAGGGCGATCCGACGGAGGCCGAGAGGGTATGGGCCGTGGCGCGGCGTCTCGACCCGGGGAATGCCGAGGTGCTCTACGGTCTCGGGCGCACCCTCACCCGACTCGGAGAGGAGTTCGGGAGGACGCTGGTCGACCAGGCCCGCGCGCTCGACCCCACCGTCGGCCCCGCCACCGCCGACGACGAGGACGTCGTCTCGATCGCGGCGCTGGCGCCGGAGGACGACGACGAGGACGTCGTCTCGATCGCGGCGCTGGCGCCGGAGGACGACGAGGAGGAGGTCGTCTCGATCGCGGCGCTGGCGCCGGACGGC
>JAVVEY010000164.1:0-4657 GCA_032250675.1 Longimicrobiales bacterium | reverse complement strand
CGGTAACGTCCCGGCGGATGACCTGCGACGCGGCGGTGGTCCGGGTGACGGGGGGTGCGGAACTCGCGTCGCCGGGGGTCGTGCCTCCTGAAGTCGCGCGCCCGGACGCCGCGCCCTCGGACGTCGCGCTCGCGGTCGGCGATCCCCCCCGCCTCGACCTCGGCCGCCGCACACGCACCGTCTCGCCCGCGCTGCGCCGTGCTCTCGAGCTCCGCGATCGAGGCTGCCGCTTTCCGGGCTGTTCGTGCCGCTTCACCGACGCGCACCACATCGTGCACTGGGCCGATGGCGGGCGGACCGATCTGCGGAATCTCGTGCTCCTCTGCCGGCGGCATCACCGCGCGGTACACGAGGGCGGGATGCGGGTGTGTCTCGATCGCGAGGGGCGCGTCGTCTTCTTCGACCGGAGGGGGCGCGCGGTCTTCGACGCGCTGCGCAGGGGGATGCCACGGGGCGGGCTGCCGCGGGGCGGCGGGCCGGTGAGGGAAGCGTCGCCGGGGTCCGAGTCCTCGGGGTCCGAGTCGCCGGGCGTCGATCGGGTGATGACCCCACCCGCCCTTCCCTCGCCCCGGATGGGGGGTAGGGGTGTCGCCGTCGCGTCCTCCCCCTGGCCCGGCCCGATCGTCCGCTGGCGGCACGACCGCGACATCCCGTGGGCGATCGAGGCGCGCGCCCGCGAGGCGCTCGACAGCGGGTGAACCGCCCGACCCGCACGTGAGGCTGGCGACAGTGCGTGAACGGACTACAGCGCACACGAATCCCGCTACGGTACATGAGTTCATCGGTTCGCCGGGCTCCACCACCTGCCGGCCTCCACCGGCGCGTCATCGTGCACGCGCGATCTTCGCACGCGTGGGGCGTGCCTTGTGTCTTCACGGGCTCGTGTGGCATCCTCACCGCCGATGAAGATCCTGATCACCGGCGGAGAGGGGCAGCTCGGACGAACCTTCCGGGACCTCCTCCGCCCTGCGCACGAGGTCGAGGCGCCCGCTCGCGAGCGTCTGGACGTGACCGACGCCCGGGCGGCCGAGCGCGTGGTGCGCCGATTCGTGCCCGATCTCGTGCTCCACTGCGCCGCATTCACCGGGGTGGATGGTGCGGAATCGGCACGTCGAGAGGCGTTCCGGGTGAATGTCCGGGGCACGGCTCACCTCCTCGCGGCGGCGCGTGCGGTGGGCGCCACGACCGCCCTCTTCTCGACCGATCAGCTCTTCGCGGCCGATACCGCCGACCCGATCCCGGAGTCGGCGCCTCCCGATCCTCCGAACCACTACGGGTGGACGAAGTGCGTGGCGGAAGGGGTGGGGCGTCGGTACGCCTCGATGGGCGGTGATCTCTTGATCGTGCGCACGAGCTGGGTCTGGGGCGGGGCGGACTCCTTCCCCCTGCGAATCGCGCGTCTGGCGCGTGAAGGGGAGGCGCTCTCGGTCGTCGACGACGTGGTTTCCCGGCCGACCTGGGTGGGCGGACTCGCCGACCGAACGATGCGGCTCCTCGAGGCGGGGGTCCGGGGCACGGTTCACATCGCCGACTCGGGCACGGCGTCGAAGTTCGACATCACGCGCGCGACCCTCGAGATTCTGGGGATCGAGTGCGCCATCGAGCGGATCTCCGCTGCGGAGTGGGGCGCGCCCGCACGACGTGGAGCGTACTCGGTGCTCTCGCTCGATCGGATGGAAGAGACCCTCGGCCACCCCGCCCGCCACTGGAGAGAGATGATGCACGAAGAGCTGCCGCCCGCCGTCGCTCGTGGAAAGACGCCGTGACCGGACTCGAGGCGAGCGCGCACGGAGCGCTCGAGATGGGGGTCCGTCTCCTGGAGGCGCCGGTGCATCGGGATGCGCGCGGGTACCTCCGGGAGATGACTGCCGAGGGGCGTCCCCCCTTCACGATCGCGCAGACGAACCACTCCTTCTCTCCCCAGCGGGGAACGCTGCGCGGCCTCCACTTCCAGCGTCCGCCCGCGGATCAGGCGAAGCTTGTCACGGTGATCACCGGCGAGGTGTACGACGTCGCCGTCGATGCGCGGCAGGGTTCCTCCACCCGGGGCTGGTGGTGCGCCGCGCGCCTCGCGGAGGGCTCGGGGCAGAGCCTCCTCATCCCGGCCGGCTTCGCGCACGGCTTCCTCACCCTCGCCCCGGACACGCACGTCGTCTATCACCTCTCGGCGGGGTGGGACCCCGGCGCCGAGGCGGGGGTGCGCTGGGACGATCCCGCCCTCGCGATTCCGTGGCCCGAGCCTCCCGTCGTCATCGGCGAGCGCGACCGCGCGCTCCCCACGCTCGCGGGGCTGGAGCGATGACGGGGGTGACACCGCGTCGCGTGCTCGTGACCGGGGGATGCGGCTTCATCGGGAGCGAGCTCGTGCAGCAGCTCCTCGACGCCGGGGCCCGGGTGACCGTCGTCGATATCTGCACCTACGCCGTCTCGGAACGCACCGTGGCGCAGATCGAATCGCACCCCTCCGCGCGGGTGGAGCGGGTCGATCTGCGAGAGATCGACGCGCTCCGTGACGTGCTCGAGGAGGTGCGTCCCGAGCGTGTCTTCCACCTCGCGGCGGAGAGCCACGTCGATCAGTCGATCACGCGGCCTGCGGCATTCGTGGAGACGAATCTGCTCGGGACGGCGAACCTCCTCATCGTGCTCTCCGAACTCTGGCGGGGGGGAAGGCTCGCCGCCGACTTCCGCATGGTGCACGTGAGCACCGATGAGGTGTTCGGATCGCTCGCGCTCGAGTCGACCGACCGCTTCACCGAAACGACACCGTACGATCCGCGAAGCCCCTATTCCGCGTCCAAGGCGGGGAGCGACCACCTCGTACGGGCGTGGTACCATACCTGGGGCTTCCCCGCGATCGTCACACACTCCTCCAACAACTACGGACCCCGGCAGTACCCCGAGAAGCTGATCCCGGTGATCGTGCGGGCGCTCGCGGCAGGCGACCCCCTCCCGATCTATGGGGACGGGCGCAACGTCCGCGACTGGATCCACGTCTCCGACCACGCGCGCGCGCTGCGCCTCGTGGCGGAGGGGGGCGAGGCCGGCGGGAGGTGGTGCGTCGGTGCCGGACACGAGCTCTCGAACCTCGACCTCGTCACCGCGATCTGCCGGATCTTCGACCAGAGGGAGGGGGTCGCGCCGGGCACGCACGAGGCGCGCATCACCTTCGTGCCCGACCGTCCGGGCCACGACCGCCGGTACGGGATCGACGCGCGGGCCCTCCGGTCGCTCGGATGGCGGCCCGAGGTGAGATTCGAGGAAGGACTCGCGCGCACGGTCGAGTGGTACCTCGATCACCCCGACTACTGGAGTGTGACGGCCGCCGGGGCGCGCGAGGGAGGCTCCGACGCGGACGACCGCGCGGACGACGACGCTGGAGGGAACGACGATGCCTGACTCGATGCCCGACACGATGCCCGACACGATGAAGGAGAGCGCGCCGCGCCGCGGGATCATCCTGGCAGGAGGAACGGGCTCGCGGCTCTGGCCCGCGACCCGCGTCGTCTCGAAGCAGCTCCTCCCCGTCTACAACAAGCCGATGATCTACTACCCGCTGAGCACGCTCATGCTCGCGGGGATCACCGAGATCGCCGTCATCACCACGCCGGAGGATGCGGAACGCTTCCGGAGCCTCCTGGGCGACGGCGCGGCGTGGGGGGTGCGCTTCGAGTACTTCGTGCAGGAGGCCCCGCGAGGGATCGCGGAGGCGCTCGTGATCGCCGCGCCCTTCATCGGGGATGCGAGCGTGGCGCTCATCCTCGGCGACAACCTCTTCTTCGGCGCCACCCTCGGGCGCCGGCTCGAGGCGGTGTCGGCGAAGGACGATCTGGCCTCGATCTGGGTCTACCCCGTCTCCGATCCGGGGCGCTACGGTGTCGCGGAGATCGACGGCGAGGGACGGATCCGCTCGATCGAGGAGAAGCCCGCGGCGCCGAAGAGCCACCTCGCCGTCACCGGGCTCTACTTCTATCCACCGGGTGTGTCGGAGATGGCGCACCGCCTCGAACCCTCGGCACGGGGTGAGCTCGAGATCACCGACCTCAATCGCGCCTATCTCGATGCGGGCCGGCTCCACGCGGAAACGCTCGGACGGGGCGACGCCTGGCTCGACACGGGAACCCCGGGTGCGCTCGCCGACGCGACCGCCTTCGTGCGGGCGGTCGAGGAGCGCCAGGGCCTCCTCGTCGCGAGTCCCGAGGAGGTGGCCTTCCGCCGGGGATGGATCACGGCTGCGGCGCTTCGACGGCTCGCCGACGGGGTGGGTGGCGAGTACGGCGCGCGGCTGCTCTCGCTCTTCGCCTGAGGGATCACGCCCCGCCGCGGTCGGGCCGGAGGGCGGCGTGCCCTGACCGGAGCACCTCGACGAGGATGGTGCGGTAGCGTGCCCCCATCGCCCGCCGCTCCCGGCTCACGAGCCCCAGAATCGAGAAGACCCCCGCCCTCAGCGCGTAGCCGAGTACGTCGATCCACCGGTGCACCAATCCCCGGATCGGACCGACGTGCTCGCGCAGGTAGATCCGCTTGGCCGCATGCGTGCGGTGAATTCGCCATGCCGGCGGCTTCTGCCCCGCGCTCTGATTCCCGTGATGCACCACGCGCGCATCGGGACAGTACCGCACCGGATACCCCGCCTCGGCGAGTCTCCGGCACCACGCCA
>JAVVEY010000163.1:0-4665 GCA_032250675.1 Longimicrobiales bacterium | reverse complement strand
GGCTCGACGCGCGCCCGGCCCCGCCGCCCCGGCGCTCCCCCACCCACCCCGCGCGCCGGATCCCGTCGCCCCGGCTCGCCCCCGCGGGATCCGCGCCCGAATCCGGGCGGCTCCGATGCGGACCCCGATGCGGACCCCGATCGTGCCTCCCCCGACGACGACGACCGGTGAGGGAGCGTGCTTGACGACGGTGGGGGGCTCGGGTAGCCTTCGCCATGCAGACCTCCGTGAGTTTCACGGCACGCGCCCAGACCTCTGACCGGATGCGCTCCGGACGCAGGGGTGGGGCGCGTTTTCGTATCTTCCACCCATCCGCCCGTCATGGCCGACGCCCCACGCCGCAGCGCCCCCGTCCTCAAAGAGGGGCTGACCTTTGACGACGTCCTCCTGATCCCGGGACACTCGACCGTCCACCCCGGCGACACCGACGTCTCGACACGCCTCACGCGCACGATCGCGCTCAAGATCCCCCTCCTCGCGGCGGCGATGGACACCGTCACCGAGTCGCGCATGGCGATCCAGATGGCCCGCGAGGGCGGGATGGGGATCGTCCACAAGAACATGTCGATCGACCGTCAGGCGGGCGAGATCGATCGGGTGAAGCGCTCCGAGAGCGGGATGATCCTCAAGCCGATCACCCTCGGACCCGAGGCCACGCTGCGCGACGCGCACGAGCTCATGGCGCGCTTCTCGATCAGCGGCGTGCCGATCGTGGCCGACGACGGCACGCTCGTGGGGATCGTCACGAACCGCGACCTGCAGTTCGAGACCCGTCTCGATCAGGGGATCCGCGAGGTGATGACGTCGGACGACCTCGTCACCGTGCCGGTCGGCACGACGCTCGACGAGGCGGAGCGCGTCCTGCACAAGCACCGCATCGAGAAGCTCCCCGTGGTGGATGAAGCCGGGAAGCTGCGCGGACTGATCACCGTCAAGGATATCTTCAAGCGCCGCAAGTATCCGGATGCCTGCAAGGATGAGCACGGGCGGCTGCGCGTCGGCGCGGCGATCGGTGCGTCGATGGGCGACCTCGACCGGGCGCGGGCGCTCGTCGACGCCGGGGTCGACGCCCTCGTGCTCGACACCGCGCACGGGCACTCCGAGGGGGTGCTCAAGGCGGTGGCGCGCACGCGCGAAGCCCTCCCCGACGCGCAGATCATCGCGGGAAATATCGGGACCGCCGAGGGCGCGCGGGCGCTCGTCGAGCGGGGGGTGGACGCCGTCAAGGTCGGCGTGGGCCCCGGCTCGATCTGCACCACGCGCGTCGTGACCGGGGTCGGGCTTCCCCAGCTCACCGCGATCGTCGACGCGGTGGAGGGGACGACCGACGAGGTGCCGGTGATCGCCGACGGCGGGATCCGCTACTCGGGCGACATCGTCAAGGCGCTCGCCGCGGGCGCGCAGTGCGTGATGATGGGCTCGATGTTCGCCGGCACCGAGGAGTCGCCGGGCGAGTCGTTCCTCCTGGAGGGGCGCCGCTTCAAGACGGTGCGCGGGATGGGCTCGCTCTCGGCGATGGAGGAGGGCTCGGCCGACCGCTACTTCCAGGAGGGGCAGGAGAAGCGCAAGCTCGTCCCCGAGGGGATCGAGGCCAGGGTGCCTTACAAGGGCCCCGTCTCCGACACGATCTTCCAGCTCATCGGGGGGCTCCGGAGCGGGATGGGCTACGTCGGCGCGGCCACCGTCGCCGAGCTCGCCGCGAAGGGGCACTTCATCCGCGTGACGAGCGGGGGGCTGCGCGAGTCGCACCCGCACGACGTCACGATCACCCGTGAGGCCCCCAACTACCACCTCTGATCCGATCCCGGATTCCCTCCTCCTCCCTCACCCCGGCAGCATGAACGTCAAGGATCTCGAACCCCGCCTCCTCCTCGGCCCCGGCCCCTCGCCGGTGTCGCCCCGCATCCTCGAGGCGATGGCCGCGCCCACCCTCGGGCACCTCGACCCGCAGTTCCTCGCCCTGATGGACGACGTGAATGCGCGGCTGCGCGAGGTCTTCGGGACGGAGAACCAGATGACCTTCCCGGTGTCGGGCACCGGCTCGGCCGCGATGGAGGCGTCGCTCGCCAACCTGGTGGAGCCCGGAGACCGCGTGATCGTGGGGGTGAATGGCGTCTTCGGCGGGCGGCTCGCCGAGATGGCGCGCCGGATGGGGGGCGAGGTGGTCGAGGTCGAGGCGGCGTGGGGGCGGATCATCGAGCCCGGGCAGATCGCCGAGGCGCTCGCCGCGCACCCCGACACCAAGGTGGTCGCGGTCGTGCTCGCCGAGACCTCGACCGGGGTCTGGCAGCCGCTCGACGAGATCGGCGCGATGGTGCGCGAGCAGGGGGCGCTCCTCGTCGTGGACGCGGTGACCGCGCTCGGCGGCACCCCCGTCGACGTCGACGCGCACCAGATCGACGTCGCGTACGCGGGCACGCAGAAGTGCCTCGGCGTGCCCCCGGGGCTCGGCCCGATCTCCTTCTCGGAGCGCGCGCTGGCGAAGGTGAAGGCGCGTCGCGCGCCGGTGCAGAGCTGGTACCTCGATGTGGGGCTTCTGGCGGGCTACCTCGGCTCCGAGCGTCGCTATCACCACACCGCGCCGATCAACATGATGTACGCGCTGCACGAGGGGCTCGTGATCGTCGAGGAGGAGGGGCTCGAGGCGCGCTTCGCGCGGCACCGGCGCGTCGGCGCGCGGCTGGCCGAGGCGCTCACCGAGCGCGGCTTTGGGATGTTCGCGCAGGAGGGGCACCGCCTCCCGCAGCTGACCGCGGCCTCGCTCCCGGAGGGGCTCGACGAGGCGCCGCTCCGTCGGCGGCTGCTCGACGAGTTCGGGATCGAAGTGGGCGGCGGACTCGGGCCCGCGAAGGGCACGCTCTGGCGCATCGGGCTGATGGGCCACGGCGCGTCGGACGACAACGTCGACCGGCTGATCGAGGCGATCGACCACCTGATCACCTGAGGCGTGGTGAAGAGGCGCACCCGCACGAGCGACGCCTCCGGGCCCGGCTCCCTGCGGGGCCTGCGCGGCCTCGCCGCGGCGCTCGCCACGCTCCCCGCGCTCGCCTGCGTGGGCGCGTCGGCGCCCCCCGAGATCTCCCCACCCCCACTCCCCGCCTCGCTCGTCGTGCTGGAGCCGCTCGCCCTCGACACGACGGTTGTGCCGCCCCCCTTCGTCGTGCTCGACCCGATCGTGCACTCGCCGACCGCGCGCGACGCGGAGCTGACGGCGGCGGTCGCGCGGTGGCGACGCTGGTTTTCCGAGACCGACCCCGAGGCCTTCCGGCTCTACCTGCGCCGCATGACGCGCTACGCCGCGATGGTCGACTCGGTGCTGATCGCGCGCGAGCTGCCGAGCTCGCTCCGCTACCTCCCGATCGTCGAGAGCGGCTACCTCCCGACGGCGGTCAGCTCGGCGTCGGCGGTGGGGATGTGGCAATTCATGAGCCCGGTGGCGCGCTCCTTCGGGATGCAGGTGACCCCGTTGATCGACGAGCGGCGCGACCCCGTCGCCGCCACCGACGCCGCGACGCGCTTCCTGGCCGAACTGCACGACCGCTTCGACTCGTGGTTCCTCGCGCTGGCGGCCTACAACGGCGGGCCCTCGCGCGTCGAGCGGCTGCTGCGCGAGCACGCCCCGCTGGCCCCGGGGGGCGACTCGCTCTACATGGTGATCCGCCCCCACCTCCCGCGCGAGACGCAGGAGTTCGTGCCGAAGTTCCTGGCGGTGGCGGAGGTGGCGCGCGCGGCGGGCCGCCTGGGGCTCGCGCCCGCCCCGGACGAGTACGCCGCGCCGCTCGCCTTCGACGAGATCGAGGTGCCGGACGCGACCTCGCTCGACATCGTGGCGGCGGCGGCGGGGGTGGCGGAAGAGGCCGTCCTCGATCTGAATCCGCAGGTGATGCGGGGGGTGACGCCGCGCGGACGGAAGACCCGCCTGCGGCTGCCGGTGGGGGCGGCCGCGACCTTCTCCGAGGTCTTCCCGACGATCCCCGCGGACGAGCGCGTCACGATGGCGGAGCACGTCGTGCGGAGCGGGGACACCCTCTCGGAGATCGCCGAGAGCTACGGGATCCGCACGGCGGAGCTCCGGGCGGCCAACCCGGGTCTCGACCCGCGGCGGCTGCAGCTCGGGACGCGGCTGGTCGTGCCGGTGGCGCCGGGGGCGGTGGAGCGGGTGCGGGGGCGGTGACGCTGACGTCGCGCGCCTTGGGCGTTGTGGCCGCCGCCGTGTCCGGCACCCTCGTCCCTGGGGCACGCTCGCTCCAATGGTTTCGTGAGGGGGCCGCTCGCTGGCAGATTCGCTTTGGGACGGGTGGGAGTCCGAAGCGGGTTCGTACGCGAACCTGATCGCCCCTGGGACGAGGGTGCCGGGCACGGCGGCGGGGGGGACGGGCGGGGGGTGTCCGCGCTTGTATCCGCGCGGGTCTGTCCCGCATTCCTCTCGACCGAGAAGTACGGCGAGCCGCTGAATCTGAGCGGTGCCGGTTTTCCCTGCCTCGCCGTCATCCAGAGCTTCACCGTGCCGGCGGAGGGGATGATCGAGTCGACGCACGCCATCCGTGCCGTACTCTCTGCGGATGCCGCCCAGGAGGCTCCCTCCGGCGCCCACCTCCTCGTGGCCGATTTCAACATCCCCAGCTTCCCCACGCTCCGGCGGCGGTTTGAGGTGGAGTAGGGGGG
>JAVVEY010000026.1:0-27337 GCA_032250675.1 Longimicrobiales bacterium | reverse complement strand
ACGAGGGCATCCATCTGACCGGCGTGATGTGCCGTGAGGGATGTGCCGTGAGGTGCCGGGCGGTCTTGCGGGGGATGGGTGGCGGGGGATGGGTGGGCGCGCGGTCAGCAGGGCCGAACCCGCGGCGCGTCACCGTGGAACGCGACGCGCCGATCGTGCGGGGGTCGTTGAAGAAGGTGGCCACGTCCGAGGGTGGCGGCGATCCTGCGTCGCTCACGACGGCGGGCGATCGGCGCCCCGAGGTTCGCGGGCCGGAACGTCGCCGCCTGCTTCGCCCGCGGCGTCTGCGGCGCTGGCCGTGCCGGGTCCCCTCATCTTCGAAGCCGAGGTGGAATATTCCCCTCTTTTTCCACCTATCCGGCTGTTTTCTCGCCGTTCAAGTGGAATATCGCCTCAAATTCCACTTCGCGGTAACCTCGACGACCGGCGAAGTGGAAAAGTGGTGGTATTTTCCACTTCCGGGCACCGCTTCCGTACCTCGTTGGCCCGCGGACGGCGTTAAATCCCCCTCAGGCCACCAGGATGGATACCCCCGTCGCATCAAATCCGTCTGGGACGCTGGCTGCGGATGTTGGCAAACCTGGGCCGGTCTCGCACCATGTGACGCAAGACGTGTCCCGGGAGCCCGGCGCCCGGTCCGACCGCGATCCACCGTCGAGCCCGCCGGAACCGCCCCGCCCCGCCGAGGTAGCACGGAATCCCGGAGCGATCCCTGAAGATTCAGGAGGAAGCATGGCGGAGCCCCGCTTTCGTACCATCGGCGAGCTCAAGCAGAGCGGCTACCGGTCGCGCACCGTGAAGGACACGTTGCGCGCGAACCAAGTGCGGAAGCTCCAAGGGGAGGAGACCCTCTTCCCCGGGGTGCGGGGGTACGACGAGGCCGTCGTCCCCCAGATCGTCAACGCCTTCCTGGCCCCGGGGGAGAAGTGCGTCAGCCGGAGGGCCGGCGGCTACGCCCGTGTCCCCCGCGAGGGCCCCAGGAAGAGCCAGGTTGGAGGCGGCTCCGGCGGTGGGTACGAGGGCTGCGATTCGATGAGCGGCCTGGACCTCTGATGGGAACCCCGGCCTCGGATCCCCTCTCCCCCGAGGATCGGGAGGAACTCGAGGAGGCCGGAGAACGAGCCCGGCGGTTCCTCAAGGCCGGCCGGGTGGCCACCTTCAACGTCTGGACTCTGGGCGCCTTCGCCGGGATCACTCTCCTCTTCGGGCTCTTCAGCCCCGAGGCGCTTGTCCTGGGGATGGGGATGGGAGTGGTGACGTGGAACGAGCACCGTGGCCGGACACTCCTCCGTGACATCGACCCCGAGGGCCCTCGCGCCCTGGGCCGGAACCAGCTCGGCCTCATGGCGCTCATCGTGACCTACGCCCTCTGGAGCCTTTGGCAGGCCCGCACCCATCCCGATCCCGGGCTGGCCCGGATGGATGAGCTCATGGGCGGGGACACGGCGGGGCTGGTGGCCGAGCTCACCACTGCCGTCTACCTGGGCGTCACCGCCCTTACCATCCTCTTTCAGGGGCTGCTGGCCCGCTATTACTTCGCCCGGGCGCCCATGGTCGAGACGTATCTCCGGGAGACGCCGGAGTGGGTGGTGCAGCTCCAGCGGTCTGCATCGCTGGAGTGAGCGCGCTCCGGGGCCGCCCCTACTCTTCGCGGATCCGCACGTGAGCGGATACATCTCGGACGAGAACGAGGCGCGGCTGGCCGGCACCCTCGGTCATGGCCGACGGGATCGGCCGCGGCTCGGTGGTCCTCCTCATCGACAACCCGAACTTCCGCGGCTTCTGGCGTGGGACGACGCGGTTCTTCCTGAATGCGGTGTACTTCGGTGATCGGTTCTAGTGATGTGTCGCAGAAGGGCGTTGAATGACTCCGGCGATTCACTCAGAGGGGGGGCGGGTCCGAATGCGGCGCCTGTGGGCGAAGGTTTGACGATCAAGCGACAGCTCGAGCTTCAGGATGAGATCGACTCGATCCACGCGGAGGTGAGAAAGCGGCGGACCGAGAGGACGCGGTCCCGCTTCGTTGCCTTCGCCACGCTCCTGGTGGCCGGCCCACTCCTCTGGACCGTTGACTTTCCGGGTCGACCGGATCGGCTTGTGTCGATCTTCGTCCTCCTGATCGTGATCTACGCCGCCGGGTCCTTCGCGTATGCCGAGATCAGCACCATCGGATTCCTCGCATCCGCGAAGCAGCGCCTCGACCGACTGACCTCATCGGATCACCCTTCGCCAGACCCCTGAGCGTGGTCCGGGTGGTCGCGGACCTGGGTTCGCTGTCGTGGATCTGCGGTGGCGCGGTCACCTGCCCACTCCGCGCGGCGGTGCTCCGCTTGCAGCCCACCCCCCGGCTCTGCATCGTGTCCCTCACGCGGAACTCCAGATCGTCCTTTGCGGTGACGGAGAGGAGGAGACGATACGTGAGGCCGGGAGTCGGGTGCTCGTGCGTGACGGTGACGGACCCTACACCTGCGTGGCGAGTGGCAGCTACTCGCTTCGGCTGCAGCAGCCCGCACTCCCCCACCCGGATCCGATCGCTGATGCGAGGAGCTTGCGCCGCGCGCTCCGGAGGCGGCATCATCGGCGGGGCAGGGAATTCCGCCCCGTCGGGGCCGAACGAACTCGAGGGAGGAGTCTCATGAATCCGATGATCACCCGGGCGATCCATCCGGCACGGCGGCATCTCTTCGTTCCGGTTTTCGTCCTCATGGCGGGGTGCGCGGAAAGCTCCGTCCCTGCTCCGGACGCGGTTGCTGAATCGTCTGCTTCCTCGGCGCGCGAGGCAGAGGTGATCGCGGTGGTCGAAGACTTCCTGGAGGCGATCTCGGCGCGGGATGGCGCGACGATGGAGGCGCTCTCACTCCCGGGCGGTTCGGTTCACTCGGTCGCGCTGGGAGACGACGGATCCCTCGAAGGCGTCAACTCCCGTGCTCTCGCGGAGGACGCGGCGCGAATCCCGGAGGCTTCCGATCCCCTCCTGGAGCGGATGTGGGATCCGGTGGCCATGGTGCACGGGCGGCTCGCGATGGTGTGGACCCCCTACGACTTCTGGGTCGACGGAGAGTGGAGCCACTGCGGGGTCGACGCCTTCACCCTGGTCGAAACCGACGCCGGGTGGAGGGTGAGTTCGATCTCGTATACCACGGAGACATCGGACTGCCCCGAGAGTCCACTCCCGCCTCCCTCCGAGGGGGAGCCTGGAGTGACGGGGTAGCGGAAGGCGCTCTTCGGACGGTCGACGGCAAGGCGCCGCCGTCGCTAGCGCCCGCGCGTCCGTTCGTATGCCGCGGTGAGTACCGGGTCCGCAGCGATGTCGTAGATGCGTGACTCGAAGGCCTCACGGGTCATGTCGTGTGCGGTGAGGATCGAATCGAAGGCGGCGGGCCGATCTTCGATCGCATTGGCGATCACCGCCACCCGTGTGACCCACTCCGGCACGGTCGCGGCTTCGGCTTCGGCCTGGGGCCGATCGGCGTCGGACGGAGGGGCGTCCGAAGGGCCGCAGGCGGGGAGGACGAGGAGGGCCGATGCCGTCATGACGGCTCGAAGCGTGCTCATCGCGCACCTCGACCATCGCCACCCGGCCGGCCCGGTGGGGTCGCGGAGGTATCCGGCGGCTGCCCCGCGGAGTCCGGGCGCCGCGTGTTCGGATTCCGCGTACCGACGCCGGGTCCGCGCTCGCCGCTCGCTCCCGGACGGGCGTTGTCGGGCGGGCCGCCACGACCGCGGCCTGGTCGGTCGGAATCGAGCTTCCTCCCACGGCCGATGCCGCGGGCTGCGTGCTCGGCACGGATGGCGTCCGCGAGTTCCTTCCCGCGGAGCCCGCGCTCGAGCTGCGCCCGGACGAAGCCGCCGAAGTTCTCGATCGGCCCGTTCTCCCCGACCGACTTGATCGCCTCGCCGAAGACCCCCGTCGCCTCACCCGGCGACACTCCGCTCTGCCGAGCGGCCGCGACCGCGGTCTCCACCTCCTCGACCGGCACCCCGCTCTCGCGGAGCTCCTCGGACACCTTCGGAAGGAGAATCGTCTGCAGGATCTCGCTGGCCACCTGCGTCACATCCTGCCCGGCGATCGGTGGGGAGACGGCGATCATCCCCAGCCACACCAGAACCGCGTGCCTGACGAAGATGGAGTACCTCCTGCGTGGGAATTCGGGGGTAAGGCCTCCCGGAATTCTACCGGGCGATCGGATGCATCACAAGGCAAGCGCGGAGCGGAGGGTACCCCGGGGGCTCTTCCCCGCTCAGAACCCGCCCGGATCCCGGTCGTAGCTGATGTCCGGCTCGAAGAGTCGGTTGAGGGCGAGGCTGGTGGCGACGCGGAGCTTGTTGCGGGTCCCGACGACCTTCATGAGGTAGGCGAGTCGGTAGATCGCCCAGGCGGGCGGCCCCTTGAGCGTCCACCCCAGGACGTCGACGAGCGCCGCGCCGCTCCCGAGCGAGACGATCGAGCCGGCGTGGTGCGCGTGGTACGGCTCGAGGTCCCGGTTCGCGATCGTGTTCTCGATATTCCCGGCGGCCCGGATCCCCTGGGTGATCGCGATCGGGGCGACCGCGGGGTAGGGATCCCCCGTGCGGGGGTCCTCGCGGGAGGCGAGATCGCCCGCAGCCCAGATCCCGTCGCTCCCGACGACCCGCAGGTAGGCATCGGTCTCGAGGTGGCCGCTCGGGCGCACCGCCTCCCCGCTCCCCTCCCAGGCGAGCCGGCTCGGTGCGGTACCGGCGGTCCAGATGAGGGTGTCCGCCTCGATCTCGAACTCCTTCTCGCCCGAGGTGGCGCGCACCGCCTCTCCGTCGTACCCGGCGACGAAGGTCTCGAGGTGCACCTCGATCCCCCGGTTCCGCATGATCTCGAGCCCCGAGGCCGCGAGTTCGGGATGCCACCCGGGGAGGATGACATCCGCGCCTTGGAGGACGACGATCCGGGGTTCGACCCCGGAGGGGTAGTAGCGCGAGAGGACGTCGCCCAGGAGGTGCCGGGCCTCGGCCGCGACCTCCACACCGGCGGGCCCCGCCCCGGCCACGCAGACGGTCAGGAGACGCTGCTTCCGCGCCTCGTTCGACTCCCGGGTCGCCAATTCGGCGTTCCGGATGAGCCGCTCCCGGATGGCGAGGGCGTCGCGGATCGAGGTCAGCGGGAGGGTGTTCCGCTCCAGCTCCTCATTCCCGAAGTATCGGGGCTTGGCGCCCATCGCGAGCACGAGGTGGTCGTAGTGAAGCGGCCCGACCGTCGACTCGATCACCTGACGCGCCGGATCGATCCCCTCGACCCGGGCCTCGCGGAAGTGGAAGCCGCGCTGGCCGGCGAGGACGGGGAGCGCCAGCGTCACATCCTCACGCCCCAGCCCTCCCCCCACCACCTCCGCCAGGAGGGGGGTGAAGGTGAAGTAGTTCCGGTCGGAGACGAGGGTGACCTCGACCGAACCGGGGTCGAGGTCGGCGGCCGCCAGGTAGGAGGCGGCGTAGATGCCGGCGAACCCGCCGCCGACCACCACGACGCGGGTGGGGGCGGACCTCACGGCCCGAAGGGGTTCGCGAAGGCGGGGATCGCATCCTGGTAGTAGACGAGCATCGTGCCGATCGTGGTGATCACCGCGACGAGGATGATCCCCACCGCCTGGGTACCGAGGCACCAGGCGAGGAGGCGTCGGTCCTCCTGGAGGTAGCTCTTCTTCCGGGCGCTCAGGGCGAGAAAGAGACCGTAGACGAGGAGGAGCCCCACGGCGAGGACGACCTTGACGACCAGCCACCCCCCGACCGGTCCGTCGAAGCGGGCGATGCTTCCCGCCAGGGCGTCGCGCATCCCCACGACCATCGAGAGCGCCACCGTGATCACCCCCAGCCAGGTATTCGTTCTGGCGAAGCGGTAGATCCGGTCCTCGAAGACGCTCGTCGCGAGTCCGCGGAAGAACCACGCGTACATGGCGACGAAGGCCATGAGGAGGAAGGCGATGTGCAGGTGGACGAAGAGCGGGTGCAGGACGCGCATGGTCAGGGTTCCACTTCGAGGGTGCCCACCATCCCCATCATCTCGTGCAGGGAGCAGACGTAGGCGTAGCGGCCGGGAATGTTGAAGATCTGCCGGAATTCCTCTCCGGCGCCGAGCGCGCCGGAGTCCCAGCCCGCCGCGCCCTCCGGCAGGGCCACCCGGGAGGGATCACGCGTGCGCGCGGGATCCGCCGTGGCGGTGTGGGGGAGCTGGCCGGCGTTTACCCAGACGACCGTGTCCCCCGCCGCGATCACCGGGTTCGCGGGGTCGAAGGTCATGTTGTCGAGCATCCGGATGACGACGAGTCCCGGCCCGGATTCGGGCGGGGGCTCGCCTTCGTCCCCGGGGAGGGACTCCGGTGGGGATCCACACGCCCAGAGGAGGGAGGCGAGGAGGATGATCGGGGGTGCACTGAGGGGCCGTCGCATGTGTGAATCGAACCCGGTCGGTGCCGTGGTGGTTCCGTGGGCGCGGGCGGGAGGCGGACCCACCGGGACGTTCCGGCGGCGCGCGCCTATCCGAAGGTGATCCCCTGGGCGAGGGGGAGCTCGGTCGACCAGTTCACCGTATTGGTCTGCCGGCGCATGTATGCCTTCCAGGCGTCCGAGCCCGATTCGCGCCCCCCGCCGGTCTCCTTCTCTCCCCCGAAGGCGCCCCCGATCTCGGCGCCCGAGGTGCCGATGTTGACGTTGGCGATCCCGCAGTCGGAGCCGCGGTGAGAGAGGAAGTACTCGATCTCGCGCACATGGTCGGAGAAGATCGCCGAGGAGAGACCCTGGGGGACGTCGTTGTGGATCCGCATCGCTTCGTCCATCTCGGCGATCGCGTCCTCGCCGCTCGCGTCGCTCGACCCGTACTCGAGGATGTAGAGGATCGGCGCGAAGGTCTCGTCCCGCACGACTTCGAAGTCGGTGCCGGCGCGCGCGATGCAGGGGGTGACGTAGCGCCCGCCCGGCCACGCCTCACCCTCGAGTCGCTCGCCCCCGAAGAGGATCTCGCCCCCCTCGTCCACGACGCGCTCCTTCGCGCGCATGAGCGCCTCGACGGCGTCGTCGTTCAGTACGGGCCCCATGAGGGTGTCGGGGTCTCTCGGGTCCCCGATCGTCACATCCCGGTACGCCCGCACCAGACGCTCGACGAGCTCGTCCGTACGCGAAGCGTGCACGATGATGCGCCGCGTGCTCGTGCAGCGCTGCCCCGCGGTGCCGCACGACCCGAAGAGGACCGCGGGGAGCGCGAGGTCGAGATTCGCGTGCGGGGTGACGATGATCGCGTTGTTGCCGCCGAGCTCGAGGATCGTCCGGCCGAGCCGACCGCCCACCACCTCGCCCACCCGTCGGCCCATCCGCGTCGACCCCGTGGCCGAGACGAGCGGGATGCGCGGGTCGTTCGCGAGCGCTTCGCCGATCACGGGCCCGTCGCCGACGACGAGCGAGAAGATCGCCGGATCCACACCCGCCTCGCGGCACACCTCGGCGGCGATCTTCGTGACCGCGACCGCGGTGAGGGGGGTGCGCTCCGAGGGCTTCCAGACGCAGGCGTCGCCGCAGACGGCCGCGAGCGCGGCGTTCCAGCTCCAGACGGCGACGGGGAAGTTGAAGGCGGAGATGATCCCGACGACGCCGAGCGGATGCCACTGCTCGCGCATGTGGTGGTCGGGGCGCTCGGAGGCGAGGGTGAGGCCGTAGAGCTGGCGCGAGAGCCCGACCGCGAAGTCGCAGATGTCGATCATCTCCTGCACCTCGCCCTCGCCCTCGGCCGCGATCTTGCCCATCTCGAGCGTGACGAGCGCGCCGAGCGCCTCCTTCTTCTCGCGCAGCCGGTTCCCGAGCTGCCGGATCACCTCGCCGCGCCGGGGCGCCGGCACGCGGCGCCACGAGAGGAAGGCCTCGTGGGCGCGCTCGACGATGCGGTCGTACTCCTCACGGGTGACCTGACGCACGCTCCCGATGCGCGACCCGTCGATCGGTGTGTCGATTTCGAGGGGTTCACCCGAGGCGATCCACTCGCCGTCGAAACCGCCGAGGTTGTCCTCATCGAGTCCGAGTTCGGCAAAGATCCGGTTGTGTGTCATGATAATGATTATGGGAAAGGAATCGGCGATCTTGCCCGCGTGGCACGGGGTTTCCTCAACTTCTCATCTCGACGCCGCGGGCGGAACCCACCCCACCCCCTTGCAGCGTCGGGCAGAGGGGTTACACCTTTCGAATCGTCTCCGGCGGTTCAACCGCGCGCGCCGTGGTGCTCGTGGCGGAGTCTTTCGACCCCTGCCGGAGGAGTGTCCCATGCCGAAATTGAAAATCGCAGTCATCGACCTCGTGGCGCGCAGACCCACCAAGCGCCTCTACGGTCGCGTGATGAACGCGAACTTCGCGAGCGTCATGCCGCAGGTGATCGCGGGGTGGTGCGAAGAGGCGGGCCACGACGTCACCTACGTCTGCTACACGGGGTTCGGCGATCTCACCGCCGAGATTCCCGACGAGGTCGACCTCGTCTTCATCGGCGCCTTCACCCAGGCCGCCCAGCTCGCCTACGCGCTGAGCGCCTTCTGCCGGTCACGCGGAGCGGTCACCGTGCTCGGAGGCCCGCACGCGCGCTGCTACCCCGAGGACGCGGTCCGCTACTTCGACTTCGTCCTCGGCTTCACGCACCGCAGCACGATCGAGGATGTCCTCTCGAGCTGTGAGCAGCACCGCCCGATCGGGGTACACCTGAGCGAAGTCAGCCAGCCGATGCAGCTCCCGGGTGTGCGTGAGCGGTGGAAGTTCATCGCGAAGGCGCTCGAGAAGGCGCCGACGGTGAAGATCGTGCCGATGATGGCGAGCCTCGGGTGTCCGTATACCTGCAGCTTCTGCATCGACTCGACCGTCCCCTATCAGCCGCTCGACTACGATGTGCTCAAGGGAGACCTCCGCTTCCTCCTCACGAAGTTCAAGCGTCCACTCGTCGGATGGCACGATCCGAATTTCGGGATCCGCTTCAATGAGGCGATGGGCGCGATCGAGGAGGCGCTTCCCGACGGCGGGATCGAGTTCATCGCGGAGAGCAGCCTCTCGCTGCTGACCGAGCCGCACCTGAAGCGGCTTCAGGCGAACGGGTTCCGGGCGATCCTCCCCGGGATCGAGTCGTGGTACGATCTCGGAAACAAGTCGAAGACGGGGGCCCGCCAGGGGGCGGAGAAGGTCCGGCACGTCGTCGATCACATCAACCTGATCAACGAATACATCCCCTACATCCAGGCGAACTTCGTCATGGGGCTGGAGTCGGATGAAGGCGCCGAGCCCTTCGAGCTGACGAAGCGCTTCCTCGACGAGGCCCCCGCGTCCTTCCCGGCGTTCTCGCTCCTCTCGGCCTTCGGGCGCGCGGCGCCGCTCAACCTCGAGTACCAGCGCAACGGGCGGGTGCTCGGCTTTCCGCACCACTTCCTGAACAACAACCACGCGATGAATGTGAAGCCGGCCAACTACGAGTGGCCGGAGTTCTACGACCACGTCATCGATCTCTCGAAGCACGCCTTCTCGTGGAAGATGATCGCGCGACGCTTCCGGGCGACGCGTGGCCAGCTCCCGCGCTGGATCAATGTCCTGCGAGCCGTGTCGTCCGAGGGGTTCGGGCGGATCCGCTACTACACCGAGTACCGCGACCGTCTCGTGAACGACGCGAACTTCCGGAGCTTCCAGGAAGGGGAGAGCGATGTGCTCCCGGACTTCTTCCGCGACAAGGTGAAGGCAGACCTCGGACCGTTCTGGGAGTGGCTCCCCGAAGGAGCGCTCGAACACGACGCCTACGCCTACCTGCGCGCCGAACGTGCGGGGTCGAGTGGGGCCGAGGGCTCGCTCGTGCACATCGAGGGACGGACGACGACACCGGGACGGCGCACCGCCTCCGGATGAGGCGAGAGAGCAGCGGGTGTCAGGCGGCCGCCGGTCGCTGAGGGTGAGGGGACCGGTTCCGCAGGCGCCGCAACAGGAGACGCAAGAAGCCCCCCGAGGGTCGGATCGTCGACCTTCGGGGGGCTTCTCGTTTCCGGTGTGTGTCGGCGGCTGCCCGGAGAACAGCCGCCGACGCGCTACCGGCGCGTCAGCGCCAGGTGCCGCCCGCGAGGGGGCGGGTGCCGATCCCGGGGTTGAAGGTGCCGCCCCGTGCCGTCTGGATCGTCACGCCGCTGGCCGGGTCATCGAGGGGGCAGTGCTCGCCGGAGAAGGCGGCCTGCACGCCTCCGAGGAGACGGCCCCAGAAGCTCTGACCATCCTCCTGGGTGTGCGCGTGACCGATGTGTTCGTCGGGGTTGTACTCCTCGGAGTATCCTTCGGCCTCGGCAACCTCGAGCGCCGTGAGCTCACCGAAGTTTTCGGTGCGGATCGGCGACGCGAAGGCGAGACGCGCGATGCTGCGAACCTCGACGACCTCCAGCGGAGAACGCGTGGCCGCCCGTGCCGCGCGGGAGGAACTGCTCGCACCGGGATCCGTGAAGGTGGCGACGGTAACGGGCTTCGGTTCGGCGATGCGGATGACCTCCATCGCGTCGAGCTGGCTGGCCTGACGCCGCGCCTTCACATCACCCTCGTCGAGCGGTTCCACGGGAACCACCACGAAGCCGAGGACGGCAAGGTGGACGAGGGCGGATACGCCTATGCCTATTCCGAAGAGGCGCCGTTGGTCGGTGTTGCGGTGGGTGCGAGTCTTCATCGCGGTGTCTCCGGGCTCGAGTTGCGGGTCTTCACCAAGATGAAAACCGGACGCGACTGTTAGGTTCCAGACCCGGGGTCGTCGAGGTTGATCCCCGAGGTTGGCATGTCGATCAAACTTCAAGATAATGGGGACGACGCCGCCGCGCACGTATCGTGCTGCGCGGACCCTTCAAGATCAGGAGATTCCCTGGATGGGTTGCTGGAATTCAACTGTGGTGAACGCCTCCGCCGACCGGGTGTGGTCTGCCTTGCGCGACTTCCACGACGCTTCGTGGTCGGAGGATGTCGTCGAGGAGCTGACTCCGGTCGGTAGCGTGCAGGGGACCGAGCCTGGAGCGAAGCGTATCCTGAATGGTGCCTTCCACGAGACGCTGATCTCGCTCGACGACGACGAGCGCGAATTCACCTACAGCATCGACGACGGTCCGGGACCGGTGGCGAAGGAGAAGGTCGACGGCTACGTCGGGCGGGTCCGGGTCCTCCCCGTGACGGTTCCGGGTGATGCGAACCGCTGCCTCGTCGTGTGGGAATCGCGGTGGGCGAGGGAAGAAGGAGGGGTGGCAGAGTTCTGCGATCCGATCTATCGTGCCCTCCTCGCGGATCTCAGCGCGCACTTCGGTTGAGGGCACGATGTCTCCTTCACCCTTCCGTCCCGGATCTCTCGTCTCACTCCTCTTCCTCGCTCTCTTCGTGTGGGCCTTCACGCGGCTCGTGACGGGGGAAGGCGGGGGCGCCGAGATCGGACTTGCCCTCGCGGCGGGCATCGTCCTCGGCCGTCGACTTCCCCGACGCGCGAGGGCGCGCGACTTCCCCTCGCTCGCCGCCGACGGAGGCGCGTCGGCGCTCGAGTCGTCCGGACCGCTCCTCCTCTTCAAGCACAGCACGACGTGTCCGATCTCCTCGGTGGCGGCGCGTGAGGTGGCGCGCTTTGCCGAGGCGCACCCCGACATCGCCGTGCGTCGGGTCCTCGTGATCGAGGAACGCAGCCTCTCGAACGAGGTGGCCGAGGCGACGGGCGTGCCGCACGAATCCCCGCAGGTGATCTTCATCGAGGGAGGTCAGGTGCGTGATCACCTCTCGCATGGAGCCGTGCGCGCGAAGGCCCTCGAAGGGTGGCTCGACGATGCCGAGGTCTCCCCGCGCTGAACGCCTTCATCTCCGGGCCCCGCGCTTCCGGTCCGGCGTGCCTGCGTCGGCGCCTTCCCTTGATCGTCGCGATGGCCACGCTACCCTTCCGGCACTCCTCCCACCCGTCCACCCGGCCCTCCGACCATGTCCGTACTCGACGAGCTCTCCTGGCGCGGCCTCCTTCACGACGCCACTGAAGGGACGGCGGCGCACCTCTCCGAGCCGCGCGCGGGCTATATAGGGTTCGATCCGACGGCGTCGTCTCTCCACGTCGGACACCTCCTCGCGATCATGGGACTCGTGCACCTCCAGCGCGCCGGACATCATCCGATCGCGCTCGTCGGCGGCGCGACGGGACTGATCGGAGACCCCTCGGGCAAGTCCGCGGAGCGCAACCTTCTCACCGCGGAGGTGGCCCGGGAGAATGCCGAGACGATCCGCGCCCAGCTCGAGCCCTTCCTCGACTTCGGGGCGAAGGCGAACCCGGCCCGGATGCGCAACAACCTGGACTGGCTCGGAGAGGTGGGCCTGATCGACTTTCTGCGCGAGGTCGGCAAGCACTTCAGTGTGAACGCGATGCTGCGCAAGGAGTCGGTGCGGCGTCGGATCGAGGATGAGGCGAGCGGGATCTCCTTCACCGAGTTCAGCTACCAGCTCCTCCAGGCGTACGACTTCGCCCGACTCTTCGAGGAGGATGCGTGCACGCTCCAGCTCGGCGGGAGTGATCAGTGGGGCAATATCACCGCCGGGATCGACCTCATCCGCCGGATGCACGGAGACGAAGCGTACGGGGTGGTCTTTCCCCTCGTCACGAATTCGGCGGGGAGGAAGTTCGGAAAGACCGAAGAGGGCGCGGTGTGGCTCTCCGCCGAACGCACCTCTCCCTTCCGCTTCTACCAGTTCTGGATCAACACCACCGACGAGGATGCGGGGCGGTATCTGCGTTTCTTCACCCTCCTGACGCGCTCCGAGATCGAAGCCCTCGAAGCGGAGCACGCCGAGGAACCGTGGAAGCGCGTGGCTCAGCGGCGACTCGCCGACGATGTGACGCGCCGTGTCCATGGCGAGGCGGGTCTGGCGCGGGCTCGCCGCGCCACCGAGGCACTCTTCGGCGGAGAGCTCGATGGACTCGCGGGGGACGAGATCGCCGAAATCTTCTCCGACGTGCCGTCGAGCGAGATCTCGAAGGACGCACTCGAAGGCGACGGGATCGGGATCATCGAGCTCCTCACCGACGCCGGCATCACGCCGTCCCGTGGCGAGGCGAGGCGCGCGATCGAGGGCGGCGGGATCTATCTGAACGCCGGTCGCGTCGAAGAGACCGACTTCGCCGTCGGACTCTCACGCGCGATCGAGGGGCGCTTCCTCGTGCTGCGCAGGGGGAAGAAGAGCTACCACCTGGTGCGCGTCCGCGAGTGACACCGGACGGTCGGGCCGGTCGCACTCCCTCCCGACGCACGCCCTCCGGAGACTCCGAGGCTCACATCCCGAAGGCGCGGTGGATGCTGATGCTGAAGGATCGCTCGGTCCCGAGACGGATGCTCTCGAAGTCCTGGTGCACCGGCCAGTCGAACTCCGCCGAGAAGATCGTGCCGCTGAGGGGGCCGCGATCGAGCATGACGTTCACCGCGAGGGGGATCGAGACGATGGTGGCCGCCGAGCGGGTGAGATCTTCCGCCGGATCGCGTGTGGGGTCGCTCGCGGGGTCCATCCCCTCGACCGATCCCGAGCGGTGTACGCGGACGCCCGAGTGCACCGAGAGGACGTCGACGACGCGGTAGGCAGCCCACATCCGGGCTTCGAAGACGTCGCCACGGCGCCATCCGAACTCACTGTCATCGACGCGAATGCGTGCCTTCGCCTGGGCGCCGACGGTGCCGTATTCATTCTGCGTGGCGAAGGTGACCCCCGGCACGAGCGAGACCGAGCCGGTCCCGAGCTGCATGCTGACCGGGAGTCGCTCGACCTGCCCGGTGGCGAGGTTGAGGTCGGACTCGCCGTCGTCGCCGGTCGGGAGCTCCACCCCGAGGCTGATGTGCGAACGCACCGAGCGTGAGTTGAACGCCTCGATCATCGCCTCGATCTCGACATCGCCGATCCCGTCGCTCTCCGTGCGCTGGAGCACGTCGGCGTCGTTGACGACGTCGCGCTCGAAGTCGGCGAAACGACCCGTCCCCCGGACCGTGAGGAAGTCCGTCACCCCGTAGGAGATGTCGATCCGCTGCCAGCGGTCACGGCGATCGAAGGGCGCGATCTGGAAGCCGAAGACCTGGAAGACGTCTTCGATGTCGATCGCATCCTCGTCGAATCGGACCTCGTCCGCTTCACGCTGTTCGAAGGTGTACCCGATCTCCCACGCACCCGCAGGGAGGAGGCGGTCGCCGATGATCGGCCCGAATTGGCGCGCGTCGGGTCGGTCGTAACTGAACTCGTGCGCTTCCTGCGCGGAGGCGGGGGCGGCGACGAGTGCGGCGAGGGCGAGGAGGGGGAAGCTGCGCTTCAGCATGGGATCTCTCCGCTGCAGGCGGGGGAATCGAGCGTGGGTGCGGCTTCAGCCGCGAATCCCACCCAAAATGAGGCGCGAGGTCGAAGGAAACAAGTGTTTCCCTCATCGGAGGGTGCAGGGGTGGGAAGGAGGCGGCTGCCCGGCGCCCTCTTCCGGCGCCTCTTTCACACCTCAGGCGTCGCGCGCACGCAGCACGGCGTCGGGGATTCCGAAGGCATCGACCAGGGGGACGGCGATCTCGCGGACCTCGCGGCAGAGCGCATTCACCTCGGTGCGGATCGCCTTCGATTTGGCGGGCTCGAAGTATCCCGCCTCCAGGAACCATGCGCGGTCCGCCTCGAGACGCTCGAGGGCGAAGAGTTGGGCGAGGGTGCGGAGCGTCTCGGAGGTCTCGACGTCGGGCGCGCGAGCGACCCCTTCGAGGAAGGCCTCGCAGAGGTGCCGTTCGACGTGCGCGTTGGCGAGCGCGATGAGGTGGTCCTGCACGACATTGAGCGCCTCGAAGGCGTCGACCCCGTCGTCGAAGAGCCGCTTGAGTCGACGTCCGGCCGTGGCGAGGAGTCTCCGCTCGCGGTACTCGAAGGCGTGCCTGTGCAGATCGGGGTCGCGGAGGTGATCGGGGTCGGTGCGGCGCGTGATGATCGGGTTGAGCTCGGTCACGCGCTCCTGCGCGCGATCGGTGGCGATCCGCACCACGTCCCAGAAGCCGAGGGTCCCGAGCTCCTTGCGGTACTGGGTGAGAAGACTCTTCGCGAGGAGCTGGAGGAGGACGATATTCGTGCCCTCGAAGGTCGCGAAGATGTCGATGTCTCGCCGGATCTGACCGATCCGGTTGTCGGCGTGGAAGCCCCGCCCCCCCATCCCCTCACGCACGACCTGGACGGTGTCGAGGGCGTGCCAGGTGGCGTACGCCTTGAGCCCAGCGGCGCGCGCCTCGACCTCCTGTCCCTCCTCCTCGAGCTGGCCCGCGCCGAGGAGGAGACCGCAGTCGTTGGCGAGGCTGCGCAGCGCGAAGTGCAGCGCGTAGGTCGTGGCGAGGCGGGGGAGGAGTGCGCGCTGCTGCGTCGTGTAGTCGAGGATCGGGACCTCGGGACCGTCGGAGGGACCGAACTGACGGCGGCGATCGGAGTAGCGCACGCCGATCGTGAGCGCGGTCTTGGCGGCGCTGACGGCGGCCGCCCCCACACTCACCCGCCCCGCCACGAGGGTGCCGAGCATCGTGAAGAAACGCCGGCCCTCCGACTCGATCGGGCTCTCGTACTTCCCCTCGTCGGTGATCCGACCGAAGCGGTCGAGGAGGTGATCGCGCGGCACGCGTACCGAGTCGAACCAGATGCGGCCGTTGTCGACGCCGTTGAGGCCGACCTTGGGGCCGTTGTCCTCGATCCGGATTCCCGGGAGGGGATTCCCCTCCGCGTCGCGCAGCGGTACGACGACGGCATGCACCCCGTGGTTCTCGCCATCCAGATGGAGCTTGACGAAGACCGAGGCCATCCGGCCGTGCAGCGCGGCGTTGCCGATCCACTCCTTTCCCGCGCCCTCGTGCGGGGTGTGGACGACGAGCTCATCGGTGTCGGCGTCGTACGTCGCCGTCGTCTCGATCCCGCGCACATTCGAGCCGTGCCCGATCTCGGTCATCGCGAAGCACCCGGGCAGCTCCAGCCGCGCCATCGCCTCGAGCCAGCGTTCGTGGTGCCGCTCGGTGCCGAGCTGATAGAGGCTTCCGCCCCACAACCCGAACTGCACCCCGAACTTGATGACGGTCGAGATATCTCCGAAGGCGAGGGTTTCGAAGACGGCGATCGCGCCGCGGGGGTCGCCCCCTCCGCCGTACGCCTCGGGGAAGCCGACGAGCCCGAGCCCGTCGTCGGCGAGACACTGCAGCGCCTCGAGAGTCCGCCTCCGGTGCGTCGCTCGATCGAGCTCGGAGTCGAAGTCGAAGGCGTCGGTCGCGAGGTGCTCGAGCACGCGTGCACGCAGCTCGGCGTGCGGGTGCGAGAGGTAGTCGAGGAGCGCGGGGGGGGCGGAGTTCGGCATCGGGGAGGTCCGGAGGAGTGTGAGATCCGGATACCTGAAGGGGGCCGCCGCGTTCCCGCACGGCGCGGTCCGAGGGCGGCGATGCGACTCGCAACGGTTGACCCCGCACGCGCGCGTCGACAACCTCTCCCCTCCCGCTCCTCCTGCCCCGTACCCCCATGTCCGAACCACTCGTGGGCGTCGTGATGGGCTCCCGATCCGACTGGGAGACCATGAAGCACGCCGTGGACCTTCTGGAGACGCTCGAGATCCCGCACGAGGTGCGTGTGGTCTCGGCGCACCGCACACCGGACCTCCTCTTCGAGTATGCCGAGTCGGCCGCGAGCCGCGGCCTCGAGGTGATCGTGGCGGGGGCGGGCGGCGCGGCGCACCTCCCGGGGATGCTCGCCTCGAAGACGGTGGTGCCGGTCCTCGGCGTGCCGGTGAAGTCACGCGCCCTGAACGGTCTCGATTCGCTCCTCTCGATCGTGCAGATGCCGGCGGGGGTGCCGGTCGGGACGCTCGCCATCGGCGCGGCGGGTGCCGGCAACGCTGCGCTCCTTGCGGCACAGATCCTCGGCACCCACCACCCCGAGGTGAGAGAGGCGGTCGAGGCGTGGCGGGCGCGACGCACCGAAGGCGTGCTCGCCGATCCCGACCCGCGCGAGCCGGCGCCCGGGTCGTGACCCCGGTGGGTCCGGGAACCCGGATCGGGGTGCTCGGCGGCGGACAGCTCGGTCGGATGCTCGCCGAGGCGGGACGGCCCCTCGGCTTCACCTTCCGCTTCTGGGACCCGGGGAGCGCCGAGGCGATTCAGGGGTTCGGCGATCACCTGCGCGCGGCGTGGGACGATGACGACGCCTTCGAGCGCTTCGTGGAGGGCGTCGAGGTCGTCACCCTCGAATTCGAGAATGTGCCGGTCGAGCTCGTGCGCCGGATCGCCGCGCGCGTGCCCGTCCGTCCCGGTGCCGCGGCGCTCGAGGTTGCGCAGGATCGTCTCAACGAGAAGCGCCGCTTCACCGAGCTCGGGATCCGCACGAATGCGTTCAGGAGCGTGGACTCCGAGTCCGGGTTGGGCGCCGCCCTCGACGAGATCGGGATGCCCGCCGTCCTCAAGACGCGCCGCCTCGGCTACGACGGCAAGGGCCAGCGCGTGCTGCGTGATGCGGCCGACGTGGAGGGAGCCTTCGACGCCCTCGGGGGCGTTCCCTGCATCCTCGAGGCCTTCGTCCCCTTCGACCGCGAGGTCTCGCTCGTGGCCGTACGCACCCTCGAGGGGGAGTTGCACCCCTGGCCACTCGTCGAGAACCGACACCACGAGGGAATCCTCGTGCGCACCGACGCGCCGGCCGACGGGGTGAGTGAGTCGGTGCGCCGCCAGGCCGAAGAGGGGGTGCGCGCGCTCGCCGACTCGCTCGACTACGTCGGCACACTCGCCGTGGAATTCTTCCAGACGGGTGACGTCCTCCTCGCCAACGAGATGGCGCCTCGTGTCCACAATTCGGGGCATTGGACCCAGGATGGCGCGACGACGAGTCAGTTCGAGAACCACCTGCGCGCGATCACGGCGCTCCCCCTCGGGCCCGCCTCTCTGGCGCGACCGACGGTCATGCTCAACCTCATCGGCGAGCGGGGGGATCCCGCCACCCTCCTGGAGTACGAGGGTTCGCGGCTGCACGACTACGGCAAGTCGCCGCGGCCGGGTCGGAAGGTCGGGCACGTCAATCTGGTGGGATCGACCGCGACGCAGGCACGTCAACGCGCCGAGGCGCTCCTCGGCCATCTCGGCGGAGGGGAACCGATCGTCTGCACTTGAGGTAGCGCCATCCGGGAGGATATCCTTCCTCGAAGTTGAACTCGCGCGCCGCCCGTCCTCCGGGACGTGGCGGTGTTTTCTTGTCGCGCAGGAGGCCCCATGCTGGACGAAATCCGAGACCGCATCGAGGCGGAGATTGAGCAGCTTACCCGTGAACTCAACGTCGAGCTGCCCGAGCGGATCAACAAGGCGGTCGAACATGGCGACCTGCGAGAGAACGCCGAGTACAAGTTCGCGCTCGAACGGCAGGGCTTCGTGCAGGCACGGATCGGTCACCTCCAGGAGCGGATGTCGGAGCTTGCGAAGATCGATGTGGTGAATATGCCGATCGATCGCGTCGGCTTCGGATCGAAGGTGACGATCCACGACCTCGACCTCGACGAGACGATGGAGCTGACCCTCGTGGCGGGCGACTTCATGGATCTCGACTCGGGCCAGGTCTCGATGGCGTCGCCGATCGGGTCGGGGCTCAAGGGCGCGCGCGAGGGTGAGGAGGTGACGATCTCGCTCCCGGCGGGCGAACGGAGCTACCGGATCGTGAAGCTCGAGACACTCCCCCGGCAGCTCGGGGTCGAACCGGAGGACTGAACGCATCGTGCGGGCGGGAAACACGCGTCCGGAGCGGGGTAGGGGATCGCCCATGCACGCACCCGATCCCTCTCCTTCCGCACCTCCGGGTGCGCCGCCCGTGACCGGGTCTTCCGGCGCGACCCGCTCTCCCGTCGTGCGCCTCACCGGCGTGCGAAAGTCGTTCCCCGAGGGCGATCGGGTGCGCGACGTCCTCCTCGGGGTGGAGATCGAGATCGATCGCGGGGAGTTCGTCGTGCTCCTCGGGCCGAGTGGTTCGGGCAAGTCGACCCTCCTCAACCTCGTCGCCGGGATCGACGCCCCCGATGCCGGCTCGATCTGGATCGCGGGCAACGAGATTGCCCGGCTCGACGAGCGCGAACGCACGCTCTTCCGGCGCGCCCACCTCGGCTTCGTCTTCCAGTTCTACAACCTCATCCCGACGCTGACCGTCGAGGAGAATCTCCTCCTCCCGATCGAGCTGCAGGGTCGGGTGGGGACGGAGGCGCGCGAACGCGCGCGATCCCTCCTCGATCGCGTCGGGCTCGCCGACCGGGCGGGCACCTTCCCCGACCGCCTCTCGGGAGGGGAGCAGCAGCGCATCGCGCTCTGCCGCGCGCTCGTGCACGAACCCGATCTGATTCTGGCGGATGAGCCCACCGGGAATCTCGACCCCGAGACGGGCGAGCGGGTCCTCGATCTCCTCGACGAGCTCGTGCGCGCCGACGGGCGCACCCTCCTGGCGGTCACGCACTCCGCGACGCTCGCCGCCCGCGCCGACCGCGTCCTGCGCCTCGAAGGGGGACGGGTGGTGGAGGCGGCGCCCGCCCCGTGAGCCTTCTCGGGCGCGCCTCGCGTCGCTTCCTCCTGCGCCACCCGGGCCAGCTCGCGCTCACCCTTCTCGGCGTCGCACTCGGCGTCGCCGTCGTCGTCTCGATCGATCTCGCGATCCTCTCGTCGCGAGCGGCCTTCGCGGCGTCGACCGAGACGGTCGCGGGGCGCGCCACCCACGCGATCGAGGGCGGCGCGGCGCGGCTCCCCGACGACCTCCTCGCGCGAGTTCGGCGGGAGGCGGGGGTGCGCGCGTCGGCCCCCGTGGTCGAGGCGTACGCGATGACCCGCGCGCTTCCCGGCCGCGCGCTCCGCCTCCTCGGGATCGATCCCTTCTCGGAACGCCCCTTCCGTCCCTGGCTCGGCCTCGGCGGCCCCGACTTCGATCTCACCCGCCTGATCACCGACGCGGGGGGCGTGGTCGTGGCCGCCGAGGTCGCGGCCGAGGCGGGGTGGAGGGTGGACGACCCGGTCGATCTCATCGTCGAGGGACGGCGCGTCACCGCCACCCTCGTCGGCGTGATCGGGGAGGGAGGGGACCTCGGGGGGGAGGCACTGCGTGACCTCATGATCACCGATATCGCGACGGCCCAGCGCTTCCTCGCGCGCCCGCGCCTCGACCGGATCGACCTTCGCCTCCCGGAGGGGGCGCCGGGGGAGGAGGCCGCGGCGCGAGTCCGCGCGCTCCTCCCCGGTGGCGCCACCCTCGCGCCCGCGGGCGCGCGCGCCGAAGAGATGGCCGGGATGCTCGGCGCCTTCGACCTCAACCTGACCGCGCTGAGTCTGCTCGCGCTCGTCTTCGGGGTCTTCCTGATCTACAACGCGATGACCTTCTCGGTCGTGCAGCGTCGCGAGCTCTTCGGAGGACTTCGCGCGATCGGCGTGACGCGCCGCGAGCTCTTCGGGATGGTGATCAGCGAGGCGGCGTGGACCGGGGTGGTGGGGACGGTCCTCGGGCTCGCCCTCGGTGTGGCGCTCGGGCGCGGGCTCGTGGGGCTCGTGACGCGCACCATCAACGACCTCTATTTCGTCGTCTCGGTCGAGTCGGTGACGGTGACGCCCATCCTCCTCCTCAAGGGGGGCGTGCTCGGGGTCGGGGCGACCCTCCTCGCCGCGCTCCCCGCCGTCCGCGAGGCGGTCTTGGCACCACCGCGCACCTCGATGGTGCGCTCGCTCGGCGAGGCGCGCGCGCGCGACCTCGTGCCGCGCCTCGGGTGGGCGGGGGTCGCAGTCTCCCTCGCCGGGGTGGCGCTCCTCCTCCTCCCGACGCGCTCGCTCGTGGTCGGCTTCGTGGGGCTCGCCTGCGTGGTGCTGGGGATCGCCGCGCTCGCCCCGGTGAGCACGGTGGTCGCGGCGCGCCTCCTGACCCCCCTCCTCGGTCGCACGGTCGGCATCCTGGGCACGATGGCCTCGCGCGGGGTGGTCGCCGCGCTCTCGCGCACCGCGCCCGCGATCGCCGCGCTCGTGGTGGCGGTCTCGGTGACGGTCGGGCTCGGGGTGATGATCGCGAGCTTCCGCGCCACCCTCATCGACTGGCTCGACTACACCCTGCAGGCCGACATCTACGTGGCGCCGCCCTCGGCGGTGGCGTCGCGGTCGGCCGGCACGCTTCCTCCGGAGCTCGTGCAGCGGATGTCGGACACCCCGGGCGTCGCGGGGGTGAGCACCCTGCGGGCGGCGGAGGTCCCCTCGGAGTACGGAGAGCTCCGGATCGTGGCGCTCGACCTCGACCCGCGCGGCGAGGCGGCGTATCGCTTCCGCGCGGGGGATCCCGCGACGGCGTTCGCGCGGTTCCGGGCGGGGGAGGCGCTCCTCGTCTCCGAGCCCTTCGCGTACCGGCACGGGCTGGGCGTGGGGGATCGGGTGCGGATCCCGGGTGCGGAGGGGGTCGAACTCCCGATCGCGGCGGTCTTTACCGATTTCGGATCGGATCAGGGCGTGGTCCTGATGGGGCGCGTCGTGTGGGATCGACTCTTCGATGACGCCGGGGTGACCTCGCTGGGGATCTTCCTCGCCGAGGGCGCGCGGACCCGGGAGGTGATCGCTGCGCTCGAGGCGACGGTCGGCGCCGATCAGGCGGTCTTCATCAACTCCAACCGTCGACTCCGCGAGGGGAGCCTCGTCGTCTTCGACCGGACCTTCGCGATCACCGGCGTGCTCCGTGCGCTCGCCTTCGTCGTCGCCTTCATCGGCGTGATCAGCGCGCTCATGGCGCTGCAGCTCGAGCGCGCCCGTGAATTGGGCGTGCTGCGCGCGAATGGGCTCACCCCCCGGCAGGTCTGGGGACTCGTCACCGCGCAGACCGGCCTGATGGGTGTCGTCGCCGGGGTGCTCGCGATCCCCGCCGGGCTCGCCCTCGCGGTGGTGATGATCTTCGTGGTCAACAAGCGCTCCTTCGGGTGGACCCTCGAGATGACCGTCGGCCCCGAACTCCTCGTCCAGTCGGTCGCGCTCGCCGTGCTCGCCGCGCTGGCGGCGGGGATCTGGCCCGCCTGGCGGATGAGCCGCACGTCTCCGGCTGTCGCGTTGCGCAATGAGTGAGGCGGGGCGGAGAGGGCCGGCGGCCCCTCCGGGGGGGCGCAGGGGTGTGACACTCGCCCTCGTAGCGGCGGGTGCGAGCGTGATCGGGTGGCTCGCATTCGGGCCCGCGGAGGGGGAGCGGGGCGGGGGAGTGCGCGACGCGGCCGAGGCCGACGGTGCCCTGACGCTCTCCCTCGTCGAGGCGATGGGGGGAGGTGACGACGCGGAGAGGTATGCCCGCGCCTTCGAGCCCCGCCCCTTCGTCTTCCCCGCCGACCACGCCGCTCACCCCGACTTCCGGACCGAGTGGTGGTATGTGACGAGCAACCTCGCCACCGCCGATGGACGCCGCTTCGGGGTCCACTTCACGATCTTCCGCAACGCGCTCCGCCCGCCCCCGGAGAGTGCGCCGGACGAATCCCCGGGACCGGAGGAAGGCGTCGGAGCGGAGGAAGACTCCGGACCGGAGGAAGACCCCGGAGCGGAGTGGCGCGCCCGGGATCTCTATATGGGACACTTCGCGCTCGCCGACGCGACGGCGGGCCGTTTCACCGAGGTGGAGCGGTTCACCCGCGGGGCGGCGGGCCTCGCCGGCGCCCGGGTCGAGGATGGGCGTGCCTTCCGCGTGTGGATCGATGAGTGGGCGATCGAATCAGTGAATCCGCCCGAGCCCGGAGCCGCCGGGATCTTCCCCCTCCGCCTCGTCGCCGGGGACCCCGGAGCGGGGATCGCCATCGACCTCGTGGCGCGCCCGATGAAACCCGTCGTGCTTCAGGGGAAAGACGGACTCAGCCAGAAGGGAGACGAGCCCGGCAACGCTTCGTACTACTACTCCTTCACCCGACTCCGCACCGAAGGGAGGCTCGTGTCGGGAAGCGATACCTTCTCGGTGTCGGGAGAGTCGTGGATCGATCGCGAGTGGAGCACGAGCGCCCTCGACGCCACGCAGGCCGGGTGGGACTGGTTCGCGCTCCATCTCGATGACGGACGGGATCTGATGGTCTACCGGCTGCGGGGGATCGACGGGTCGTCCGATCCCCTCTCGGAAGGGATTCTCGTCGATCCCGACGGTTCGTCCCGCCGTCTCGGCGTCGACGACTTCACCCTCGAGGTACTCGAGCGGTGGACGAGCCCGGTGGATGGCGCCGTCTACCCCTCGACGTGGCGCGTCGAGGTGCCCTCTGCAGACCTCGCGCTGCGCGTGGTGCCGCTCCTGCGTGACCAGGAGATGAATGTCACGGTGCGCTACTGGGAGGGGGCGGTCGAGCTCTTCGACGCGGCGCCGGCGGGCCGGGACGGGCGGGACGGGGCCCGGTCGGAGGGCGCCTCGCGTGCGCCTCGGGTCGGCCGCGGCTACGTCGAGCTCACCGGGTACGCCGGGCGCGCGCCGCCGGGGCGATAGGCGAGCGCACCTCAATCCACCTCGCGGCGGTCTGGCGCGCGGCTCTCCGGCCGCTGCGGATCGAGCGGCCGCAGCGCCGCCTCGATCTCCTCGCGTCGTTCCTCCAGCCATCCCGGGAGCTGGAGCGCGGACCCGAGCGTCGCGCGCGTCTCGTCGACGAGGAAGCCGGGGCGATCGGTCGCGATCTCGCAGAGGAGTCCGTCGGGCACCGAGATCTTCCGCGCCGAGGCGCAGGTCGGGGCAATTCGCTCTATCTCGTCGCGAAGACCGCGGGTGATCCGCGGCCGGCGCTGAGCGCCGCGTGCGACGGGGTCCGCATGGTGATGGGTCAGGGTCTGCGGACCGCGTCGGTCGGTCTGGGGTTTGGACTCTTCGGCGCGTGGATGCTCACGGACGTGCTCGAATCACTTCTGTACAACATCGACGCGTGGGATCCGGTGAGTTTCGTGGCCGGACCGGCGCTCCTTGCCGGCGTCGCGGTCGCCGCCTCCTGGCTCCCCGCGCTGCGCGCCACCGCCGTCGAACCCGTCACCGTACTCAAGGAGGACTAATGGCCGTCACACCATCCACGATGCTCGCCCTCGGCACGTCCGCACCCGATTTCGCGCTTCCCGACGTCGTCACCGACCGGACCGTCTCGCTCGGGGATTTCGACGACGCGCCTGCCTTCCTCGTCGCCTTCTGGTGCAACCACTGCCCCTTCGTGCAGCACATCGAGGAGGGATTCGTGGACTTCGCACGGGAGTACGCAGAGCGGGGGCTCGCCGTCGTCGCCATCGCCTCCAACGATATCGAGAGCCATCCCCAGGACGGCCCCGACGCGATGCGCCGCCGCGCCAACGAGAAGGGGTATCCCTTCCCCTACCTCCTCGACGAGACGCAGGAGATCGCGAAGGCGTACCGCGCGGCGTGTACCCCCGATTTCTTCCTCTTCGACGGCGAGCGCACGCTGGCCTACCGCGGGCAGTTCGATGGCGCCCGGCCCTCGAGCGGTGCCGCCGTGACGGGAGACGATCTGCGCGCCGCCGTCGACGCTCTCCTGGCCGGCGAGCCGATCCCCGAACCGCAGCGTCCCTCGATGGGGTGCAATATCAAGTGGAAGCCCGGGAGCGAGCCCGAGTGGTTCGGGTGAGGGCGGCGATCGGACCGCGCTGAAGCGGGCAGGTGTCCGGGGCACCCCATCGGTGCCCGCTGCACGAGATCGCGGTGCCCGTAGCACGAAAACGGCCCCCGCCACCAGAGGGTGACGGGGGCCGGGTCGTTCGCATTGCTGCCCAGCCCCGGCACGAAGGCCGCGGCCGACTCAGACAGCATCTCTTCGCAATATCAGGCTACCGAGCCTTCAACGGCGATCGCTTGCCCTTGCCGGGGTGGACAGGGTACTCGGACTCGTAGACAAGGGATCACCTCCTTTCAGCGATGGAACATCGGGCGGACACCGCTATCCTATCGCCCGACCCCGGGAAGATTCAAGGGGTGTGTGCGGGAGGACGGATTTCGAGTTCGGTGAGGCGGCGGACGAGACCGTCGACGGCGTGATCGAGGAGTGCGCGGCGGCGACACGTCCGGGCGAGGAGGAGTCCTCCCTGGAGTCCGGAGAGCACCTCGGAGGCGAGAGCACACGGGCCGGGTGCGACCGGACCGAGCCGTCCGGCCCGCTCGAGCGCGCGGAAGTGATTCGAGAGGCGCGCATGGAGCGTATCGAAGGCGTCGCTCAACCGTTCCCGAAGGGCTTCATTGCGATCCGCGACCTCGGCTGCGACGCTCCCGATCGGGCATCCACCGGTGAGCCCCTCCTCGACCGCGATGCGTACGTGATCACGCAGCCACGCCACGACCCCGTGCATCCCGTCGCCGGATGCAACGAGGTGACCTTCGAGCCGTGTGTGGAGCGCGAGCGCGTCCTCGCACACGACCGCTTCGATCAGGCCTTCCTTGTCGGCGAAGTAGTGGTAGAACTGTCCCTTTCCCGCCTTCGCGTCGGCGAGGATGTGCCCGATCGAGGTTGCCGCGACACCCCGGTGATGGATGAGGTCACGCGCGGCCTTGAGGATACGGCGGCGCGTGGCGTCACCCCGCGGGGTGAGTCGACGGGTGGCGGGGGTGGGGGTCATGGCACGGAGGTGGAGCGGGCCGGTGCGACCGGGGGGCTCCCGAGGTGGGGAGCTCCCCCGGCGCATGACCCGGGATCCTTCGTCAGACCGCGGCGGCCTCGGGGCGCGTCCAGGCGAAGGGCTGGAACGGCTCGTCGACCGGAGTTCCGGCGAGGTGATTGAAGTAGTTCGAGAGCGTCTTCTTCGTCACGCCGAGCACGACCTCGAAGATCTGCGCCTTCGTGAAGCCGGCAGCGAGGAAGGCGTCGATCGTCTCCTCCCCGACCCAGCCGCGCTCCTCGACCACGCTGCGCGTGAAGCTCCGGAGTGCCTCGAGCCGCTCATCGGGGAGCGGCGTGCCCTCGCGGAGCGCCTCGATCACGGCGTCGTCGATCCCGCCCATCTTCGAGCCCGCCGACTCGGCCGCCATGCAGTACGCGCATCCGTTCTCGAAGCTCGCCGTGAGCGTGACGACCTGCTGTTCGGTCGGAGAGAAGGAACTCGCTCCGAAGCGCTCGTGCAGGTCGAGGTAGGATTCGGCCACCGTCGGCGCCTCGGCCATCGTGGCGATGATGTTCGGGACCATTCCGAAGGTCTTCTCGGCGCGCGCGAGGACCTCGGCTCCCCCTGCGGGGGCGGTCTCGGCGGTGTGCTGCGTGAAGTTGGCCATGGAATCAATTGCTCCTGGACAGATGTCCGTTGGTGAGTGCGAATCTCGGGTGATTGCGGGACGGATCGAGGCCGACCGAATATCTGTACCGAACGGTACAGTGTACTGGCCAGTACAGACCGAACCCTCTCCTCACCAATCGGCGAGGCGCCGCAGGAGTTCCAGGTCGTGAGCGTCAGCCCGAAGGAGGGACGATGATGCAGACGATCGTGCACGATGTTGCGCTCGACCGGGATCGCGGTGGGATGAGGCGGAAGGGGTCAGCCCGCGTCGAGGCGAGCTGAACGGGGCGGTATCTGAGAGAGGTGCGGGAACGCGCCATGGCACCGCACCGCGGGTGGACGATGCCGGACGCCGCGATCGCTTGCGCCCGGCGGCGGGCTACGATCCCCCGAACCCGTCCCCTCCGCCACCGTATCGGCAGCGGGCGCACCCGCCGATCGGGTGGCCTTCCCTGCCTTCTGTGCCATCCACAACTCGTTGCACGACAATGAGTTACGGGGGGGGGTACGTGGCAACCTGCGCACCATCACGAATCGCGCGGCACGGCGGTGATGTAAACCTTTTTCGAAGTCGTGTCACGTATAGGGTAGGGACCGCAGAGCTCGCTTCCCCCTCCACGCCCACGGCCGGAGGCGGAGCTCGCGCGTCTCCGTACGTGGATCTCTGCCCGGAGAAAGACGATGCGACGGAGGAGTGAGGAAGGGCGCCCGCCAGGGGGCAGCACTGCCGACAGAGTCAGGAGGCTCGCCGATCTTTTCCTGGAGATGGGAGATGGTCTGGCCGTGATTGCGCAGCGGGTGGTCGGCAACCGGGAGGATGCCATCGACGTGGTGTGGGAGGTGTACGCGAAGCTCTGCGAGCGGATCGTGAGCGGCGAGGAGTTGGATCCCGAACCCCAGTACCTCGCGACGGTCGTCCGCAATCTCGCGCTCGACCGGCACCGCGCCGAAGTGAATCGGGAGAACCCCGCCTGGCACACGGCGCTGGCGGAAGGCGTGCGTGTCGTACCGACGCCGGATTAGCTCCTGCTGCGCAAGCGTCTGCGGGAGATCCTCGAGGAGGCGCTGCGCGAGCTCCCGGAGAGCTGGCGCGAGGTGCTGGAGCTCGT
>JAVVEY010000162.1:0-4744 GCA_032250675.1 Longimicrobiales bacterium | reverse complement strand
GGGTCATCGGGGTGCGTCGCTTCCGCGGCGGGCGACACCGTGCTCCCCGTGGCCACCGCCTCCTCCGCGGGGGGGGTGGCCAGCTCGAGGAGGTGCCGAAGATCGGTGGCGTGCGGCGCGCTGCGTCCGGGACGACGGAACTCCTCGAGGCGAGCATGGAGCGCTTCGACCCCTCCCACCACCTTCATCCGTCGCCACGGCCGGTCCCCCGCCGCCGGTGCGTGCACGAACTCCACCGCACCGGCGCCCTCCTCGACCCACGCCACCACCCCGGGGCCGTCGTGCGACGCGAGCGCCCCGATCACCTCGGGATCGGTGGTCTGCGCCACGAACACCCCGTGTCCCACCAGTCGCGCGAGGGGGGCGGGTGCCGTCGGACCCTCGACCACGAGCGCGATGCGGACGGCGCCGTCGAGGAACTCCGTCAACCCCCCCGGGCGGAGATCCTCTCCACGAACCGTCACCACCAGGGGAGGGGCGAGGCGTCGCTCGCCCATGCTCCAGCGGTGGAAGGGATAGCGCTGCAGGAGGAGGTGATCGGTGTCGGGATCGTAGCGGTGGGCTCGCGCCTTCTCGACGGCGTGCGCCACGCCGAAGGCCCGACCGAGGCCGGCGAGCGCATCCCTCACCGTGTCGCGCAGGTCTCCACCGGCCGGCACGGTGATATGGAAGCCACCGCGCTCCGTCGTGAGCGTGGCGAAGAGGTCGTGCGCGCTCTCCATGAGGTGGTGGATGAGCGGGTCCGTCGCCTCCGCGACCTGCAGCAGCCCGGCCAGGCGCGCCGGATCGACTCGGTCGCGCGCGAACTCGCCCAGCTCCCGGCCCAGCGCCTCCGCCGGATCGCGACTCCCTTCGGCCTGCTGGCGGGCGGCCCGGATCTCCTCGTCCGCGGTCGCCACCGCGGACCGGAAGGCGTCTCGTGGCGCCGCGAGGCGATCGAGCGCCTCCTGGATGCGGGGATCAGACGGCATAGCGATCGAACTCCTCGTGCAGAAGACGGATCTTGTCCGCGGCGGTGTGGTGCGGGAGGTGACGGGTCTCTTCGTAGCGCGGATGGGATTCGTCGCGGAAGAAGAGGCCGAGACGGATCTGATCCATCTCCTCGGCGAGGACGCGGGCCTCGTCGAGGTCGGCGGGATCGTGCGGGCGCTTCTGCTCGAAGATCCGGTCGAGTTCGGGCACGACGATGCCGTCGTCGTGCACGAGCATCTCGACCTGCGCCGGGTTCTTCACGACATCCCCGTACATATCGGGCGTGAAGTGCGGACAGCGCTGCAGCACCCGCACGAAGGAGAACCCCCGATGGCGATGGGCGGCCTGCAGCGTCGCGAAGAGGTGCGCCGGGACCCACTCGGCGGTCTGTGCGACGAAGGAGGCGTTGGTCACGCCGAGGGTCGCCTCCAGGGGATTCATCGCCGGGAGGTAGCTGCCGGACGGCTGCGTGTTGGTGCGGTACCCCCGCGGCGTCGTGGGCGAGGTCTGCTTCTTGGTCAGCCCGTAGATGTTGTTGTCGAGGAGGAGCGCGACCATGTCCACGTTGTAGCGCAGCGCGTGGATCCAGTGGGCGGCGCCGATCGAGATGCAGTCTCCGTCGCCCATCACCACGAAGACCTTCAGGTCGGGTCGGCTCAATTTGACGCCGGTCGCCACCGGGAGCGCGCGCCCGTGGATCCCGTGGAACCCGTACGTCTTGAGGTAGTGGGGAAAGCGACTCGAACACCCGATCCCCGAGACGAAGACGGTGCGCTCCGGTTTGAGCTGCTCGTCGGCCAGGAGGCGCCGAACCGCGGTCAGAACGGAGTGGTCCCCGCACCCGGCACACCAGCGGGCCACGGGGCCCTCGTAGTCGCCCATCTCGAAGTGGCGGTCGTCCTCGGCGTGGGCGAGGTGAAAGACGGAGCACCTCCCGCCTCCGAGCCCTCCATCCGCCGGCCCTCCGTCCGCGAGGAAGTCGGGATCGCTCATGCGGCACCTCCAGGGATGTTGTCGCGGATCACCCGGGCGATGGCGCCGGGGCGAAGCGGTTCGCCGAGAACGCGGGTCCAGCAGTCCACCGCCATCACGGTGGTGGCGCGCAGCAGCCAGGAGAGCTGCCCTCGACGCCGGTTCTCTTCGGTGACGAAGGGGGCGTCGGGCTCGTCGGAGTAGTTGATCTCGACCGTCATCACCTTGCGGAACCGCCGGAAGATCTCGGTCAGGCCCGGCTCGAGCGGCGAGAGGAAGGTCAGGTGCAGCGACGACACCGCGAGACCTTCCTGACGGCACCGCTCCACCGCCTCCTCGATCGCCCCGCGGGTGCTGCCCCACCCCACGATGAGGAGATCGCCGGCGTCGTCGCCCTTCACCTTCGGGGGGCGCAGTGTGCTCTGGAAGGCGGCGAGCTTGCGGCTCCGCATCGCGGATGCCCGCTGATTGCTCACGGGGTCGTACGCCACCTTCGAGCGTTCGTCGTGCGCGAGTCCCGTCACGGTGTGCATCCCCCCCGGACGCCCGGGGATGAAGCGATCGCTGAGCCCGGTGCGCGGGTCCCATTCGTAGGGGCCGCGCTCGGCCGGAACGGGGGACTGGTCCGGGGGCGACGCCTGCCACGACTCCGTCGGCTCGGGCCGCGGGAAGGGCGCCACCCCCGTGGCGAGGTTGGCGTCGGAGAGCACGATCACGACGGTCCGGAAAGTCTCGGCCAGTCGCCGCGCGGTGATCATCGCGTGAAAACATTCCTCGATCGTGGAGGGCGCGAGCACGATCTTCGGCGCGTCACCCGGCTGTCCGAAGAGCGCCGCGAGGAGGTCGGACTGCTCCACCTTGGTGGGAAGGCCCGTGCTCGGTCCGCCGCGCTGGACATCGATCAGGACGAGCGGGATCTCGGTCATGACGGCGAGCCCGAGGAACTCCGTCTTGAGCGCGAGCCCGGGTCCGGATGTGATCGTGAAGGCGCACTTGCCGGCGTACGAGGCGCCGATCGCCACCCCGGCGGCGGCGATCTCGTCTTCGGCCTGGTGCACGATCCCGCCGAAGCGCTCGAAGACTTCGCCGAGGTGGTGCGATACCGAGGTGGCGGGGGTGATCGGGTACATCGCGGCCATCTCCATCCCCGACGCGACCGCCCCCAGCGCCACCGCCTCGTTGCCGTTCATGACCACGAGATCGCCGACCTCGGCCATCGTCGGCACCTCGACGCGGAAGTCGAGGTGTTCGCTCGCCCACCGCACGCCCAGGTCGAGGAGCGCGTGGTTCTTCTCGACCACGACGGCGGGCTTGGTCCGGAAGGCGTGCGCGATCTGCTCCTTCACCCGATCGAGGTCACGGCCGAAGATCGAGGTGAGCATGCCGAGGGCGAACATGTTCTTGCCGCGGCGCGCGTTCTCGACCTGGGTGAGGCAGATCTCCTCCATCGGTACCGGGATGATCCGGTAGCCCGCCTCGTCGAGCTCCTCCATGGCCGCGTCCCACGCCTCCCGGATCGCGTCGTCGGGGTGGGTCGCCCACTGGTCCTCCAGGAGGATCGTGGCCCCCGGCGCGAGCGCGTTGAGCCGATGCCGCCCCAGGAGCACCTGCTCGTTGAAGGCCACCACCAGATTCGTCTCGTCGCCCCAGTTGGTCACGGGACCATCGCCGAGGCGGATGCGGATCCCCGAGGCGCCGGCGATCGAGCGGGGAGGGGGTTCCACCTCGGCCGGGATGATCTCCACCGTCCAGACGCCGTTGCCCATCTTGGCGGAGACCGCGCCGAAGATCTGACCGCACTTCTGGGCGCCCTCGCCCGAGTCGGAGACGATCTCCACGGAGTGATCGCGCGTCGTGAGCACGCGAATTGAATCGGGCGTGGGTGCGGACTCCCGCTCCGCATCCACCGTCTCGAGCTTGATGGCCATGAGGCCGCCCTCTCCAGCGCAAGTGAGCAGATCACCCCCCTCAGGGGGTCTCTTCGACGTTACCGGGGGAGCGGGCGGCGCGACCGTAGGGAGTTGAGGGCGACCTTCAGTCGGGAGAATCCCCACATCGGCTCACCCTCCCCGGCGGAGGGAGTATCCGGGTGGCCCGGATGGCTTGCCCGGGCGGCGGCGATGGGGGATTCTGAGATCGATTCCCGAAACCACCCGGGGACGACGAAGTTCGCCGTCCACACTCACCCGTACCGCGAGACCCATGCCCCGCCCCACCCCGCGCCGCCACGCGCCGACCCCGTCGGCCCGGATTCCCCTCTGCGCTCTCCTCCTCCTGACGCTTGTGCGGCCGGGCGGGGAAGTTGCCGCGCAGTCGCCCGCGGTCGAGGGCGACTACCTCTACCGCGTCACGATGCTGCGCGCGGCCCCCGGCGAATTTCAGGCGCTCATCGACGCCCTCGCCGCGCAGGCCGAGCTGCACGTTGCGGCGGGGGATCCGGCGCCCCTCACGCTCCGGCACTCCCAGGGCGACCACTGGGACTTCATGGTCGTCCAGCCGATGGAGAGCTTCGAGGCGTGGTTCACCGCGGAGCGCGCGACGCTCGAGGCGTCACCGGCGTGGACCGCGGCCGGCGAGCGCGTGGCTCGTCACACCGCCTTCCACGAAGAGTGGTACGCGCGCTCCACCGGAGTCGAGGAGATGACGCGCCGATGGCGGACCGCGGGACTCTTCCACGTCGAGATCTTCGCGGGTCTGCCGGGCCGCCGCGCGGAACTCGTCGAGCAGCGTCGCATGGAGAACCGCTACTACGCCGCGCTGAACCGACCGCAGAATCTGATCTTCACGCGCGCCGCCGGAC
>JAVVEY010000161.1:0-4856 GCA_032250675.1 Longimicrobiales bacterium | reverse complement strand
CGTGAGATCCTCGACTTCGTCACGAGCCGACTCTCGGAGTGAGGCTTGAGTGGTCGGATCGGGCTCTCGATCAGGTGCGTGAGATCTTCGACTACATCGTCCAGGACCGGCCGAACGTCGCCGTAGAGATCGCAAACGGCCTCTTCGACAAGGCGGAGTCACTCAAGGACACGCCCGAGATGGGACCGGTCTGGAATGCTGAAGCCAGGTCAGATCTTCGCTTTCTTCTGTACTCCTCGTACCGGATCATCTACAGCTGTCCAGAGACACCTACTTTTACGCAGTTGGGAGACATCCATTTTTACGCACCTGCTTCCCTCAGGTGGTGTGCTGTTCTCCTCCTTTCGCGGGGGGTGAGGTGTCGGGCTGCGGGGCGAGGAGTCCGTCGATCTCACGCAGCCGGTAGCTTCGCCCGTCGATGTGGACGATGTGGACGTGGTGGAGGAGGCGGTCGTGGTGAGGGACCCCGTCATCTTGATACTGTCCCGGCATTGTGATATCATCAAATCGAATTGATGTCACGAACCCTGAGGTGCCATGAACCGCAAGACTCTGCCAGTGCGACTCGACGAGAGCCTCTATGGACTCCTCAAGGAGGTATCGCACCTCCGGGACGAGCCGATGGTGGAGGTCGTTCGCGAGTCCCTTCGCCGGTATCTCCCGGAGGCTGCACGGCAGGAATCCCGGGCCCTCGAGGAACAGCTGTCGAAGCTGAGGCAGCTCGCCGAACAGCACCCTGACTACATCGATCGCGGACTCGATGAGTTCCGGCAGGCGGAGATCGAGGTCGAAGATCCGCTTGAGGACGAGTTGGAGGTTGTGGAGGAGTCCGGAGCGAGCGCGCCGGGCGAAGTGACGTCGCGAGTTCGCCGGGCCTTTGACTGATTGGGACGCGAATTCTCGACGGCTCGATGCCAACCTGGCGCGGCTGCTCCTGAAGGTACGCCGAAGCGCCGAGGCTCGTGAGCAGCCCGCAGCTGCGCTTGTGCTCGAATGGCACTCCCGAATGATGGAGGGACTCGACGTCCCTGATGCGTCCTGGACAGGAGCGTTCCGCGGAAGTGCGGGATGTCGCGCGCTGGAAGTACGGGTCGGCGATTGCCGTGGATCGAGTGCGAACGAGGTCGGCGACCACGTGGAGGCATTCGTTTCGCGACTCCGTTGGGCCGTCTCGACCCTCGATGAGACTGTACCGCCTGGACGGTTGCCATGCACCGGCGACGAGTTGGAAGCGGTCCTGACCCTGGCGGCACTCGCCCACGCCCACTGGATCGCCATTCACCCTTTCGCGAACGGGAATGGTCGCACCGCGAGGCTCTGGTCGAACTGGATCGCAATGCGGTACGCCCTTCCACCCTTCGTTCGCCTGCGTCCACGCCCGGACGACTTGGGCTATTCGGAGGCAGCCAGGGCAGCGCTCTGCGAGGGTGCCTTCACCCCGAGCATTCCGGTCTTCGTTCGCATGTTTTCCAACTACCTGAACTCCTGATGCTGTCCAGGAACACCCACGTCCAGGCACCTGTTCGACGGCCGCAACCTCTACGACCCCGAGAAGATGGCCGAGCTGGGGTTCGAGTATACCTCGATCGGGCGGAGGCGGGTGGGTAGCCTTCGAGCCGGGAACTCGAGGGAGCGCCAGACGCCGTGAGAACCGCCCCCGGGCGGTGCCAGGCGATGAGTGAGCGCTCTTCGAAGACCTTCGACGGAACGGCTTCTGGGGCCAGTTGAGCGGTTGTGGGGTATATTCCGACGAACAGCCCATCGAGGTACGCAGATGAAAGGCCCAGTCATCCATTCCGACCTCGACATCTTGAGCGGTACGCCCGTCTTCGTTGGAACACGCGTGCCGGTTCAATCCCTCTTCGACTACCTGGAGGGCGGGGAGACGCTGGACGAGTTCCTCCGTCAGTTCCCTTCGGTTACCCGGAATCACGCCATGGCAGCCCTGGAAATTGCTCGAGATTCGGTGCTGGCTTGTGCGCGTTCTGCTTGACGAGAACCTCCCGCACGACCTGGCCACTCTTCTAGAGGGTCACGAGGCGGATACCGTCGCGGGGGCCGGGTGGTCTGGAACGAAGAACGGGGAACTGCTCCGCCTGGCATCTGCCAGCTACCAGGCCTTCCTGACGATGGACCGCCTCATCCGAATCATCAGCGCCCGCTCGGCCACGGCCGCCGAGCGCAATGCCCATGAGCAAGACGGAGAGCCCGGACGAGATGCGCGAGGAGTATGATTTCACCGGCGCGGTGCGTGGCAAGTATGCGGAGCGTTTTGCCCGGGGAAGCAACGTCATCGTACTCGCCCCCGATGTAGCGGAGGTCTTCAAGGACGCCGATGCCGTCAACGAGGCGTTGCGGCTCCTCGCCGATTCCGTCCGGGACGGGAAGCGAGCCTCCTGACGACTCGCGGCGCGCTCGATCTGGGGGTCCTCTCCCCGCGCGAGGGCGGAGGGGTCCTCGGGGACCTCGATATCGGGTTCGACGCCGTGCCCCTCGGCGAACCATTCGCCGTCGGTGCCGTACATGCGGAAGGTCGGCACGGAGACGCTCCCCCCGTCGATGAGGGCGGGGTTGCCACTGATGCCGATGAGGCCGCCCCAGGTGCGGGTGCCGATCAGCGGCCCGAGGCCTTCGTGGCGGAAGTAGTAGGGAAAGGCGTCTCCACCCGCTCCCAGTCGACCCCGAGCAGCCCGACCGAGCGACTCGGCGCGGACTCGGTGTCGCCTCCGCCGCGGTAGGAGTGCGAGGAGTTCACCTCGGCGATCATCTCGCCGATCACGAAGTTCACGTCCCACCGCGTCACGGCGTCCTCGATGAGCGGAGCGTACGCCTCCCGGATCGCCGGCCAGTCGACGCCGTGCATCCCCCCGTCGTAGAAGTAGTCGCGCATCAGGCGCCAGGCGGAGGTGAGCGTGCGCGCCTCCCCCGATCGGAGGGGCCGACGGCGGGGTAGGTGATGTCCCACGCCTCGAAGGCGGTCACCTGTCGCGTCGTCCCGTCCGGATCCCGCGCCCAGAGGTTGAAGCGCTGGTTCGGGCCGCGGTCCGAGAGGAAGTAGAGCGTCTCGCCCGCCCACATCGGAGAGCCGTCGTTGGCGGGGTGGTCCGTCACCTGCTCCGACGCCCCGGTCGCGAGGTCGAAGAGGTGGATGTCGGGCGCGGTACCGCCACGATAGCGCTTCCAGGTGCGCGTGTCCCGCTGCTTCTGCATGAAGGCGATGCGCCCCCCGTCGGGCGAGAAACGCGGGAAGCTCTCCTCGCCGAACGCCGAGCTCAACCGGACGGCGGTCCCGCCCTCCTTCGGCGCCACCCAGACGTCGCCCGCGTAGACGAAGGTGATGCGGTCCGCGGAGACGTCCGGGTAGCGGAACATGCGGGCGTCGATCTGGGCGGAGGCGGCCCCCGCGGAGGTGAGCAGGGCAACGACGGTCAGGAGCGCGAGCGAGCGCATGGAAGTCCTCCAGCGCCGCTGTCTTCCTCGTGGTGTGGCGCGGTGGTCGTGCCCTGGGGTCAAACGGAGCCGCTGGCCGGAGCGGGCGTGCCGCCGCCCCTCCAGGGCGCGCCGGGCAGACGGGACACGACGGTGTCCATGACGACCGCGTATGCCTCGGTGGGGTCGTAGGTGATGCCACGAGCGAGGAGCGGCGCGGTGTCGCCGAGGAAGCGGCGATCTGCGATTTTGGCGGAGAGGTTCGCCTCGTACTCGGCCCTCGATACCCGAAGCTCCTGGGCCTCCATGTAGGCCGTGAAGCATGCGACGACCCGGTCCGCGCGCTCCCGCGACCCGTAGTTGGGGCGGCCCAGCAGTTCCCCGAGACGGTAGGGGACGCGAGACCTCCACTCCGTGATGTGGGCCGTCGGGATCATACTTCGTCCGGCTCGATGGCGGCGTTGACGTAGAGCCCCCAGCGCGCGTTCCGCTCGGCCCCTCGCTGCGGCAGTCCCGGCTCGAGTGGGCGAGCCTTGTCCAGCGTACCCAGGGCGTCGGCCAGGCCATCGGCCGCCTTCGTCGCCCCGACCAGCTCGAGCAGGTAGCCCAGGCGGCGAACCTCGACCGAGGCGGCCGTGTCCGCCAGGCGGGTCAGCTCCTCCGGGTCGAGCACATCGGCCAGCTCGGAGAGAACGGTCGCGACGTGGTCCATCTGGCCGGCCGGCGCGAGGTAGTGGACGAGGTCGAGCGCGGTGGCCTCGGGTGTGGAGACGCGGATGCTGCCGGTCTCCGTCTTCACCTGACGAACCGGCCTCTCGCGCACCCGAGTGCTCTGCAGGAACCGGATCCTTAGACGAGCGACGAAGAGAGTCCGCGTCGGCCGGTCGGTCACGACCTGGAACTCCTGTGCCCTCTGATGCGCCGCCCCGTAGAGCGCGGCGGCGGAGAGGAGCCCAACGTAGTAGGGCTGCTCGACATAGCGCATGAGATCGTCGATGAACCACGACGCTGGCGGGCTGCCCGCGCTACGATACTCCAGAGGCACGATGGCGTAGAAGCCTTGTCGTGGGCGCACGATGCGGCCGGCGTCGGCAAGCCGCCGCAGGGACGCGCGGGTCGCGGGCGTCCAGGCACCGAAGGCCTGGTGAACTTCCTCGCGCGTGAACGTGTAGCGCCCCCGGGCTTGCAGGTCATCCACGAAATTGGCCAGGCTCCGGCCGTGCATCATCTCCTCCAGGGCGGCTGGAGCGGTGTGCCCCGCTCACATGCGAATCGTAATGGTCAATGTGGCATTACGCAAGTTAGCGGGGCGTGCGCCGACGCGCTTCGGCATCACACGCCTCGAGCGCTTTCGGCAGCGTTCCTCATGTCGTCTTCGACGGCCACAACCTCTACGACCCCGAGAAGATGGCCGAGCTGGGGTTCGA
>JAVVEY010000160.1:0-4882 GCA_032250675.1 Longimicrobiales bacterium | reverse complement strand
CCGCGATCGAGGTGTACCGATCGAGTGCGCAGGCCCCGGAGGAGTGGAAGTCGAGCGCCAACAACTGCGGGATGATCGTGATCTGGACCAAGCGGTAGGGAATCTCGGATTCATCCGAGTGGGTCCGCCGCGCTCGAGCGCCGGCTCACCGATCCGGACCGGTCGCTGATGGGGCTCCTGGGCGGGGGTGGGTGAGGTCGCCGAAGGTCGCCGGGGGAAGGAAGGCCGCTCCGACGCCTCAGGGGGACGTTCCCGCGGGAACGCGTGGTCAAGGCATCGGGACCGCCCGGGACTTCATGGACGGGCTGCGTTCCACGGGCGTCGAGACGGGCGGTCCTCCTCCCCGCAGTCAGAAGGAGACGCGGGCCCTCGCGGCGAGCTTCGACCCAACCTGCGCGCCATCACGAGCCGCGCGGCACGGGCGCCATGGAAACCTTTTCCCGAGTCGTGTCACTTCCCCGTGCAGATACCGCAGCGAAGGGTCACATCAGCGAAGGGTCACATCCTCCCGGTCGAGCTCCTTCACCCGAGCACCAGGGAGAAGCTTCGATGACTACTGAACCGAAGAGATCGCCCGAACACCCGAACCATCCCCGGGGGGAGAGCACCGAGGAGGGGCGCTTCGGAGCGCTGTATCGTCAGTGGCGGGACGTGGTCTGGGCCGCCGCACGGGAACGGCTCCCCACGATCTGGCGTGGCTCTTCGCAGGCCACGAGATCCGCGCGGATGTGTACCGCTGCCCGGGCGACGCCGTTCGGCTACATGGTCCTCTCTCTCGTACTCACGGCACCGAGTGCTTCTGCGCAGCAGGTCGTCATCGTCGAGGTGCGTGAGGCGGGGACGGGGAGGGCGGTGCCGGACGCCCGTCTCGATGTCGTGGACGTGCCGGAGATCGGGATCGGCTTCGCGCTCACCGACGCGTCGGGTCGCGCCACCCTCCGGGGGATCGACGCGGGGGAGTGGACGCTCGAGGTGACGACCCGCGGCTACGTGAGCCGCGAGGTCCGTATCGAGGTCCTCCCCGACGCTCCGACCTTTGTACGTGTCGAGTTGACGGCGACTCCGATCGCGCTCGACTCGATCGCGGTGAGCGTCGAGGGGCTCGACCCGCTCCTCGTCCATCACGGCTTCTATGAGCGAAGCAAGAGCAATCGGGGGTACTACTACGATCCGCGGCGGCTCACGCGCATCGCCGGAGGGACACGCATCTCCTCACAGCTCCGATACATGAGGCGTGTCCGCGTCATGCCGCCGTACCCGAATCCTTCGATCTGGGTCGGGAGGATCGGGCGGTGTCGACCCGACATCTGGGTGGACGGGATGCGTCTGCGCGGCATCCACGTGGACAGCGTCGTCAATCCGGACGACGTGATCGGCGTCGAGATCTACGACCAGGCGGACCTCGTTCCGATCCCCTTCCGCACCGGGGAAGGACCGAACTGCGCGATCCTCATCTGGACGCGGCGGAATTGAATCCGCCGCGCCGCAGGTGTGCCCGACGGAACCGGGAGGGGAGAGGCATCTGGACCACCGTACTTCTTCAACACCCTTCTCGCGCCCGGACACGCCTCCCGGGACGGGAGTTCAACCCACCCACTCTTCCACCGGGCGCCTGAGGAACTCCTCCACGGGAATTCCGTCTCCACCGACCAGGAGGACGCGGTCGGGCTTGAAACGATCACGGAAGGCCTCGAGCCCCGAGTGCCTCGCCGGCGCCGAGGTGCTCTTGACCTCGATCGCGGTGAGCCGTCGGCGATGCTTCACGACGAAATCCACCTCCATGTCGCGGTGGCGCCAGTAATGCACCGTCATTCCGCCACTCGCGGCGGCGTTCACCAGGTGCGCGCCCACCGCCGACTCGACGAGGCGGCCCCACCGTGCCGGATCGGCCCGAGCCCGCTCCACGTCGTAGCTCGACTGCGCCGAGATGAGCGCCGGATTGAACACCTGGAGCTTCGGGCTGGATGCCCGCCGCCGGACCTCTTCTCCCGCGTACTTCTGAAGACCCGTGACCATCCCCGCTCGGGAGAGCAGCTCGAGGTAGTGGGCCAGCGTCGTGGTGTTCCCGGCGTCGTGCAGTTGACCCAGCATCTTGGTGTACGAGAGGATCTGACCCGAATAGTTGCACGCCAGGTCGAAGAGCCTCCGGAGGAGGGCCGGTTTGTCGACACGGGTCAGGAGGAGGACATCGCGAGCCAGCGTCGTCTCGACGAGTGAGTCGCGGATGTATCGGGCCCAGCGGTCCGGATCGTGGATCAGCGAGGCTGCGCCGGGATACCCGCCGTACACGATGTATTCATCGAATTCCCAACCGAAGGCCTCGGCCATCTCCAGCTTCGAGACGAGCCGCCTCCCACTGCTGCTCAATCCAGCCTTCCCCCCGAAGGGACGGTTGATCGGCGGAGACGAACCGGACCGGGACCACGGCCTGCTCCACGACCTGCCGCACCATCGTCGTCTTGCCCACCTGCCGCGGACCCGCAACCACCTGGATCAAGTGTCGGTCCTCTTGAAGCCGTTGGCGGAGGATCACGGCCTGACCACGAATGAACGACATGAGTGCTCGCTAGAGTGAGTAAAACTACTCAACATATTGAGTAATTTCTCGCGCTCTCGTCAATCTCCCCGTCAGTCGATCACCATCCGCACCCCCTCGGCCTCGGCGACGAGGCGCGGGAGGATGCGGGGGACCTCCACGGAGCGGGCGTGTTCGAGCATGGCGTCGGCGGAGGCGAATCCGCGCAGCCCCTCGAGGGTGCGAATCGTCGGGAAGACCATCGGGAGCGCGCCCTCGGCGTGCGCGGCGAGGGCGGCGTCGACGCCGATCCAGCGCCCGTCGCTCATCTCCTCGGTGGCGAGCTCGAGGGGGAGGTCGCGCTCCACCCGGGCGAGGAAGAAGCGGGTGTCGTAGCGCCGAGGCTCCTGTACGGGGGTGACCCAGTGCGCGATCCAGGCGAGGGATGCGGCGTCGATATGGGCGTCGAGCGCGACGAGGGTGGCCGCCCAGTCGAGCGCGTCGTCGAGGAGCCGCGTGCGGACCGCCGAGAGCGCGCGGGTGTCGGGTCGGGGGGTGAGGGCGACGGGGACGCCGGTCTCCTCGAGCGCTTCGCGCAGCGCGGCGTTGACGTACCCGGCGGCCTCGACGGGATCGGCCAGCCCGAGGCGATCCGCGAGGCGATCCGGAGCGCCGGCGGGGGTCCATCGCGCGATCGCTTCGGGTGTGCGGTCGGCGGCGTCGACGCGCCCACCGGGGAAGACCCACGCGCCCGGCACGAAGCCGGCCGAGCGGACGCGGCGCAGGAGGAGCACCTCGGGGTCGCCGCGGCCGCCCGCGCCGTCGCGCACGAGCACGATCGTGGCGGAAGGGCGGGGCGTCGCGGGGGCCTCCGGGATCGTCCGGACGGTCTCGGCGAAGCCGGGCGGGAGGCGCTCCCACGCGATCAGGGTGATGTCGTCGGGCTGCGCGCGGCCCGGTGGCGCCCGGTCGGGCGTCGGTGCGTCGCTCGGTGCCGACTCCGGGGTCGGTGTGTCCGACATCAGCGCCCGACCGCCAGGCCGTCCTTGCGCGCGTCCGACGCCCCGGCGTACCCGCCGCCCGGCAGCCGGATCACGACCTGCGCGCCGCCGTACGCGGTGTTGCCCCCCACCTCGTGCCCCATCGCCTCGAGGGCGAGTTCGAGCTCGGGGGTGAGGTTCTCGATCGAGACGCGCAGCCCCCCGCGGTGGCGGAAGCGCGCCGCGTCGACGGCCGCCTGCGGCTCCATCCCGAAGTCGAGCATGTTGAGCACGAGCTGGACGTGCCCCTGCGGCTGCATCGATCCGCCCATGACGCCGAACGCCATGTACGGCGCCCCGTCGCGCGTGACGAATCCGGGGATCAGGGTGTGGAACGGACGCTTGCCCGGCGCGACCTGGTTCGGGCCGGGCTCGAGGTCGAAGCCGGCGCCGCGATTCTGCAGCACGAAGCCGGTGCCGGGGACGACGACCCCGGAGCCGAAGTACTCGAAGATCGAGTGGATGAAGGAGACCATGTTCCCCTCCGCGTCGCCGATGGCGAGGTAGACCGTCTCGGTGGAGGTCGCGAAGTCGCCGGGCTCCTGCCGCGCGGCCGCGCGGTGCGGATCGATCAGGGCGCGACGCGCGTCGAGGTAGGCGGGATCGAGGAGCTCTTCCGGACGCACCTCGAGCCAGTCACGGTCGGCGACGTGCGCGAGATCCGCGAAGGCGACCTTCTTGGCCTCGATCAGGTGGTGCAGGTAGGCGGGCGAGTTGTGCCCCATCGAGGCGAGGTCGAAGGGCTCGAGGAGCTCGAAGATCTGCAGCGCGGCGACCCCCTGACCCGCGGGGGGAAGCTCCCAGATCCGCCACCCCCGGTAGTCCACCGAGAGCGGCTCGACCCACTCGACCTCCATCGCCGCCATGTCCGCCGCCGTCAGGTAGCCGCCCAGCTCACGCACGCCGTCGGCCACGCGCGCCCCGAACTCGCCCCGGTAGAAGGCGTCGGCTCCCCCCTCGGCGATCAACCGGAGGGTGGCGCCCAGATCGGGGTTGGCGAACCACTCGCCCGCCTCGGGCGCCTCGCCGTCGATCAGCCAGGTGGCCGCCGCGCCCGCGTCGCGCTCGAGGAGGTCGACCAGCCCGCCCCACTGCCGCGCGATGATCGGCGAGACCGGAAAGCCCCCCTCGGCCAGTTCGATCGCGGGCTCGAGCACCTCGGCCAGCGAGAGGGTGCCGTACGTCTCGATGAGCGCCTCCCACCCCGCCACCGCCCCCGGCACCGTGATCGACCCCGCGCCCTGGTAGGGCACGTCGTCGAAGCCGTCGGCCCGGATCCGCTCGGGCGTCATGAGCGCCCCGGCGCGCCCCGAGGCGTCGAGCCCCA
>JAVVEY010000025.1:0-28624 GCA_032250675.1 Longimicrobiales bacterium | reverse complement strand
GCGTGCGCGGCGGCCCGGCGGACCGTCTCCTCGACGGCATCGGCCGCGCGCTCGGGATGCGCCGCGTCGGCGAGAGCGGGCGGTCCTTCGCTGCTCGCGAGCTCCCCTGCGGCGGTGTCACTCACGAGGGCGCGCGTCCGACTCCCCCCGCCGTCGACCCCGATGACGCACACGCTCATCGCCCGCTGCCAGCCGCGTCGACGCGATCCACCGTCTGACCGGGATCCACTGCGTGAGCGGTCCCGGTTGCGGGCCCGTGCGCGCGGATGCGGGCGGGCGCCCCAGTACCGAAGAGCGTCCCGACGATCCATGTGACCGCCCCCCCCACCGGGACGAACCACGTCCAGGCGAGCGCGAAGGGGAGGACGTCGACTCGTCCCGCGATCCAGACCGCGGCGACCACACCCACCCCGGCCGCGATCCCGAGGGTCGCGCTGCGCCCATCGGCCCGCGGAGAGAAGAGCGCCAGGAGGAAGACGCCGAGGAGCCCCCCGTAGACGAGGGACGCGGCGGCGAGCGCGACCTCGACCGCCGTCGTTCCCATCCCGAAGGGGATGAAGAGGATCGCGCCGCCGATGAGGAGTGCGGCCCAGACGAGGGTGAAGATCCGCCCGGCGCGCAACGTCCCCTCGTCGTCGTCGACCGCGCCGACGGCGGGTGCCCAGAAGTCGTACACGGTCGCCGAGGCGAGCGCATTGATCGAGCTCGAGAGCGACGACATCGCCGCCGCGAAGACTCCGGCGACGAGGAGACCCGTCACCCCGGGGGGGAGCGTCTCGACGATGAAGGTCGCGAAGATCGCGTCGTTCGAGGCGAAGGTGCGTCCCTCGAAGTGGACCCAGAGTCCGAGCCCGAGGAGGAGGAAGACGAGGAACTGCCCGATCACGAGCACGCCGGATCCCACGAGCGCGCGACGCGAATCGCGCAGCGAGCGGCACGTCAGGAGACGCTGCACGATGAGGTGGTCGGTCCCGTGCGACGCCATCGTGAAGAGCGCGCCCCCGAGCACCCCCGCCCAGAGTGTGTAGGCGACCCCGGGGTCGAAACGCGTGTCGACGAGGGCGAGCTTGCCCGCCGCTCCCGCCTCCTGGAGGATCGCCCCCCATCCCCCGGGAACGACCGACTGCAGCGCAAAGGCCGCAATCAGCGCGCCTCCGAGGTAGAGGCCCATCTGTACCGCATCGACCCACACCACCGCGCGGATCCCTCCCGCCCAGGTGTAGACGAGTGTGAGCCCGCCGATCACGGCGATCGAGACCGGATACGACCACCCCGTGATGAGCGCCAGGGGGATCGCGGTTGCGAAGAGGCGCACGGAATCCGCCAGGAGGCGCGTGATCATGAAGATCCCCGAGGTGACGCGCCGAACTCCCGACCCGAAACGCGTCTCGAGGAGCTGGTAGACGGTCGAGATCTCGCCGCGTGCGTACGCCGGGAGGAAGAAGGCGGCCACGACCACGCGACCGACGAGGTAGCCGAGGGTGAGCTGCATGAAGGTGAGCGCACCGAGGTAGGAGACGCCCGGGATACTGAGGAAGGTCAGGGTACTCGTCTCGGTCGCCACCACCGAGAGAAGTACGGCCCACCAGGGGAGATTCCTCCCGCCCAGGAAGTAGTCCTTCCCGCCCCGTGCGCCGCGGCCGAGCCACGACCCCCACACCGTCACCCCGATGAGCCAGAGGGCCAGGACCACGAAATCGATCGGCGCGACCGCCTCGCTCACCCTCCCGCCCCCTCCCGGGGGATCACCTCGCGGTCGATCAGCGCCTGCACCGCCAAGTTGGCGACCTCACGCCGCATCGATGCGTGGCGCGTGTTCTCGCGGGTCGGGTTCACACGATTCGTGAGCACGATGACGAAGAGGTCGAGTTCGGGGTCGATCCAGATCGAGGTTCCGGTGAAGCCGGTGTGCCCGAAGGCGCGCGACGTCATCCACTCGCCCGCCGACGATTTCGGGCCGGAGGGTGTATCCCACCCGAGCGCGCGCGAGGAGGTCGACGCCACCCGACGCACGAAGTCGCGCACCGTGGCGGCCTCGAGCAGACGCGTGCCGTCGTCGGCCACCCCCTCCCGCAGGAAGAGTCGAGCGAAGCGCGCGAGGTCTTCGGCGGTCGAGAAGAGTCCCGCGTGCCCGGCCACCCCGCCGTAGGCGTGCGCATTCTCGTCGTGCACCTCGCCGTGGAGGTGGTAGCCCCGGTAGATCGTATCGAGCTCGGTCGGCGCGATCCGGTCCCGGAGCGAGGCGGGAGGGGTGAAGTGGGTGTCGCGCATCCCGAGGGGGATGAAGAGTCGCTCGCGCAGAAAGGTGTCGAGCGAGGTGCCACTGACCGCCTCGACGACCCGCGCGAGCGTCATCGCGCCGATGTCGGAGTAGCGCTCGCGCGTCCCCGGCTCCGCCTCGAGCGGCTCGGCGTCGATCGCCCGATCGATCGCCTCGCGACCTTCGAGTTCGAGGTACCAGCGCCGGAAGGGCGCGAGACCCGCCCGGTGGGTGAGGAGATGCCGGATCGTCACATCACCCTTGCGCGGGTCGCCGGCGGCCCAGGTGGGGAGGTGCGTCACGACGCGATCATCGAGCGAGAGGCGGCCCTCGTCCACGAGGAGCATCACGGCCGTCGTGGTCCCGATCACCTTGGTGAGCGATGCGAGGTCCCAGATCGTGCGCGAGGACGTCGGGACGCCCGCGACCGCACCGACGGTGTCGAGCACGCCGTAGCTCTCGATCCAGGTGAAGCCGTCGGCGCGACCGATCGCGATCGTCGCGCCGGGCGCCACGCCGTCGGCCACCGCCGAATCGACGAAGGCGTCGAGGCGCGCGAGGACCCCGGGATCGAAGCCCGCTTCGGTCGGGGTTTCGGGGACTCCGGTCTCCTGCGCCGAGAGCGCGAGGACGCGCGCCGGCTGGAGCCCCGGAGGCAGGGGGAGCACCGATGCCGGTGCCCCGAGCGCGATCAGCGCGGCGGCCAGCGGCAGGATCGCGGCGGGCGGGCCCGACCCTCGACGAGGGCGTCTCACCGGCCGTTTCCGCGCGCGGGGATCGTGAGACCCGATCCGATCGGAAGATCTTCGGTCACGCGCGTCGGGGCTCGCCCCTCGATCGCGAAGTCGCCGAAGAGCGCGCCGGCGGCCGCGCGCTGGCTGACCTCACTCCCGCTCCAGGCGAGAGCGTACGCCTGGACATCCTCGATCTCGCGCAGGAGGTAGGGGTTCCCGAAGGAGATCACGACGTGCGGTATGCCCGCCTCGACCAGGCCGTTGATGAAGTCGATCGTCTCCTTCGGGAGAGCGACCGTCCCCTGGTAGGAGAGCGCCGTGATGTGGAGCGAGACCACCACGAGGTCCGAGCGCCGTGCGTCGCGCAGAAGCGCCTCCCATGTGCTCACCGGGGTATCGCGACTCACCGTCTCGCTCCGCAGTCGCGGGTAGCGGGCGCGCATCTCCGCGTCGAAGTACCTCCCCGCGAAAAGGTCGTTGTTCCGGCGATACGTCACCGAGGTGACGCGCGCCGTCCGCGTCCCGAGGAGGGGGAGGAGGTCGAGCTCGTTGCGGAGTACCGTGATCGACCTCTGCGCGATTTCGGCAGCGACTTCGATGTGTGCGGGGATCCCCACCATCTCCTGCACGGCGTTGATCTCCACCATCCGGTCCTCGACGAGCCCCAGGCGGTACTTCTGGGTGAGGATCCGCCGCACCGACGCGTCGAGCCGATCCTCCGGGATCCGCCCGGTGAGGACCGCGCCGACCACCGCGTCGATCGCGTCCGGGACCGACGGCGGCATGAGGAGAACATCCGCCCCGGCCTCGACCGCGAGGATCACCGCCTCATCCCGCCCGTACTCGCGATCGATCGCCCCCATGTCCATCGCATCGGTGAAGAGGAGGCCGTTGAATCCGAGTTCTCCCCGGAGGAGTCCGGTGAGGACGGGCGCGGAGAGGGTGGCGGGCCGGATCGTCCCTCCATTGATGGAGGGTACGGTGATATGCGCGGTCATGACCCCGGTCATCCCCGCCTCGATCGCGTTACGGAAGGGCCTCAGTTCCACGCTGTCCATCCGGGCGCGGTCCACCGTGATCGTCGGGAGTCCGATATGGGAATCGGTGTCGGTATCCCCATGACCGGGGAAGTGCTTCCCGGTAGCGATCATCCCGTGCTCCTCCATCCCCCGGACCAGCGCGGTGCCGAGGCGGGACACCATGTCGGGATCCTCGCCGAGCGAGCGCACATTGATGATCGGATTCTCGGGGTTGTTGTTGACGTCGAGCACCGGCGCGAAGGCGACGTGAACCCCGACGGCGCGCGCCTCCTCGGCGGTGATCCGGCCCATCCGATACGCGAGACCCGCGTCATTCACGGCCCCGAGCGCCATGAGGGTCGGAAAGTTGGTGGCACCCCCCAGCGAGATATCGGTCGAGGCGTGCAGGATCCCCGAGAGCCGGAACCCCACGCCGGATTCGTAGTCGCCGGCCACGAGGAGGGGGAGGCGCGAATGCGACTGCAGGTCGTTGAGCTTGAGCGCGACGCCCATCGGAGAGCCCACCGACATCACGAAGCCGCCGACCTCGTACTCCTCCACCCACTCCCGGAGCCGCTCGTGCTCGGCGCTCCCCTTCGGTGCATAGGTTCCGAGCACCGAGGGCATGATCATCTGCGCGACCTTCTGGTGCAGCGACATCCCGGCGAGTTCGGCTTCGACCCATTGCACGCGCTGCAGGGCGGGATCGAGACGCCGGGTCGGCCGGGCCTCGTCGGCGCGCGCCGCTGGTCGATGCGCGACCGCCGTCGTGGGAGTCGTATCCGCCGGAACGGGCTCGACCGGCGCGGACTCCGCCGCGGGGTTCGAGCAGGCCACGAGGAGGAGGAGGATCGCGGCGGCGGGGGTACGGCGAAGGGTCGAAATCACGGGCGATCGATGTCGAGGGTCAGGAAGGAAGTGGAGGGCACCCGGCACCCCGCTCGCGAGACCTCCGGTGCGCGCCGGGCGGAGGGGAGTTCGAAGACGAGCGGCGCCGGCGTCCGGCCGGCGTTGGCTTCCGCTTGCGGAGACGGTGTGCAGGAGCGCTCTTCATACCCCACACTCGCCAACGTAGGTCGCGACGCCATGACTCGACAATCTTCCACTCTCGCGCCCCTGACCGCGCTCCTCGTCGCCGCCGCGTGCCTCCCCGACTCGGCCGCGGTGGAGGGGAGCGCGTCGCGCGCGCCGGTGCGGACGGGCGCCCAGGTGCTCATCGAGGACTCGCTGCACCTCATCGACGGGCGTCGCGTGGGGCTCATCACGAATCATACCGGACTCGTCGGTTCGGTCGGAGCCGAGATCGAATCGACGGCGGACCTCCTGCATCGCACGCCCGGCGTGGAACTCGTCGCGCTCTTCGCGCCGGAACACGGCATCCGGGGCGCGGCCGAAGCGGGGGTCCGGATCGACGACACCGTCGACGAAGCGACCGGAGTCCCGGTCCACTCGCTCTACGGCGGCACGCGTGAGCCCTCGTCCGCGACGCTCCGGGGGGTGGAGGTCCTCCTCTTCGATATCCAGGACATCGGGGCGCGGTACTACACCTACGTCTGGACGATGTCGCTGGCGATGGAGGCCGCCGGAGGCGCCGGCATCCCCTTCGTCGTGCTCGACCGGCCAAATCCGATCGGGGGTGAGGTGCAGGGCAATGTCCTCGATCCCGACTTCGCCTCCTTCGTGGGGCGCTTCCCGGTGCCGATGCGTCACGGGATGACCCCGGGTGAACTCGCGCGTCTCCTCGTCGGTGAGTTCGGGGTGGAGGTCGACCTGACGGTGGTGCCCCTCGACGGGTGGACGCGCGACCTCTCCTGGCCCGGGACGCAGCTTCCCTGGGTCGCGCCCTCGCCGAACATGCCCTCGATCGTGAGCGCGCTGCACTACCCCGGGACGTGTCTCTTCGAGGGCACACCGCTCAGCGTGGGCCGGGGGACCCCTCTGCCCTTCCAGCAGATCGGAGCACCGTGGCTCGACACCGACGCGCTCCTCGAGGCGCTCGGCGCGTACGATCTCCCCGATCTTCGCTTCGAGTCGGTCACCTTCACCCCCCGAACCCCGGGAGACGGGAAGTTCGACGGCGAGGTCGTGAAGGGGGTCCGCTTCGTCGCGACCGGCCCCGCGTACGACCCCACCCGTGCCGCGCTCGCCGTGCTGATCGAGGCGCGACGCCAGGCGGGAGATCGGTGGGCGTGGCGGAGCGATCACTTCGATCGCCTCGCCGGCACGGACCGCCTGCGCTCGGGGATCGATCGGGGAGAGAGCCTCGCCGCGCTCACCGCCGGGTGGCCCGGCGAGATCGCCGCCTTCGAGGCGCTCCGGATGCCCTACCTCCTCTATGGGGATGGGGGAGGGCGGTAGCGGGGGGAGGACGGCGCCTCAGCCGAGGAGGTGTTCCAGGAGCGCGTAGACCCCGACCACCGCACGCGCCTCGGCGCGTTCCCGATTCGTGTGGTACCCCACGGTGGGGATCTGCACCGTGGTGCCATTCCAGGCGCCCCCGGTCTCGCGCACCACCCGCCCGAGTTCGGTTCGCCCCAGATTCGGCGTTTCGCCAGGCGGCGTCGTGCGCTCGACCCACTCATCCTTGATGACGTGGGTCAGACCGAGCGCTCCACAGGCTTCGATTACCTCCTCGGTGATCGCGCCGGCGAAGCGCCCATTCCCATCGCGACGACGGAGCACGACCTCGGGCAGTCCGCCCTCCGCGTCCTCCGGGAAGGGGCTCGTGTCGAGGACGAGGAGACGCCGGGACGGCGGTGTGCCCGCGAGCGCATCGAGGAGGTGTTTCCAGCTCATCCCCGCCTCCTCCTCGCAGGTGAAGACGATCCGGCCCCGAAAGCCCTCTTCGACGAGAACCACGCCCAGCGCGACACCCAGCACATTGTCGAGCTGGCCCGAGAGGCTCTCCTCGCCGACCTCACACGCTGCGTCGTAGCGCACCGGCGTCCCTTCGGGGAGCCGCGTCAGGCCGGGAACCCGGAAGGCCAGGTTGTCCCGTATGGGGCAGAGCCACGATCGATCCACGCGCCCCGATCCCATCGTGCTCCCCGTCCGGGGATCGAAGGCGTGCACCTCCTCGCCGATGAAGCGCTCGGCGATGCGTTCGAGGAAGGCACGCGAACCCGGGGGATCTTCGTGATCCCGCAGCCGCTTCACGACGAAGGCCGCGTACTGCAACGCCCCCGATCCGTCAGCGATCAGCCCATGCCGGTCGGCGTGGGCCGAGAGGATCGGTGCCGTGGGATCTCCCCCCGAAACCTCGAGGGCATGCGGGTGCCGGATGATCTCGAGTCCCGGGCGCCGGAGGCGTGCGGCGAGGTGATCGAGGAGGACCGCTTCGTGCCCGACCACGCTCGGTACGACGAGGAGGTCACAGCAGGCGTCCATCACCCGGGCGGCGAGGGTCTCCACGCAGATCCGGTCGGGCGGGCGGGGGTCAGGCTCTCGCGGTCGTGGAGGCGGAGATCTCCGCCTCCACGCGCTCGCGATAGGCCTCGGCGAGGCGTCGCGTCACCGGTCCGACCACCCCGTCGCCGATCGCCTTCCCGTCGATCCGGGTGGTGGGGCGGACCTCGGTGGTCGTGCCGGTGAAGAAGGCCTCCTCCGCGTAGGCGAGCGACTCGACCATGATCGGCCGCTCCTCGACCGGCACGCCGATCTCCCGCGCGATCTCGAGCACGTAGCTCCGGGTGATCCCGTGCAGGATGACGTTGCTGGCGGGGTGGGTCACGAGCGTCCCCCCGAAGACGGCGAAGAAGTTCTGGTGGGCCCCTTCGACCGCCATTCCGTCGCGCACGAGGAGGGCGTCGTCGACCCCCGCCTCCACCGACGCCTGCTGCGCGAGCACATTGGGGAGGAGGGAGATCGTCTTGATGTCCGCTCGAGCCCAGCGCCGATCGGGCACGCTCACCGCCTCGAACCCGCGCGCCCACCGTTCGGGCGAGACGCGCCGCCACTCCCGCGCGAAGGCGTAGACCGTCGGGGTGATGCGTTCGGTGGGGAAGGCGTGGGTGCGCGGCGCGGCACCGCGCGTGATCTGGAGATAGACGAGCGCGGTGTCCACATCCGAGAGACCGTTGCGCGCGAGCACCTCCAAGTGCATCGCCTTCAGCCCCGAGACCTCCTGATCGATCCGCAGTTCGCAGAGCCCCTTGAGGAGGCGCCGCAGGTGCCGGTCCCACCCGAAGAGCGATCCGCGATAGGCGGGCGTGACCTCGTAGATCCCGTCCGAGAAGAGGAATCCCCGGTCGTTGGGCGAAATCCGCGCCTCATCCTCGGGGAGATACGCCCCATTGAGGTAGACCGTACTCACGCCTCGGCGTTCTTTTCGAGACCCTTGAAGTGTTCGAGGAGCTCGGCCTCACTGATCCCGTCGTCGGCATCCTCTTCGACGGCGTCGACCTCGACCTCGCCACTCGTTGCGGCGTCCGCCTCCGACGCCCCCGCAGCGTCACCCTCCTCCTCACCGGCTTCGAGCTGCTTGACCGCATCGTCTTCCGGCGCCGCCGCGATGAGCCCCATCTGACGCTTGAGTTCAAGGAGGCGCCCCTCCGCGGCTCCCGACGCTCCTCCCTTCTCGATCTGCTTGAACTGGTCCTCGAGCGAATCGTGGGTGAGATCCTCATTGATCGTCGCGGCGGCGATGCTCTTCCTCTCGCTCTCCTCGATCTTGTCGGCCATCCGATTGAAGGCCTCGAAGGCGGAGCTGTCGGAGAGTCCGGACATCGTCTCGTGGATCTTCCGCTGCGCCTGGGCCCGCTTCTGCTTGGCGATGAGGAGATTCCGCTTGCGCTTGGCCTCCTCGATCTTCTCGTTGAGCTGACGCAGCGAGCCGCGGAGCTTCTCGGTCTCGGACGACTGTGCGCGCCACGTGTCGTCGAGCTGCCGCGCCCGCTCCGCATGCTCCTGCTGACGCATGAGCGCCTGCTTGGCGAGATCGTCCCGCCCCTCCTGCACGGCGAGCATCGCCCGATTCTCCCACTCGCGGGCCTGCTTGACCTCGTCCTCGAGCTGCTGCTTGAGCTTGTGCTCATCGGCGATCGCGGCCGCCACCTCGCGCTTCGCCTTCGCGAGCTGATCGCGCATGTCGAGGATGATCTGATTCAACATCTTCTCGGGATCTTCGGCCCGATTGATCAGATCGTTGATATTCGACTTGAGGAGCGTCGAGAATTTCGAAAAGATGCCCATGGATCAATCCTCCCCGACGCCCGCCATGGACCGGATGCGATCCATGTGGCCCGAGGCCGCAAGCTGAATGCTCTCCACCGACGCCTGGATCTCCTGAAAGTCCAGGGTGGCGAGTTCGAGGGTGTCGCTGAGCACGAGTTCTCCATCCTCGAGCCCGTATGCACCATGTACCACGTCGGTCACGTTGAGTTCGAGGAGGGTGCGATAGAGCTCGAGGCTGCCCGCCTCCGCCGGGAGGTCGATCACCTTCATGCGCAGCACCACGAGGGGATCGGAGTGGTGCACCACGATCGGATATCCCCCATTGCCGGTACGCACCAGCCACATGCCTTCCGAAAGTTCTTCGTAGTCCGCATCCATGCGGATCAGGAAGCTCTCGAGATCCTCTCGCGTGATCATCGATCATCTCCAGTGAGTGGGAGCAGCCGGACCCGGGGTCGGGTGCCGGGGCTCGAGTCATCTGTCGTCGCCACGGTCCATCCGCCTCCTACGATCCGACCGGGGACCGGGTTTCGCGCCGGTGCCGCCATCGACCCGTCAACCTAACACCTCCCCCGGTGGCGCCGCGATCTCGGAAGCGCCGCGGGGGGCGGGTCCGAGCCCCCCCTCCGACCGGCGGGTCAGCGCGTCGCGCCGGCTTCCACGCCCTCGAGGAGTCGGGCGAGGTACGCGCCGGTGTACGATCCGGGTGTTTCGGCCACCTCCTCGGGCGTGCCTTCGGCCACGATCATCCCCCCCCCATGCCCTCCCTCCGGCCCGAGATCGATGACCCAGTCGGCGGTCTTCACGACCTCGAGGTTGTGCTCGATCACGATCACCGTATTGCCGAGATCGACCAGGCGGTGCAGCACCTCGAGGAGGACGCGCACATCCTCGAAGTGCAACCCCGTGGTGGGTTCGTCGAGGATGTAGAGGGTGTTCCCGGTCTGCCGTCGGGCGAGTTCGGTCGCGAGCTTGACGCGCTGCGCCTCGCCCCCCGAGAGCGTCGTGGCCGACTGCCCGAGGTGGATGTAGCCGAGCCCGACATCGGAGAGGGTCTGGAGCTTCTCGCGGATCTTCGGCACCGGATCGAAGAAGCCGAGCGCCTCGTCGACCGTCATCTCGAGGACGTCGGCGATATTCTTGCCCTTGTAGCGAACATCGAGGGTCTCGCGGTTGTACCGCTTGCCCCTGCAGAGATCGCACGAGACGTAGACGTCGGGGAGGAAGTGCATCTCGATCTTGACGAGACCGTCTCCCGAGCACGACTCGCACCGCCCCCCCTTCACATTGAAGGAGAATCGGCCGGGCTGGTAGCCCCGCATCTGCGACTCCGGAAGGCTCGCGAAGAGGTCGCGGATCGGGGTGAAGAGGCCGGTATAGGTGGCGGGGTTGGAGCGCGGCGTCCGTCCGATCGGCGACTGATCGACATCGATCACCTTGTCGAGATGTTCGATCCCCTCGATCGCCGCAGAGGGCGCCGGTGCCGCATTCGCCCGGTGGAGGTGGCGGGCGAGCGCGGGATAGAGCGTCTCATTGACGAGTGTGGACTTCCCCGACCCGCTCACACCGGTCACGGAGATGAAGACGCCGAGCGGGAAGGCGACGTCGAGCGAGCGGAGGTTGTTGCCGCGCGCGCCCCGCACCCTCAACACCCGCTCGGGATCGGGGACGCGCCGTTCGGAGGGGATCTCGATCTCGCGATCGCGTCGCAGATAGGCGCCGGTCAGCGATTCCGGGGCCGCGAGCACATCGTCGAGGCGCCCCTCGGCCACCACGCGTCCGCCATGGCGTCCCGCGCCGGGACCGAGATCGACGATCCAGTCGGCCGCACGGATCGTGTCCTCGTCGTGCTCGACGACGAGCACCGTATTCCCCAGATCTCGCAGTGACCGCAGCGTCCCGAGGAGGCGGTGGTTGTCCCGCTGGTGCAGACCGATCGAGGGTTCGTCGAGGATGTAGAGCACCCCCACGAGACCACTCCCGATCTGCGTCGCCAGCCGGATCCGCTGCGCTTCGCCCCCCGACAGACTCCCCGCGGAGCGCCCGAGGGTCAGGTAGGAGAGGCCCACATTGACGAGGAATCTCAGGCGCTCACGGACCTCCTTGAGGATCGGCCCCGCGATCGCCTCCGGGAGGTCGGGAGCGCCGGGCTGGAGCGATTCGAAGAGGGTGAGCGCCTCACCGATCGGGAGGTCGACGATCTCTCCGAGGCTCCGTCCTCCCACCCGCACGCCGAGCGCCGCCGGACGGAGTCGCGATCCCCCGCAGCTCTGACACGAGAGCGTCGACATGTACGCTTCGAGCTGGGTGCGCACGGCGTCCGACGAGGTCTCCGCGTAGCGGCGCTGCACCGACGCGACCACGCCCTCCCACCGATCCTCGTAGTACCCCTCGGCCTTCCTCCCACCCGATCGGTACGGAAAGCGGATCAGCATCGACCCGGAGCCGTGCAGGACCGCATCCCGCGTGAGCTCCTCGAGCTCCGCCCACGGCGTAGCGGGATCGAACTCATACGCTGCCGCGAGCCCCGGGATCACCGATCGGGCGAGGTGTCCTCCGGGCGCGCCCCACGGGAGGACGACACCCTCCATGATCGAGAGCGATCCGTCCCCGATGAGGAGATGGGGGTTGACCTCCTTGCGCGTGCCGAGGCCGTCACACTCCTCGCACGCGCCCCGCGGCGAGTTGAAGGAGAAGTGCCGGGGCTCGAGTTCCTCCATCGAGATCCCGCACTTCGCGCACGCGTACTCCTCACTGAAGAGGCTGATCTCCGGCTCGGCGTCGCGGTCGGCACCGTGGCGAAGCACCTCGAGCGTGCCTTCGCCCGTGCGCAGCGCGGTCTCGACCGATTCGGTGAGCCGCTGTGGATCCTCGCGATCGACCTTCAGGCGATCCACGACCACCGCGATGTCGTGATTCTCGTACCGGCTCAGCTTCGGCGGCGCGGTGAGGTCGTACGTCTCCCCATCGACATGCACGCGCACGAAGCCGTTGCGGCGGGCGCGCTCGAAGACCTCGCGGAACTCGCCCTTGCGCCCCCGCACGAGCGGTGCCAGGAGCTGGATCCGTGTCCCCTCCTCCCACGAGAGGATGCGATCCACGATCTGCGACGTGCTCTGACGCCGCACCGGATCGCCACATTCGGGACAGTGCGGGATCCCCACCCGTGCCCAGAGGAGTCGGAGATAGTCGTACACCTCGGTGACCGTCCCGACGGTCGAGCGCGGGTTCCGTGAGACGGTCTTCTGTTCGATCGAGATCGCGGGCGAGAGCCCCTCGATCGCATCCACATCGGGTTTCTCCATGAGCCCGAGGAACTGACGGGCGTAGGCGGAGAGCGACTCGACATAGCGCCGCTGCCCCTCGGCGTAGATCGTGTCGAAGGCGAGCGAACTCTTCCCCGATCCGGAGAGCCCCGTGACCACGGTGAGCCGCTCCCGGGGGATCCGGAGATCGATCCCCCTGAGATTGTGCTCCCGCGCACCCCGGATGACGAGGTGGTCCTGCTTCACGCGTCGAGGAGACGCGCGATGCGCTCTTCCATCGGGGGGTGCGTCGAGAAGAGGGTGGAGAGCCCGCGCCGTCCACTGAAGGGGCTGACGATCGCGAGCTGCGCCGCGGCCGGATTGACCTCCATCGGGATCCCGCGTGCGGCCACGTCGAGGCGGCGAAGGGCGCTCGCCAGCCCCGCCGGCGTACCGGTGATCTCGGCGGCGGTGCGGTCGGCCTGGAACTCGTTCTGGCGAGAGATCGCCATCTGGACGATGACCGCGGCGAGCGGAGCGACGATGCTCATGGCGAGAATCGCGATCGGATTGCGATCCCCATTGCGGCCTCCCGCGAAGATCGCACCCCAGCGCGCCACGGTGGCGAGCATCGTCACCGCCCCGGCCATCGTCGCGGCGATCGCGCCGACGAGCATGTGCCGGTGCTTGATGTGAGCCAGCTCGTGCGCCGTCACCCCCTCGAGCTCCTCGTACGAGAGCGCCTCGAGGATCCCCTGCGTGAAGCAGACGACCCCGTGCTCGGGGTCACGCCCCGTGGCGAAGGCGTTTGGTTGCCGGTGTGGCGCGATCGCGACGGTGGGCGTCGGGAGATCCGCGCGCCGCGCGAGGCGTTCGACCATCTCGTGGAGCTCCGGAGCATCTCCGGGCTCGATCACGCGCGCCCGGTACATGCGCAGGACGACGCGGTCGCTGAACCAGTACGAGCCGAGATTCATCGCGAGCGCGATTCCGAAGAAGATGACGGCGCCGGTCGAGCCACCGAAGTATCCACCGGCGGCAACGAGGAGGACCGTGAGCCCCGTCATGAGGGTGATGACCTTGAAGATCTGCATGGCGAATCGTTCTTCCTTGCGAGTCGTATCCGGATCAACGTCTCCCCTGCCCCGAACGCACGGGAGCTGCTGTGCTGCACACCGATCTACCCGCAGCGGTCCGACCGGATCCGGTCGTGCGCCCGGAGGGGTGTCGAAGAAGGGGGGCGAGCCGCGTTCCCCCCCTGGGGGGCATCCACCTGACCGGAGTGATGTGCGGTGAGGTGCCGTGATGTGATGGAATATCCCACCCTTTTTCCACTTACACGACGTCTTTCTCGCCCTTCGAGTGGAATATCGCCTCAAATTCCACTTCGAGGCAGCCTCGACGAGAGGCGAAGTAGAAAAGGGGTGGTGTTTTCCACTTCCGGGCACCGCATCCGTGCCTCGCGGGTCCGACGACGGCTGCACATCCCCTTCACCCCCCTCAGTACCCCCACTCGCGCACGAAGGAGAGGCCGAAGACGAAGGAGGAGCCCGCGCCGAGCTCGGCGAGCCCGCCGAGGCTCCCGGTGCGGAGGAAGCGGTCCTCGAAGAAGGCCTCGACGTGGAAGCGCTCGGAGGTCTGCCATTCGAGGCGCGCACCCCCGACGGGCTGGGTGCCGAGCGCGGCGGCCTGGAAGACGACGGCACCGAAGACATCGCCCCCGACGAAATACCGGCCGACCTCGACCTGCGCCGACGAGAAGGCCGATCTCTCCTCCGAGCCACCGAATGCGGCGTCGGACACACCGGTGATCGAGAGGTAGTCGATGAGGTCGGTGCGCTGCGAGGCGAAGGAGCCGATCTGCGAGAAGATCGATCCCACTCCGACGGAGGCCAGCGCCCCGACCGCGACATTCCCTCGCTGATCCTCTTGACCCCCGAGGCTCGACGTCACGCCGGCCGCGGGCTGTCCCGTCATCAGATAGCTGATGAGGTCGGATTCGGAGAGGTCGTCCTCATCGGACGAGAGTTCGACGCGCGGCTCAACGAGGGTGCCGACCACATTGGCCCTGATCGTGAGATCGCCGAACTCCCGTCGGCGTACCCGCGCCTCCGCGGTGATATCGAGGATCGGATTGATCCCGGGAGTGCCGATGAAACCGACCGTCCCTTCCCGTACCTGGAAGGTGCGTCCGAGCGTTGTGTACTGCCCGCGACGGGCCACGAGTTCTCCGTCGAGCGCGAAGTCGCGGACACGCCGATCGAAGACCATCAGGACATCGCCGACGAGCTCGACTTCGAGATCTCGTCCCCGGAGCCACGTATTGTTCTCGACCGAGAGATCGATCTCCGTCCGGAGCCCGTTGATGAATGGATTGCCCTCGATCTCGAGCAGCCGGTTCGCCGGCTCCCTCCGGACGAGATCCCCGCGGAGCCCCGCGAGGTTCTGGTCGGAGAGGTCGACGACCTGCGCATTCCGCACGAATTCGTCGATGTGGAGCGTACCCTCGTCCACCGAAAGACTCCCCGTCACCAGAGGGCTGCGGTACGTCTCCGAGAGGTGAACCTGGCCCGAGAAGATCCCTTCCATGTCGCGTCGATTGACCCCGCGGAAGCGATTGAAGGCGAAGTCGAGATCGAACGCAGGGTCGTCGAGCGGGTTGAGGGTGATCGTCCCATTCACCGTAACACTCCCGCCCGATCGTCCGGTCAGCGCGATCTGCAGGCGGTTGTTCTCGGCGAGTTCGGCGGTCCCGTTGATCTCGCGGTGCCGCACGCCGAGCGATCCGACCGTCCACGCGACATCCTCGATCGTGAGAGATCCCGAGGTCCGCGGATCCTCGATCGTCCCCGCGATCCTGAAGCGGCCGGAGACGCGTCCCTCGACATCTTCGAGATCCTCGAGGGGGGCGACGGTGGCGCCTGCGGGAAGATCGTCCGCGCGCACCTCGATCCGCATCTCCCGGTCGAGAAAGCGGTCGGTCCCGGGGAGGAGCGCGAGGTCGACCGGGACGTCGCCCGAGACGTCGAGGACGACATCGCCCTCGCGCGTCGCGGTGAGTTCGAGCGCCGCCAGACGATCCCGGTACTCGATCCTCCCCTTCACCGTGCCGAATTCGAGACGCCCCCACCGGAGCGTGTCGACCTGGACGGTGCCGTCGATCGTCGGGGATGCCGCGGTCCCTCCCAGATGTCCTTCGAGGTTGATACGTCCTCCGATCTCGAGGTCGGGGCGCTGAAGCACCTGGGGGAGGCGAGCGAGGTCGAACCCCTGGAGGGAGAAGGCGAAGTCGGCGGCCCCCCTCCGCGGCACCCGCCCGTCCGCGCGGATCACGACCGGTTCGGGACCGTCACGGCGCAGCTCGAACTCCCGGATGGTGAGGGCGGAGTCGCTCCAGGCGATCGCGGCGGGCCGCGGAAGTCTGAATGCGAGCGAGTCGAAGCGCGCGATGAGGGTGTCGATCCGCACGCGGAGGAGTTCGGGCTCGGAGGTATACGCGCCCGAGGCGCGGTAGCTCTCCGCCTCGCCCCGTTCGAGCGTCACGAAGAGATCGCCCGTACTCCGCGTGAACTCGCCCCCGAGGTGTGCCGCCGTGTAGGTGCGGTCGAAGACGAGGATCTCTTCGGCGGCGAGGTCGAGGGTGATCGACGCAGACGCGCCCGGAAGGCCCTCTCCCGACACGACGAGGGTGACCGAATCGACGCGCTCGCGGCCGATCCGGACCTGACGGGCCACCGCGTGTCCCTCGAGACCGAAAGATTCGAGTGAGCCGCGGAGCGTCACCGAGCCGCGCACCGAGCCATCCCACGCGACGTCTTCGGGGAGGGGAAGGGTGTCGGGATCGATCCCCAGTGCCTCGAGCGCCCGACGCGCCAACCCTTCTTCGGGGCGCGCCATGACGCTGTCGCCCAGGAAGGAGGCGCGCAGACCGAGGAGCGAGGGGGTGGAGAAGTCCGCGCGGATCGTGCCCGACGGCTGCGCTTCGGTGAGGGCGAGGCTCCCGTCACCATCGACCTCGAACCCTCCGATCCGACCGCGAAGCGAGTCGAGCGCGAGCTGTCGCCCGTCGAGGCGGGCGCGCGCCACCAGGGTGTCGACCTCGATCCCGGAGATGCGCGACGCAACGATACGCGCATAGCCGTTCGCCCGCGTCGCCTCGAAGCTCGTGCCCGTCCCCGCGAGTTCGATCTCGCCCGTGAGCTGCGTCGTTTCGTCGAGGTCATCGAAGAGCGCCCCCGACACCTCCGTCACCTGCGCCGAGAGCCGATAGCCCGTGGTCGGGTCGCGCGGGTCGAAGGCAGCCTCGAAGCGGAGCGATCCGACGTCATCCCGGAGCTCTCCCGTCGCGCGGAGTGCGCGTGTCGTTCCGGCGAGTCGAAGCGTGCCCGACACCGCACCGGTGACCGGAAGGCGCCGCCCTCCACTCACCGAATCCGCACCGACGCGGAGGATGTCGAGCACGAAGGGGGCGAACTCGGCGTCGAGATCGATCCCGAGCTCGCCTTGGTCGGAGATCAGCACACCGTCGACGAGGACGCGCGATCTCCGTGGCGACGAGGGATCTCCCAGACGGCGCAGCTCGGCGGAGATCTCGAGGCCGGCGGCGAGACTTCCGCGGAGTTCCGCCTCGACATACCCCGGACCGTCGAAGGGGACCGGGATGCCGGCCGAACGGCGAAGCGCGGACCATTCGAAGGGGGCGAGCACCACGCGGAACCCTTCGAATCCGACCGATTCGGTGTCGAGCCCGGTGAGCACACCCCCGCCGCGGAGGGCGACGAGCTGCTCGCGAGGGGTGGTCCAGGTGAGCTCACTCTCGACCTCGAGAGCCCGAAGCGTACCGTCGAGCGCCACGCGTCCCCCGATGCGCCCGCCCCGCCGCGCACCCTCGGGGAGCCAGCGGGAGAGGGCGGCGAGGGGGAGATCCGAGGCACTCACCTCGACGCTCGACAGCCGCATCGACTCGTCCGCGAGCACCATCGTGCCTCCTCCGCGCAGATCCGCGCCCTCCCAGAGCAGCTCGGCGTCGCGCATGCTCCACCGGCTCTCCTCGCGTCGGACCTGACCGACGAGCCCGAAGCGTCCGGTCAGCGCGGGAAGATCGGGAAAGATCCAGTCGAGCGTGCTGGTGTCCACCTCGTCGAGCGTGAGAGAGAGCTCGACGCGCTGATCGACGTCGGTGCCGCGAGCCACCGCCACGGTCCCTTCCCCGCGCCCCTGCGGGAGCCTCACCTCACGGAGGTTCACCCCGACGAGGTCGTCGTCGATCATGACCTCGCCCCGAAGCGCCTCGATCGAGAGGGGGCGATGGAGGAGGTCGACCCGGAGGACGGCGTCTCCGATCTCGATACGCGTCGGGGCTCCCCTCCCCCCGACCCGCACGAGGGGGAGGCGCGCGGTCGCCAGATCGACGTCGAGCGCCACCCTGGGTGGCCCCTCCGTCTCGACCCGGACCTGCCCGTCCGGGTCGAGGTCGGTGGGCCACCGGAGGCGGAACGCGATCCCGTCGAGCTCGACACCGGAGAGGGTGACCCCGCCGGAGGCGGACGGACCCCCAGCGTCCCCCGGTGCTTCTCCCTCGACCGGGACCGGTTTGGGCCCACCGTAGCGCCACCGCTCCCAGGTCGAGGCCGCGGCGGGAGTCGGCTTCTCGATCTCGATCTCCGCACCCCACACCCGCACCCCCGACAATCCGATCCTGCGATCGAGAAGCGCGAGGATGCTGTAGCTCGCCTCGACGGAATCCGCCACCACGAAGGGTTCACCCTCCGGGGTGAGGAGGCGGACCCGGCGGAGGCGCGCGCCGCGCAGGAGGTTCGCCGACTCGATCTCGCCGACTTCGATGCTTCCGGCGACCTCGGCCCGCACCCGGTCGAGCCCCCATTCGAGCACCACCCGGTGTCCGAGCGCGGTCCGCAGCAGGGTGACGGCGAGCAGCGTGGCGAGCCCCGCGGCCCCGAGGAGAGCTCGCAGGGTGAAGCGGCCGACACGCCGGGAGCGTCGCGTCGGTCGCGCGTCGGCGGTCGAGCTCTCTCCCTCTTCAGGGGGTGACGGGCGCAGCGGCGGATCGGACATCGTTCAGAATGCCTGACCGATCGAGATATGGAGCTGGACCCGATTCAGGAGTCCATCGCTGCGTTCAAAGCGTACCCTGGGGTCCATGAAGAGGAGGTCGGAGGTGCGAACCCAGTCGATCGGCCCGATCGTGCCATCCGTTCCCCTGACCTCGATGCGATCCTCGAGCGCATCCTGCATCGGATCGAAGGGGCGGATCCCGCTCGAGATCACCCGCAGCGCATCCGTCTCATTGGGACGCAGTCCCAGATCGAGGCGGATCGGTCCGACCGGGCTGAGGTATCGAAATCCGACCCCGGGCGTGATCTCGATCGAGTCGAATCCTCCGTCGTCGCTGCGATCCCAGACCTGGCCGGCATCGACGAAGGGAACGAACTGGAAGCGCCCCTCGTCGAAGGGAAAGCGCAGTTCGAGATTCGCTCCGATCGAGCGCGTTCCACCCGTCGGACGCTGCGCGAAGGCGGACTGCCGCACACCGGTCGCGTCGCAGCTGGCGACGAAGACCTCTTCGGGGCTGCACGCCGCGGGCTCCCCCACCGCGGGCGCCTCGAGGAGGCGTTCCGCACGCACCGAGAGCACGCGGGGACCGAGCCGATTCTCGGCGAAGCCACGTACCGAGCTTGCGCCCCCCGAGAAGAATCGTTTTTCGGGGTGGACGATATCCTGGAGGTTCTCCCCATCGTCGAGGCGGAAGAATTCTCCGGCGGTCACGACCCCCCCGGAAGCCCGCAGCGCGAGGACCGTGCCGTCGTCGATCTCGATATACTTCGCGGCGGAAGCCTCGGCCCGCCGGTACTTGAAGTCCGATGCGGTGATCTCCGACGCGCTCTCGACCGAGAAGGTGGCCTGATACCCGGCGGTCGGGTTGAAGAGCTGGTTCGCGCGATCGATCGCCAGGGTAAGCCGGACCGGTGCGAGCCAGTTGGACGAGCGGAAGAGGCTGATGTCGTCCTCCGTGCACGCGCGGAAGCTCGAGCAGAAGAAGAGTTCGGCCGCCTCGAGCCTGGCGAACTGCGGCTCCCACGAGAGCGTCGCCGAGACACCGGGCGCAAGCGCGCGGGAGAGCGCCACATTGAACCCGAGCGCCTCGCGGATGAAGACGTCGGGGAGGCTTTCGCGCTCGAGGAAGGCACTCGCGCTGAAGGAGTTGCGAGGAGAGAAGATCCACGGCTGGATGAGTGCCACCGAGACCTGCCCGTCGAGATCAGCGAACTCCCCGGACCCCGCCTGCGGGCACGCGCTGTCGTTGAAGTCCTGCGCCAGAATATTGGCCACGCGTGCCCGTATCTGAAGGCGACGCGCACCCCCGAAGAAGTTGCGCGACGCCCACGACGCCTCGGCATTCACGCAGTCCGAGGTACTCCACCCCACCGCCGTACGCACCCGATGCAGCGTCCCCTCCTGGACACCGATCCGGATCGGCATGACGGTGTCGAAGATCGCCCCCTGCTCGGTCACGCTCGCGAGACGCACGACGTCGAGTCCGAAGAGATTTCTCTGACCATCTTCGAGCGCCCGTCTGTTGTAGAGGTCACCCGAATCGAAGGGGACCATGCGCCGGACACTCCGCTCGTCGAGAATCTGGTTCCCCACGACGACGATCTCCCCGATCCGGACCTCCGGTCCGGTGTCGAGGATGAAGTCGAGAGAGGCCCTCCGGGTCCCCGCCGGGATGAACTGGTCGATGAGAACATCGGCGTGCGCGTACCCCACCTCCCGCAGCCGCTTGAGGATCAGCTGGCGCGCCTCGTCGATCCGGATCGCATCGAGCGGATCTCCGACCCGGATGGGAAGATCCTTCACGAGCGACGCTCGCCTCGCGGGCGGCACCGATTCCAGCCCCTGAAAGCCGAGGGAGTCGATCACGATCGGCACACCTTCCTCGATGGTGAAGATGACCTCGACCTTCTCGCCGGCCTGGACGATGGCGGTGTCCGCATCGGCGTCACGATACCCGCGTTCGGCGTAGAACCGTTCGATGCGGAGCACGTCGAGGGGAAGCTGGCGGGGCGCGAGGTACTGGCGCGCGTGCATCACCCCCATTCCCATCCAGCAGAAGGGCTGCACGAACCAGAACCGACACTCGGTCCTCCGGTTGACGATCGCCGCACGGAGCGCATCGTCGGAGAAGGCGCGGTTGCCGCGAAAGGCGATCTCGCGGACCTCGGGTCGGTCGGTTTGCGCGTGCGCCGCGAAGGGGAGCGCTGCGAGGAGTCCGGAGACGACGAGCGCGGTCGCGACGATCCCGAACGACGAGCATCTCGCGTCCCCCCGATTCATGGTTCCGTCCGCGGGACGCTCTCGAGGAGACGGGCGCCCGCCGACCCGGGCAACCACGCTGCGGGGCGCCGCGGGAAGAGGTGAAGGCTGCTCGCCCGAAAGGCGTCGGCTTCGCCATCGAAGTGATGATGCGCGACCTCGATCGAGTGCTCGTCGGCGCGCACGACATTGAAGGAGCACCGGCGCCGTTCCCGCGCCCGCCCCCGCGTCGAGGTCGTCGTGCCCGACTGGGCGATCACGATCGGGTGACCCGCATGGGGATCGGGGAGCACATCGAGCGAATTGGCGAGATAGGCCCGATGCAGGTGACCGCCCAGGACGAGATCGACACCCATCTCCACGAACGCCATGAGGTGTCGGCGCGCGCCGGGGATCGCCCTCGCACCCTCGTAGTCGGGGGGCGGCGCGAAGGGATGGTGCGCGACGAGAACGCGCAGATCTCCCCCGGGCGCGGCCGCGAAGGCCTCGGCGGCGAAGGCGAGCTGATCCCTGCTCAGGCGACCATTGATGATCGCGGTTCGCGGCGCCGCGGTGTTCAGCGATACGACGGTACACCCCTTCACCTGCGTCACCTCGTCGAGGTCGTCGCGGATGAAGGACCGATAGTTGCGGAAGGGAGCGAAGAGGCGCTCGGCCACGCGAAGGAGGGGCACATCGTGGTTGCCCGGCGTCAGCACGAGGGGGACGTCGGGGAGACGCTCGAGGAAGGCCGCGGCCGCACGATACTCCGCGACCTTGGCCCGCTGCGTCAGGTCACCCGAGATGATGACCGCATCAGGCTGAAGCGCGTGCGCCGCACGAAGGAAGGCTCCGGCGGCGGCGGCGGCGTGCGGAACGCCGAAGTGGACGTCCGAGGCGTGCACCAGGGTGATCATCGAATCCCGGTCACGCCGCCTCCGCCTGGGGAGAACGGCGCAGGCGCGCGGCGCCGATGATCCCTGCCGTGATGAGTGCCAGGCTGATGAGCTGCGCGAGGGTGAGAACTCCGAAGAAACGGTCGTCCTTGGCCCGGAAGAACTCCACCGCGAAGCGCTCGGCGCCGGCGAAGGCGAGCCACACCATGAAGAGCCATCCGGCCGCGTGGCGATGCCGTCGGATGCGCCAGAGGAAGAGGAAGATCAAGGTCGAGAGCGCGATCTCGTAGATCTGCGTCGGATGCACCGGGATGACGTTTCCGTACTTCTCGACCAGCGCGGGATCGACGGCGATCCCGAAGGCTTCGAGGCTTCCGACGGTGGTCGGTGGGGCACCGTTGGGAAAGGTCATCCCGACCCACGCGTCGGTGGGTCGACCCCAGTCGTCCCCCACGAGGAGGCAGCCGATGCGGCCGACGGCGTACCCGATCGCGAGCGCGGGAGCCACCGAGTCCGCAACCTTCCCGAGGGGCACGGGCGATCGAATCGCCGCCCGCACGACGAGCGCGGTGGCGAGGATGAAGCCGCCATACCAGACCATCCCGCCACGCGAGAAGGCGAAGGAAAGCCCTTCCGCCTGGAGTCGGTCGAAGTTGAGGAGTACGTAGTACACCTTGGCACCGATGATGCCACCGATGACACCCCAGAACACATAGTCCCAGGCGAGTTCGCCGTCATACCCGTCCCGTTCGAGCTCCGAACGGATGACCGTCCCCCCCACGATGAAGGCGGCGAAGACCATGACGCCGAAGGAGGTCACGTACTCTCCCCCGAGGAGGGGAAATCCGTCAGGAAAGCGAAAGAGATTGGGATACACGAAGAGGCCTCGTACGGGAGTCAGTCGGCGCCGTGTACGGCGCCGGATAGGAGGTCGGAGGGAAGCGCCTCGACGAGCCCCGGAAAGGGCATCGTCGGGGAGGCCGTCAGGTCGGGGGGCGCGATCTCGCCTCGCTCGAAACGGAAGAGGCCGGCTCTCGCCACCATCGCGCCGTTGTCCATCGAGAGTCGCGGTGAGGCGGAAAAGAGGCGTCCTTCCCGGCCGAGCGATCGCGAAAGCTCCTCGCGGAGGCGCCGGTTCGCGGCCACCCCACCCCCGATGAGTACCCGCGGTACCCCGGTCGCCGCCACCGCACGCATCGTCTTCGAGACCAGTACATCCACCGCGGCGCACTCGAATCCGGCAGCCAGATCTGCCCGTTCCGAATCGAGCGCGCTGCGCGCGCGGGCGTCATTCACCCGATTCATCACGGCGGTCTTGAGTCCCGAGAAGGAGAGATCCCAGTACGCGGGATCGACGGGTCGGTCGGTCGAGGAGAGCATCGGACGCGGAAACCGGATCCGGGTGGGGTCTCCTTCGGCGGCGAGGCTGGAGACCGCGGGGCCTCCCGGGTAGGGGAGGTCGAGCATGCGGGCCACCTTGTCGAACGCCTCTCCGGCGGCATCGTCCCGGGTGCGGCCAAGGAGGTGGTACGTGCCCCACTCCGGCACCCAGAGGAGGAGGGTGTGCCCCCCCGAGACGAGGAGCGCAACGAAGGGGGGCACCGCGTCGGGATCTTCGAGGAGAGGACCGAAGAGGTGGGCCTCCATGTGGTGAACCGCCACCATCGGGCGGCCCCGCGCCCACGCCGCCGCCTTCGCCCACCCCAGCCCGACGAGGAGCGAGCCGATCAGTCCGGGCCCCGCCGTCGCCGCGAAGAGGTCGATCTCGTCGAGGGTGAGTCCCGCCTGATCGAGGGCGGTGTGCACGACGCGGTCGATCCGCTGGAGGTGGTGCCGCGCCGCGAGTTCAGGGACGACGCCTCCGAAGACCTCGTGCACGTCCTGCGAGAGGATGATGTGACTCCGGAGATCGCGCTCTCCCACGAGGACCGCGGCAGAGGTCTCATCACAACTCGTCTCGATCCCGAGCACGACGGGCGGTGCATTCACCACTCCACCCCGTCGAAGAGGCCCGGACGGACGACCCTCACGGAATCCGCGCGAACGAAGGGGCGGAGGAGAGGGGGCACCCCGACGGCGTCCGGCGCCACGCGCCGTTCCTCACCCACGGCGAGGATCCCGAGCGCCCGGGTGTCGATCTCCCACGCGACCTCCGAGAGATCCGCACCCTGCAGCCTCACCGCGGCGCCCCGGATCACCATCGGAAGCGTCCGGGGTTCGACGCGGTACTCCGATGCGCCGGGGCCGACCAGGCGAACCGGCGCCTCCTTGACGGTACGCTCCTCCGCGGTGTCGACCCGGAAGGCGACCGAGACCTCGCGGGGGTCGAGGAGCGCGGGCCCGAGTCCGGTCGTGTCCACCCGGACCGAACGGATCCCCGACGCGGTGACGGTCGAGAGATCGACGGGGAGGGTCGCGATCGAATCGAGGGCATTGAGGATGCGCGTCGGGCCCCGAACCCGCACCACGGCGGGGGTGACCCCGATCGGGGACGCGAGCGCGAGGTCCTCGGAGAGCTCTCCCGTCGTGCGAATTTCGACCGCCAGCGCCGCCGAGGTCACCGGCTCGAAGGTCAACCCGATCGTCGCCGGGAGGATCTCCTCGACCACGAGTCCGGAGACACCCGCCAGCGTCACCCAGTCCCGGCGAAGCGTCACCGTCGTGTCCTCGGCGAAGACGGTGTCGACCGGCACGCGCACCGAAGTCCCTTCGCGCGCCAGCCGGATGATCTCCCGGGCGGGCCCGGAGATCCGCACCTCGACCTCCTCGGGAAAGGGAGGCTCGGCCAGCATCCAGGCGAGGTCGGCGACCTGCACCCGAATCGGCACCGAGGTGAGCGATTCCCGCTGCGTCCCGTCCGCGGGGGTGATCGCCCAGAGGAAAACGGCCGCGGCGAGGGCCGCCGCCTTGAGCGACGCGTTGTGCGTGACGAATCTCGGGAGGAAGCTCACCGGCGTTCCTCCGTCACGACGAGAGCAGCCGCCGGATCTGCTCCACGTATGCCTCCGCGTCCCACGCCGTCGCCCCTGCCAGGCGCTTGTAGACGACACCGTCGCGTCCGATCAGGAACGACTCGGGGAGACCGGTGGTCTGGTAGGTGTTGGCGATCTCCCCGGTGGGATCCCAGAGGACGTCGAAGCTCAATCCGAGTTCGTCGATGAACCCGCCGACATCCCCGCCGATCTGTCCTCCCCAACCGGACTGACCCCGGACGGCCGCATCGACGGAGACCGCGACGATCTCGAAGTCCTCCTCCTCGACGCGCTCGCGCAGCCGCTGCATCGAGGGCATCTCCTCCCGGCAGGGAGGGCACCACGTCGCCCAGATGTTGAGGAGGATCACCTTCCCCTCGTAGTCGGCGAGGCTCACCTCCTCGCCCTCGAGGGTCTGTGCGGTGAAGTGGGGGGCCGCGGCGCCGGCAATCACCGGGACGTACCTCCCCCGGGACGTCCAGGCAAAGAGGACCAGGACGCCGAGCGCAAGGAGCGCAAGGGTATACGGAAGTCGGGACGGACGCCCGGAATCGGAATTGGACACGGTCACCTCGTGGAAGTCGTACGTGTCGTCAAATCTAATGTTCCTGCGGAATTCCGCCTCTTCGCCCGATCTCGATCCGGACGGGGGCCCCGCGTTCGAGTTCGGTGTCTTCCGCGGGGTCCTGCGTCACCACCCGCCCCTGATCACGACCGAAGCGGAAGACTTCCTCGACCTCGACGATTTCGAGCCCGAGGATTGCGAGGGTATCGCGTGCCTCCTCCTCCATCATGCCGAGGATGAAGGGCATCTGGACCGTCGGCGGCCCGAGACTCACGGTGAGCGCAACCTGGCCGGGGAGGGCGAGAGGCGTTCCCTCATCCGGGTCGATCCCGATCACACGACCCCGCGCGATCGGGCTGTCGACCGAGTCGACGAGGACCTCGAAGCCGGTCGCGCGCAGGAGTTCGACAGCGCGGTCGGATCGGAGGCGGGCGACCTCGGGAATACGGCGACGCTCGGGTCCCAGGCTGACGACGAGATCGACGGTATCTCCCAGACGCGCGAGTTGACCCGGGAGGGGCGACTGGCCGAGCACGGACCCCGAGTCGACGGTGGGGTGGCGGAGGGTGCGGACCTCCCCGGTCTCCAGCCCCGCCTCGAGCGTCATCGCCATCGCCGCCTCGACCGGTCGATCGCGCAGATCCGGGGCGGGGCGCGTGTCCCGCGGGGGACCGGGTGCCGGGAAGAGCAGCAGCACGGCGAAGAGGTACCCCGCACCGAGCCCGGCGCCCGCGACGAGCGCGCCGACCAGGAGACCCCGGAGCGAGGGGGCCGTCGAGCCGCGCCGTGCGCGGGAGCGATTCTTCCGCCGTTTCGAGCCTCTCGCCGCCTTTCGGCGTCGTGCGCGTCGTGCCGTCACGTCTCATCCATCGTCATCGGGTTTCGTCTCAACCGCATCGCCCACGCCCCATCCCACCCCTCACGCTGCGGGAGCACCTCGAGCGCGCCCTCCCTCATCGGGAGAGCGGGATCGTCGGGAGGGTCCACGGTGAAATCGGGTCGCTTCGCCAGAACGCGAGCGATCACACCTTCGTTCTCCTCGGGTTCCAGCGTACATGTGGAGTACACCAGATGCCCTCCCGGACGCACGACGTCCGCTGAACCCAGCAGGATTCGTGCCTGCACCTCTGCCATCCGCGCCGGAGCCTCCGGCTCGAGGCGCCAGCGCGCGTCGGGGTGACGCCGGAGCGTCCCGGTCCCCGTGCACGGAGCGTCCACCAGGACGAGATCGAGCTCGCTCACCGGGGGATCCTCACCCCGGGCACGCACGACGTGCACCGGCAGTCCGAGTCGCCGCGCGCTCTCGCGGACGAGGGCGAGCCGCGGCTCGGAGGGATCGGCCGCCAGAACGTATCGCGCCACGCGAGCGGCCGACAAGGCCTTCCCCCCGGGAGCGGCGCAGAGATCGGCCACGCGGTCCCCGCTGCGCACGGCAGCGAAGCGCACGACGAGCGCCGCTCCCGCGTCCTGCACGAAGCCCGGATGGATCGAGAGCGCCCGGGGCACGTCGGAGGTCGTCACGCGGAGCGTGCCCGGAATCAGCTCCGTCTCGACCTCCACCCCTTCGCGCGCGAAGGCCGCTGCGGCAGCGGTGAGGTCGCCGTCGGCGGGGACGATTCGGAGCGGGGGGACGGCGTTGTCGAACTCCACCAGCGCCCGGACCTCGTCGAAGCTCCACCGGGCGAGCCACCGCTCCACGAGCCAGCGCGGGTGGGAGCCCCACGTGCTCAGAAATCCGACCGGATCGCGATCGGGGTCGGGCCACCGCTCCGCTCCCCCGTCATCCCGCGAGAGCGCGCGGAGCACCGCATTGACGAGCCCCGCGGCGCGTCCCGCCCCGACCTCGCGGGCGAGTTCCACCGACTCCGAGATCGCGGCCCATGCGGGCACGCGCATCGCGAGCAGCTGGTGCGCGCCGAGGCGGAGGAGGTCGAGGAGCTCGGGGTCGAGCGCGTCGAGCTCGCGCGAGAGGTGCCGCGCGAGGAGGTGGTCCCACCGGCCGCGCAGGCGCACCGTCCCGTAGGCGAGTTCGAGCGCGAAGCCCCGCTCGCGCGTGTCGAGATCGCTCGCCGTCTCGGCGAAGGCGAGGTCGAGTCGGCGTCCCCGGTGGGACGCGCGAATCGCCTCCCAGGCCGCGCGCCGCCCCCGCGATGCGCGCCGCGTCAGTCGAGCATCCCGTGCGTCGGGGAGGAGGGGGCCGCACCCCCCCGGGCCGGCATGCGCCCTGCCAGGAAGGCGTCGCGCCCCGCCTCTACCGCGCACCGCATCGCGCGCGCCATCCGGACGGGATCGTCGGCGTGCGCGATCGCGGTGTTGAGGAGCACCCCATCCACCCCCTCCTCCATCGCGACACAGACATCCGACGCCGTCCCGAGCCCCGCATCCACGATCACCGGAACCTCGAGCCGACGCTTGATCTGGCGAATCGCCCAGCGGTTCACGACGCCGAGTCCCGATCCGATCGGACTCGCGAGCGGCATGACGGCGGCACACCCGGCGTCCTCGAGGCGGAGCGCGGTGATGAGGTCGTCGTTGGTGTAGGCCATCACCTTGAAGCCCTCCGCGACGAGGACGCGCGCGGCTTCGAGGGTGCCCTCCGGGTCGGGGAGGAGGGTCTCCTGGTCGCCGATGACCTCGAGCTTGACGAAGTCGGTGAAGCCGCTCGCGCGCCCGAGGCGGGCGTAGCGGATCGCATCCTCGACGGTGTAGCACCCGGCGGTGTTGGGGAGGAGGAAGAACTCCTCCGGATCGAGGTGATGGAGGATCGATTCGGTGTGACTGCGGTCGAGGTCGACGCGGCGCACCGCCACCGTCACGCACCCCGAGCCGCTCGCGCGGATCGCCTCGAGCATGATCTCGTTGTCGGCGTACTTCCCGGTTCCGACGAGGAGTCGCGAGGTGAAGCGTCGCCCCCCGATGACGAGGGGCGCGTCGTCGACGCGCGTCGCGGACGCCTCCGTCGCGGGACTCATCCACCCCCCACGAAGTGCACGAGTTCGATCACGTCGCCCGGTTCCACGGGGACGTCGTCGTACATCTCGCGGCGAAGGATGCCCCGGTTGCGCTCCACCACGATGAGGTCGGGGTGGAGATCGAGGGAGAGGATGAGATCGCGCACCGAGAGGTCGGTTGCCACCTCGCGATCGCGGCCATTCAAGTGGATCTGAATCGCATCGCTCATGGGTGTATCGGCGGGTCTGGATTCGCGACTCTTTCGACGACCTCAAGATAACGGATCAGCGCGCCCCGGGGATCGGGTGCGAACCAGATCCCGCGCACCACCGCCACCCCGTGCGCTCCCGCCCGGATCGCCTCCTCCGCGCGCGCCGGCGTCACCCCCCCGATCGCGATGCGCGGCGCGGGGTGAGAGCGCGCCACCTCCGCGAGGCGTCCCACCCCCGCCCCGCCCCGCCCCGGGTGCGAGGCCGACGCCCAGATCGTCCCCACC
>JAVVEY010000159.1:0-5008 GCA_032250675.1 Longimicrobiales bacterium | reverse complement strand
GGGCGCGGGATCGGCGGCGAGGATCTCGTCGAGTGCGTGCAGAAGGTCCACGCGGATCTCCGGGGAAGGGTGGGGGTGGAGCGTCCGCCGCGGGAAGGGGACCCGAGCGCACGCGGGATCTCTCTGAGCTTCGCGGCGGGACCCGGGCGGACCGATGGTGCGGCCGGTCTCCCGGGCCGCCTCGCGCGCCCCCCGCATGCGTCGCCCGGTCTTGATTCTGGAGCGAATCGCGATCACCCTCCCACGCAGCCTCTCCTCTCACTCCGCACGCCACGATGTCCGACGCCTGCCTCTTCTGCCGGATCGCCCGCGACGAGATCCCCTCGGAGCGCGTCCTCGAGACCGACGAGTTGATCGTCTTTCGCGACATCGACCCGAAGGCGCCGGTGCACCTCCTCGTGATTCCGCGCCGACACATCGCCTCTCTCTCCACCACCACCGACGAGGATCGCGCGCTCCTCGGGGCGCTGCAGGAGGCGGCGGTGGAGGTGGCGCGCCGCGAGGGGATCGAGCGATCGGGGTGGCGTCTCGTGACGAATATCGGCGAGGACGGGGGGCAGAGTGTAGGGCATCTGCACTATCATGTACTCGGGGGACGCGCCCTCGGGTGGCCTCCCGGATGAGATCGGACCGGGGGTCGGCCGACTTCGCCGACCGGGCCTCTCCGGCGTTCGCCTCCCCCGCACACGCCTTCTCCTCTCGCCTCGCATCGCGATGAACGCGCTCAAGCAGAAGATCCAGTCCGACCTCGTCGAGGCCCGCAAGGCCCGTGACCGACGCCGCACCGAGTGCCTCTCGATGACGCTCTCGGAGATCCGCAACCGTGAGATCGAGGTCGGCGCCGAACTCGACGACGAAGCGGTGCAGGGCGTCGTGCAGAAGGCCGTCAAGCAGCGGCGGGACGCCGCTGGCCAGATGCGCGCCGGAGGGCGCGACGAGCTCGCCGAGCGCGAGGAGGCCGAGGTCGAGGTGCTCCTCGCCTACCTCCCCGAAGAGCTCGACGATGACGCGGTGCGTGCGATCATCCGTGACCTCATCGCCGAGGGCGCCGATCAGATGGGGCCGCTCATGGGGACGTTGATGTCGAAGATCTCGGGACGTTTCGATGGTCGACGCGCACAGGAACTCGTGCGCGAGATGCTCGCGTCGTGACGGGAGGGGTGCCGTGACGCGGCCCGCCCTCGCGCTCCTCGAATTCGACCGCGTCCTCGAGTGGGTGGCGGGGCGCACCGCGTCGCCGCTCGCCCGCGAGGCGCTCCTGGCCCGGAGGCCGCTCGCCGACTTCGAGGCGGCCGAGCGGGAGCTCGGGCGCGTCGCCGACACGATGCGCTTCGTGGCCGAGTCTGCCGAGTGGGGCCCGCCGGCGGCCCCGAGCGTCGACGAGGTGCTCCGGCGCCTGACGGTGCGGAAGTCGACGCTGGAGGCAGCCGAGGTGCACGCCCTCGGGCGACTCCTCGCGGCGGGACGATCCGTCCTGGAGAGCTTCGCCCGTCGCTCCGACGTACCCCCGGCGCTGAAGCGGCTCGGCGAGCGTCTCGTCGAGCTCCCGGAGCTCGAGACGCGGATCGACCGGTCGGTCGACGCCGAGGGAGAGGTGCTCGACTCCGCCTCCCCCGAGCTCGCGCGGATCCGTGCGACGCTCCGCGGTGCCCACCAGCGCGCGGTACGGCGCCTCGAAGCCTTCATCGGCACCCTCGACGACCGGATCCGCGTCCCCGATGCCTCGGTCTCGGTGCGCGAGGGACGCTACGTGATCCCGGTCCGGCGGGAGGGACGCGGGCGGGTGGGGGGAATCGTGCACGACGAGTCGGGCACCGGTGCGACGATCTTCGTCGAGCCCCCCATCGGGGTGGAGCTGATGAATGAGGTGCGGGACCTCGAACGGGAGGAACGGCGTGAGATCGGGCGCATCCTCGGCGCGCTCTCGGACGCTCTCCGACCCCACGCGCAGGCGCTCGGCGGGAGCCTCGAGGCCCTCGTGGATCTCGACACCCTCGTGGCGCGCGCCCGGGTCGCGCTCGAGTGGGAGGCGACCCCACCGACCTTCGAGGACCACGATGGCACGGTGCGGGTGACGCGCGGCCGCCACCCCCTCCTCCTCATCCAGGTGGAGCGTTCGGGGGAGGGAGAGGTGGTTCCCTTCGACCTCACCCTCGAGGCGGGCGAACGCACGCTGATCGTCTCGGGGCCCAATACCGGAGGGAAGAGCGTCTTCCTGAAGGCGTTCGGGCTCTTCGTACTCCTGGCGCGCGCCGGCGTCGTGCCTCCGGTGGGGCCCGGGACTCGCCTGCCGCGGGCGCGAGCGGTGCACGTCGATATCGGTGACGAACAGTCGATCGCCGAGAGCCTCTCGACCTTCAGCGCGCACCTCGCGAGGCTGACGACGATCGTCGAGGAGGCGGACCGCGGCACCCTCGTGCTCATCGACGAGCTCGGCACGGGTACCGATCCCGAGGAGGGCGCCGCGCTCGCTCGCGCGATCCTCGAGACGCTCACGCACCGCGGGGCCCGGACGATCGCCACCTCGCACCTCGGGGCGCTCAAGACGCTCGACGCGGAGGGAAGCGGGATCGTGAATGCCTCGCTCGAGTTCGATTCGGAGCGTCTCTCTCCGACCTACCGGCTGGTCAAGGGACGCCCGGGACGCTCGTACGGACTCGCGATCGCCCGCCGGCGCGGGATGCCCGAGGTCGTCATCGATCGCGCGGAGGCACTCGTGGCAGAGGGGGCCGCCTCGCTCGAAGATCTCCTCGAACGGCTCGAGGCGCGCGAGCGCGAAGCGGAGGAGCGCGTGAGTGAACTCGAAGGCGAGCGGACCCACCTGACCCGCCTCCGGGAGGAGGTCGAGGCGCGTGAGGCCGCCCTGCGCGCGCGTGAACGGAGCGAGGAGGCCCGCGCCCGTGAAGAGGCCCGCCGGCTCCTCATGGATGCCCGTGACGAGGTCGAGGCGGCGATCGCGGAGCTCCGCGAGGCGGGCACGGTGCTCCCCGACGAGGCGGTCCGGGTGGCGCGTCAACGCGTCGAGGAGGCCGCCTCGAGGGAGCACGAACGGGCGATGCGGGCGACCTCCGATCCAGACGAGGACGCGGTGCGCGATTCCGCTGCCCGGGTCGAGGTCGGCGCGCGTGTCCGGGTGGGCACGACCGGCACCACCGGCCACGTCGTCGAGATCCGCGACACCCGCGTCGCGATCCATGTGGGCGGACTCCGCATCGAGGCGCCGGCGACCGATCTGACCCTCCTCGCGCCCGCGGGGGCGGACGAGGGTGAAGGCGACCGAAGCGGCGGGGCGTCGCGGGGACGGAAAGGCGGCGGAAGCGGGCGGGCCGGGATGGCGGCCCACCGGGATCTCGCCGACCGCGGTGCGTACGAGATCGACCTGCGAGGACAGCGCGTGCACGAGGTCGACCTCGCTCTCGCCCGCGCGCTCGACGCGGCGGTCCTCGCGGATCTGCACGAAGTCCGTATCATCCACGGGAAGGGGACCGGTGCCGTGAAGGCACGCGTTCAGGAGTTGCTCGACGAGGATGCACGAGTGGAATCGTTTCGCGACGGTGTTGCCGGGGAGGGTGGGAGTGGCGTCACGCTCGCCGTCTTCCGATGAAGCCGCAGGTGGGTGAGGCGCGATGATCCCCGACGACCAGGTCGAGGAGGTTCGCGTGCGCGCCGATATCGTCGAGGTGATCGGTCGCCATGTGGAGCTCAAGCGCGCGGGGCGGGAATTCAAGGCGAATTGTCCCTTCCACGAGGAACGCACCCCCTCCTTCTTCGTCGTGCCCGACAAGGGGTTCTACAAGTGCTTCGGGTGCGGAGCCTCCGGCGACATCTTCAAGTTCCTCCAGGAGAAGGTCGGGATGGAATTCGTCGAGGCGGTCCGGCACGTCGCGGAGGTGAGCGGGGTCGAGCTCCGTGAGGTGGTGCGCGGACACGATGCCGAGGAGGATCCGCTGCGTCCCCTCTGGGAGCTCATGGGCTTCGCGAAGGAGTGGTTTCGGGAGCAGCTCCTCGGTCCCGGGGGGGGCGAGGCCCGTCGCTATCTCGAAGGGCGCGGGATCGATGCCGAGACCTCGGAGCGCTTCGAGCTCGGCTTCGCGCCCGACGAGTGGCGCGCGCTCCGCGACGCGGCACACCGCCTGGGGATGACCGACGAGCAGCTCCTCGAGGTCGGCCTCGTCACGACGAGTGAGAAGTCGCCCGAGCCCTACGACAAGTTCCGCCATCGGATCATCTTCCCGATCGAGGCGCTGCGAGGAAGGGTGCTCGCCTTCGGGGGACGCCTCCTCGGGGAGGAGGAGCGGGGCGGGCCGAAGTACCTCAACTCCCCCGAGACGGTGCTCTATCACAAGGGACGCACCCTCTACGGGCTGGCGGCGAACCGCCACGCGATCCGGCGTCAGGAGGCCGCGCTCGTCGTGGAGGGGTACATCGATCTCGTCTCGATCGCCGCCTTCGGCTTCGAGAACACCGTGGCCACACTCGGGACCGCGATGACGGTCGAGCAGGCGCAGCTCCTCCGACGCTGCACGAGGCGCGTGCTCCTCCTCTTCGATTCCGATCGCGCGGGCCTCAAGGCCTCCTTTCGAGCGGGCGACCTCCTCCTCTCGCAGGGGATCCACCCCTCGATCGTCACCCTTCCCCCGGGAGAGGACCCCGACACCCTGGTGCAGAACGCCGGCGCCGAGGCGCTCCGGGAGCACCTCGAGAATGCCGTGGATCTTCTCGACCGGAAGCTCCAGATCCTGGAGGAGCGCGGATACTTCGATTCGATCGACGGGCGCCGCGACGCCGTCGACCGGCTCCTCCCCACGTTGCGCGCCACCGTCGATCCGACGCTGCGTGACATCTACATCGACCAGGTGGCCGAGCGTACCGGCGTGCGGCGTCGGACGCTCGAGGAGGAGCTCGCCCGCATCGCCGCGACCCGCGGCGCCCCGACGGGCGGGACGAGCTCGCGCTCCGGGCCACCTCGCGGGAGCGAATCCGCGCGTCGACCCGGATCCGCCGCCCC
>JAVVEY010000158.1:0-5151 GCA_032250675.1 Longimicrobiales bacterium | reverse complement strand
GTGTCGAGCTCGAGCGCGACGAGCGCCATCGCGAGCGTCAGCCCGACGGTGGTGAGGCGCGCGGCGAGCACCGCGTCGCGCTCGGTGGCGTCGGGCTTCACGAAGCGGCGCCAGAAGTCCTGCACCACGTACGACGCGCCCCAGTTGAGGTGCGTCGAGATCGTCGACATGTACGCCGCGGCGAGCGAGGCGAGGACGAGCCCGAGGAGCCCGCTCGGGAGGAAGGTCAGCATCGCGGGGTAGGCGAGGTCGTGCCCCACGATCGAGGGCGCGAGGTCGGGGAAGGCCGTCCGGATCGAGTCGAGCGTCGGGAAGACGACGAGCGAGGCGAGGGCGACGAGGATCCACGGCCAGGGGCGCAGCCCGTAGTGGGCGACATTGAACCAGAGGACCGCCTTGAGCGCGTGCTCCTCCGAGCGCGCGGCGAGCATTCGCTGCGCGAGGTAGCCTCCCCCGCCCGGCTCCGCGCCGGGGTACCAGATGCTCCACCACTGCACCGCGATCGGCACGATGAAGACGGCGAGCGCGGTGGAGGTGTCGGAGAAGTCGGGGAGGAAGTGCAGCGAGCCCGAGACGGCGGGGTGCGTGACGAGGCGCTCCAGCCCGCCCACCTCGGGGTGATTGACCGCCACGACCGCGGCCGCGATCGACCCGGCCATCGCGAAGACGAAGAGCATCAGGTCGGTGGCGACCACCCCCCAGAGCCCCGACGTGGCCGAGTAGACGAGGGTGAGGGTCGCCATGATCGCGATCACCCACACCGGGGGGATCCCGAGGAGGACGCCGCCGATCTTGATCGCGGCGAGGGTCACGCTCGCCATCACCATCACATTGAAGAGGACCCCGAGGTAGAGCGCGCGGAAGCCGCGCAGGAAGGCGGCCTCGCGCCCCGAGTAGCGCACCTCGTAGAACTCGACATCGGTGAGCACCCCGGAGCGACGCCAGAGCTTGGCGTAGAAGAAGACGGTGAGCATCCCCGTCAGCGCGAAGGCCCACCACGTCCAGTTCCCCTCGACCCCGCCGGTGCGCACGATGTCGGTGACGAGGTTCGGCGTGTCGGTCGAGAAGGTGGTCGCCACCATCGAGGTGCCGAGGATCCACCACGGGAGGGAACGCCCCGCGAGGAAGTACGATTCGGCGTCGCCTCCCGCCCGGTGCGTGAAGGCGAGCCCGACGACGAGCACGATCACGCCGTAGCCCGCGACGACGGCCCAGTCGAGAGGGGTCAGGAGCACGCGCGCGTCGGGTTCAGGCGAAGAGCGCCGGGTGGCCGCCGGTGTGCAGGAAGACGATCCGGTCTCCCGCGAGGAACCGGCCTTCCCGAACCGCCGCGATCATCCCCGCCGTCGCCTTGGCGGTATAGACGGGATCGACCAGGATCCCCTCGCTGCGGGCCATGAGGTCGATCGCTTCGGTCGAGGCCTCGGTGGGGATTCCGTAGCCGTCTCCGACCTGGGTCTCGGTGACGTCGACCCGCGGGAGCACGCGGTCGAGCGCGCGCTCGTGCTCGCCGAGGCGGGCGAGCGCTCCGACGGCGAGGTCGCGGGCGGTGTCGAGGAGATCTTCGGCGGGGGAGTCGGCGCTGACGGCGAGGAGGTGCATGTCGGGGCGGTCGAGGAGCGCGAACCCCGCCATCAGCCCGGCGAGGGTGCCCCCCGACGACGACGGGAGGAAGAGGTGGACGTCGCGGTCGCGCGTGGCTGGCAGCTGGTCGTCGATCTCGCAGGCGGCGCGCACATACCCGAGCGCGCCCAGCGAAGTCGACGCGCCCACGGGTACGATCAGCGCGCGCCCGCCCGCCCGCGCGATCCGCTCCGCCTCCTCCTCCATCGCGGGCACGCGGTCGCGGCGGCTCGGTACGGAGCGAGGCTTCGCGCCGAGAATCTCGAAGAGGAGGGCGTTGCCGGTGCGCGGCGTCGGGAGCTCCCCATTGATCACGAGGTGACATCCGAGGCCGAGGCGGGCGGCGGCGGCGGCGGTCACGCGGCAGTGGTTCGACTGGGGTCCACCCGCGGTGATCAGGTGCGTGACCCCCTCGATCCGGGTCGGACCGAGTTCGTGTTCGAGCTTGCGGACCTTGTTGCCTCCCAGCCCGAATCCGGTCTCCTCGTCGAGCTTGAGGTAGATCTCGGGCGTTTCCGGCCCGAGCGCGCCGCGGAGGCGGGGGGCGGTGACGAGCGGGGTTCGCCCGAGCACGAGGTGCGTGCGCGGGTGCTGCTCGAGGCGTGCGAAGAGTTCGTCCGAGGTCATGCGGGCGCGAGGGGTCGAGGGCCGCCGCGAGCGGCCTCGCGGATGGTATGGGCGTGAATCTCCACGATCCGGTGGACGTCGGGAGCGTAGCCTCCCGCCATCACCACCGCCACAGGCACGCCCAGGCGACCGAAGTGGCCGAAGACCCGGCGGTCCCGTTCCGCGAGCCCCTCGACCGAAACGGCGAGGCGCCCGAGCGCGTCGCCCCGGTACGGATCGGCTCCGGCAATGTAGAAGACGAGGTCGGGGCGGTGCGCCTCGGCCGCCTCCAGCACCCGGTCGATCGCCTCGAGCCACGCCTCGTCGGTGGCGCCGTCGGGGAGCGCCACATCGAGGTCGCTCGTCTCCTTGCGGAAGGGGTAGTTCGAGGCGCCGTGCACCGAGGTCGTCACGACGGAGGGATCGCGGGCGAAGATGCGGGCCGTTCCATTGCCCTGGTGGACATCGAGATCGACGACGGCGATGCGCCGCGCGCCTCCCCCGGCCTGCACGCTTCGCGCGGCGACCGCGACATCGTTGAAGACACAGAACCCTTCCCCCCGATCGGGACCGGCGTGGTGCGTGCCGCCCGCCAGATTCGCCCCGCGCCCCTCCTCGAGCGCCGCGCGCGCCGCCGCGATCGTGCCGCCCACCGAACGACGCGAGCGCTCGACGAGCTCCGGCGACCAGGGGAACCCGATCTGTCGGATCGCCTCGCGCGTGAGGCGCCCCGTCGTGACCTCCGTGACGTAGCGCGGCGTGTGCACGCGCAGCAGCTCACGGTCGCTCGCGGCCTCCGGGACCCGCAACTCGAGGTCGTCGTCGCCCGCGAGTGTTTCGCGCAGCCGGGCGTACTTCTCCATCGGGAATCGGTGACCCTCGGGGAGGGGAAGCACGAAGTGGTCGCAATAGAACGCCTTCATGACGCGCTCACGCGTCCGGGAGGACGGCGGAGAGTCGGGTGACGAGCATCTCGATCGCCACCGGGTTGTGCCCACCTTCCGGGATGATCAGATCGGCGTATCGGCGGCTCGACTCGACGAACTCGAGGTGCATCGGGCGCACCGTCCGCTCGTACTGCTCGAGGACCGATTCGAGCGTCCGCCCTCGCTCGACGAGATCGCGTCGCAGCCTGCGTATGAGGCGGACATCGGGATCGGTGTCGACGAAGATCCGGATATCCATCCGCGCGCGGAGCTCGGGCTCGGCCAGGATCAGGATCCCGTCGATGAGGAGAACACGCGCGGGATCGATGGGGACGGTGCGGGATGTGCGGGTGTGGCTCCTGAAGTCATAGACCGGCATCTCGATCGGCACGCCGCTCCGAAGCGTGTCGATGTGTTCGACGAGGAGGGAGGTCTCGAGGGCGTCGGGGTGATCGAAGTTGATCTCGGCGCGCTCCGCCTCATCGAGGTGGTCGAAGCTCCGGTAGTAGGCGTCGTGGTGCAGGAGGGCGACGCGGGCGGGGGCGATTCCCTCACGGATCGCGCGCACGACCGTCGTCTTCCCCGATCCCGAACCGCCCGCGATCCCGACGACGATCGGCGGATCGGAGATCACCGGGCCGGGACGACGAAGATGAGAGAGGCGAGCGCGGCGTCGATCACCCGGGTCTCCTCCGTGCCGCTCATCCCGATCCGCATCCGCCCGCCCGGGAGGTGCTCGACCACCTGCACCTTCACCCCGGGGACGAGCCCGAGCTCCTCCATCTCGCGCAGCGCGGGCGCGCCCCGGTCATCGACCGCGCGGACCTCGATCGGAAGCCCGAGGGGGGCCTCGGCCAGGGCGTCGTAGGTCGCGGCCTCTACCCGTCCGTCGACGGTGGGGATCGGTGCGCCGTGGGGGTCGTGGCTCGGATCTCCGAGCGCCTCGGCCATCGCCTCGACGAGGCGGTCCGACGCGGCGTGCTCGAGCCGTTCCGCCTCGTCGTGGACCTCCTCCCACGCGTACCCGAGGACGCGGGTGAGATACGTCTCGATCACCCGGTGCCTGCGGATCACGCGCAGCGCCTCGCCGCGACCCGACTCGGTCAGATGAACCCCGCGATACGGCACGTGCGCCAGGAGTCCCCACTCGGCGAGACGCTTGACCATCCCGGTCACCGACGAGGGCTGGACCTCGAGGACTTCCGCGAGCGCGCTCGTCGTCGCGGGCTCGCCTCGCACGTCGAGCGCCCACACCGCCTTGAGGTAGTCCTCGACCGAGCGGGAGAGTCGACCGGTGTCGTTCAGCACGCGACGCGTCGGGTGGCGTGGATCGTTGCACGGCAGGAGGGGCTCACGCGAGTCTTCGGGGTAGGGGAGGTACGGGCGTCGGATCGATTCACAAGGTAGATCGCCTGCCCGTCACCGGCCACGTACCGAACCCGACTCCACCCCTCGCGGGTACAACCCGGAGGAGGACCCATCCCCTCAAGCCGAGCAGATACGATGAACTACGAGCGCACGACCGACGGGATCCGGGTGCGCGTGCACCCCTCCTTCTCCCTCCCGGAGTCGGACCCGCTGGCCGGAGAGTTCGTCTTCAGCTATCGCGTCGAGGTGGAGAATACGGGGTCGGAGGATGCCCAGCTCCTCTTTCGGTACTGGTTCATCCACGATGCCTCGGGCCACGACACCGAGGTGGACGGCGAGGGGGTGATCGGTGAACAGCCGCGCATCACCGTCGGCGCGTCGCACACCTACACGAGCTTCTGCATGCTGCGCTCGCCCGCGGGCTACATGGAGGGGTACTACACCTTCGAGCGTCCGGACGGATCCCGCTTCCGGGTGACGATTCCGCGCTTCGATCTCGTGGCGCCGATCGTCCCTCCGGGGAGCGTGATCGACCCGTCGGGCGAGGAGCGCCTCCACTGACGGACGGCCGTGCGATCCGGTGATCCCTTTGTACCGATCCGTCCCGAGGGTATCTTGGGGACCTGTC
>JAVVEY010000157.1:0-5159 GCA_032250675.1 Longimicrobiales bacterium | reverse complement strand
GGGGCTCGAGGATGGGGTGGCGGGCGAGGAGGTCGGCCGATCCGCCCCTTCCTTCGCCCGTCACCTGGCGCGAATCCTCCACCACCCCCTCTGGGCGGGCGGGCAGGGGCTCCCCCCCACCCCCCGCGACCACGTCGTCCACCGCTACGCCACCGCGCGCCTCGCGCGCGACGTCGACCGCCTCTACACCCGCCTCGCGCGCGAGCGGGGGCTCGTGCCGCCCGGATGGGGCGGCGTACTCGCGCCCCCACTCTCGACCTGACATCTTCCCGACCATGACGACGGCGCCCACACTCAACCCGCTCCTCCTCGCGGTCCTCGCCTTCGGGCTCGCGCTCCTCGCGGGCGCGCTCCTGACCCCGATGGTGCGGGGCGCGGCGTACGCGGCGGGGCTCGTGCGCGGCGCGCAGGACGACCGCTGGCACCGCCGTCCGACGCCCGCGATCGGGGGGGTGGCGATCTATCTGGCCTTCGTGGTGGCCACGGCGCTCCTCTATCTGATCGCGCCGGGCGTCTTCCGCGGGAGCCTCGGCTTCGTTCCGGAGAGGGCGTGGATCGAGTGGCCCGCGTCGCAGGGACTCCTCCTCGCCGCCACCGTCGCCTTCGGGGTGGGGCTCGTCGACGACATCCGGCCGATGCGTCCCCTCGTCAAACTCGCGGGGCAGCTCGTGGCGGCCTCGATCCTGATCCTCTCGGGGATCGGGGTGTGGCTCACCGGGATCGAGATGCTCGACATGGCGATCTCGATCCTCTGGTTCGTGGGGGTGGCCAACGCGCTCAACCTCCTCGACAACATGGATGGGGTGGCGGCCGGCGTGGCGGCGATCGCGGCGGCCTGCCTCGCGCTCCTCTTCGCGCTCGAGGGGCAGGTCGGCTTTCTCCTGATCGCGCTCGCCTTCGCCGGTGCCCTCGTGGGGTTTCTCGCGCACAACTACCCCCCCGCGCGGATCTTCATGGGCGACTCGGGCTCGCTCTTCCTCGGGATCTTCCTCGCCGGGCTCGCCCTCGCGCCGGCCGAGGGGCTCTCGCGCTCGCTGGTGGCGGCGGTCGCCGCGCCCGCGCTCCTCCTGGCGATCCCGATCCTCGATACCACCCTCGTCACCGTCTCACGCCTCCTCGAGGGCCGCCCGATCTCGACGGGCGGGACCGACCACACCTCGCACCGTCTCGTCGCGCTCGGCGTGAGCGAGAAGCGCGCGATGTGGCTCCTCTGGGGGCTCGCGGCGACGGGGGGCGCGATCGGGATCCTCCTGCGCACGGCGGCGCGCGACACGGCGCTCCTCCTCGGCGGCGGGATGGTCGTCTTCCTCGTCGTCCTCGGCGCCTACCTCCTCTCGGTGCGCCTGCGGCCGTGGTCGTCCGCCGAGGAGGAGGCGAGCACCCCGCTGCACCGCGTCGTCCTCGCGCTGCACGCGCGCCTCCCCGTCGGAGTCCTCCTCCTCGACGGGCTCCTCATCGTGCTCGTCTACTACGCCGCCTACGTGATCCGGTGGGACCAGGGGCAGCTCCCCGCCGAGCTCGCCTACTTCCGCGACTCGGTGGTGCTCGTCGTCTCGATCAAGCTCCTCGTGCTGAGCCTCTCGGGCGCCTACCTCGTGCGCTGGCAGTCGTTCTCGCTCGGGGACGCGGCGCGGGTGGCGCGCGCGGCGATCCTCGCGGCGGTCGCGGCGGTCGCGGCGCTCGTCCTCGTCGACCGCGTGGGACTCTCGCGGGGCGTGATGATCTTTGACGCGATCCTGAGCACCGTCGCGCTCGTGGGGCTGCGCCTCTCCTTCCGGTGGTTCGAGGGGACGACGCGCACCCTCGGGCACGCGGGCGTGCCGACCGTCGTCTTCGGCCCCGCCTCGAAGGCCGATCTCATGCTGCGCGTGCTCGAGATGCGCCACGGCGAGGACGAGAATGGCGTGGCGCTCCGGGCGGTGGCGGTCGCCGACCCCGACTACCCGCGCCTCCGCGCACGCACGCGCGGGATGCCCCTCTTCGGCACCCCGAACGCCGCCGCGAACGCCCTCCAGGAGACCGGCGCGAGCGCGCTCCTCGTCGTCTCCGAAGAGCGCGGCGCGCCGATTCCCGCGCCGATCACCGCGTGGCTCAAGGAGCACGGCGCGGTCGATCTCTACCGGATGGAGATCTCGGTGGAGCGCTTCCTCGACGCGCGCCCGGGCTCCGCCGAGCGGGTCGCGCGCTCCGGATCGTGACGCTCCCCGCGCTTCTCACCCTCGTGGTGGTGATCGGGGCGATCGCGCTCCTCGTCACCGAGCGGCTGCCCGCCGCGGTCGCGATGATCGGCGCCGTCGTCGTCCTTCTCGTCTTCGGCGTGGTGACCCCGGCCGAGGCGCTCGGCGGATTCAGCAACCCCGCGCCCTTCACCGTCGCCGCGCTCTACGTGATCGCGCGCGGGGTCGAGAAGACGGGGATGATCCAGCCGATGCTCGCCCGCGGACTGCGCGAGGCGCGAGGCGTACACGGCGCGCTCGCGCGCCTCCTCGTGCCGGTGACGGCGATGTCGGCGCTCTTCAACAACACCCCGATCGTCGCGCTCCTCACCCCCCAGGTGGAGGGGTGGGCGCGCCGCACCGCTCGCGCGCCCTCGCGCTTCCTCCTCCCCCTCTCGTACGCCGCGATCCTGGGGGGCACGCTGACCGCCGTCGGGACCTCCACCACGCTCGTCGTCTCGGGGATGATGCAGGAGGCGGGGCTCGAGCCGATGCGCCTCTTCGACATCACCCCCTGGTCGGCCCCCCTCGTCGTGATCGGGGTGGGCTACCTCATCCTCCTCGCGCCGCGCCTCCTCCCCGAGCGCCGCCGCACCTTCGAGGAACTCGAGGAGCCGGGGCGGGGCTTCATGGCGGGGATGCGCGTCGAGGCGGGGGGCGCGGTGGAGGGACGCACCGTCGAGGAGGCGGGGCTGCGCGATCTGCCCGGGGTCTTCCTGACCGAGGTCGAGCGCGGCGACGAGGTGATCGCGCCCGCGACCCCCGAAACGCTTCTCAAGCGCGACGATCGGCTGATCTTCGTGGGGCGCGCCGAGGAGGTGGCCGAGCTCGGGCAGAGTCGCGGCCTCCGCTACGACGAGCACGAGCACGCCGTCGACTTCCACGCCGCGGGCCACACCTGGTTCGAGGCGGTGGTCGGACCCCAGTCACGCCTCGTGGGGGAGACGCTCAAGACCGCCGACTTCCGGAGCCATTACCAGGCCGCCGTCGTGGGGATCCACCGCGCCGGCGCTTCGCTGCGCGGCAAGCTCGGCTCGGTGAGCCTCCGCGCGGGCGACACCCTTCTTCTCCTCACCGACGAAGGGTTTCGCTCGCGCTGGCGCGAGCGCTCCGACTTCCTCCTGATCGCGCGCATGGGTGGGCTCGTGCCCGCCAACCCCGCGCAGGTCGGACGGCTCGCCCTCATCCTCGGCGGGATGGTCGCGCTGCTCGCCACCGGGGTGCTCCCGATCCTCCACGGGGTGCTCGCCGCCGCCTTCCTCCTCGTGGCCACCGGGGTGCTCACCCCGGGCGACGCCCGGCGCGCCGTCGACTTCGACGTGATCCTCCTGATCGCCTCGGCCTTCGGGGTGGCGGCGGCGATGCGGACCACCGGGCTCGCCGAGGTGGGCGCGGGCGCGATCCTGACCGCGGCCGACCCCCTCGGTCGCCCGGGCGCGGTGGCCGCGATCATCGTCGCCACCCTCCTCCTCACCGAGCTCATCACCAACAACGCCGCCGCCGTCCTCGTCTACCCCCTCGCGCTCGGGATCGCCGGCGAGGTGGGGATCGATCCGGTGCACGCCTCGCTCGTCGTGGCCGTCGCGGCGTCGGCCTCCTTCCTGACCCCGATCGGCTACCAGACGAACACGATGGTCTGGGGCCCCGGGGGCTACCGCATCGGGGACTACCTCCGGCTCGGCGCGCCCCTCACCCTCCTCGTGATCGCGTGGCTCCTCGCCGCCACCCACCTCTACGCCGGATGACGACCTCCATGGCTCCCGCGACCGACCGCAGCGACGACCTCGTCCGCATCCACACCGCGCTCCTCCGCGCCGCCCGCGCGGTGCGCCCCTTCACGCCGGGCTCGGTCGCGTGGGAGACGAAGGCCGAGCGGGGCGACCCCGTGACCGCGGCCGACCTCGCGATCGACGCCGTCCTGCGCGAGGTGCTCCCGCGCCCCGGCGAGGGGTGGCTGAGCGAGGAGACGGTCGACGATCCCGCGCGCCTCGACGCCCGCCGCGTCTGGATCGTCGATCCGCTCGACGGCACGCGCGAGTTCATCGAGGGGATCCCCGAGTGGTGCGTCTCGATCGGGCTCGTCGAGGAGGGCGTGCCGGTCGCCGGCGGGATCCTCAACCCCGCCACCGGCGAGCTGGTGCTGGGCGCAGAGGGCTTCGGGGTCACCCTCAACGGCGAGCCCGTGCCCACCCCACCCGCCGCCCGCACGACGCTCGACGGCGCGCGCGTGCTCGCGAGCCGGAGCGAGGTCGGGCGGGGGGAGTGGGCGCGCTACGGCGAGGCCGGCTTCGAGGTCGTCGCGTGCGGCTCGGTGGCGTACAAGCTCGGGCAGGTCGCCGCGGGGCTGGCCGACGCCACCTGGACGCTCGTGCCGAAGAACGAGTGGGATGTGGCGGGGGGGGCCGCGCTCATCCGCGCCGCGGGGCTCGACCTCGCGCACGCCGACGGGATCGCGCGCGCCTTCAACCGCCCCGACCCCGCGCTCCCCGACTTCCTCGCGGGCCCCGGCGCGCTCCTCGACGCCTTCCGCGCCGAGTGGCTCGGGTGACGACGAGTCTGGCGCGCATCGCGCCGAACCGCCCGCGCGCCGCGCCGCCGGCCGACGCCGCGCTCCCCCCGTTCAGGCCCGGCTTCAGACCCGGTTGAAGAAGCGGGCGATCCGCGAGGTCGTGGACTTTGCGCCCGAGCCCGCCTCGTCGCCAGCGCCGTAGTAGGCGTCGGCGGCGTAGCCGTACATCCCGTAGCGGCTCCCGTAGCGCCCGTCACGGCGCGAGTCGACGTCGTTCAGCACCGTCCCGAGCACCACCGCGCGCACATTCCGGAGCTGATCGGCGGCGTAGGTGAGCGCGCCCTTCTCGGTGCGGTTCGCGCGCGCCACGATCACCACCCCGTCGACGTGCGTGCCGAGGAGGGCGGCGTCGGTGACGAGGGCGAGGGGGGGGG
>JAVVEY010000156.1:0-5168 GCA_032250675.1 Longimicrobiales bacterium | reverse complement strand
CATTCTTGAGGATCGAACCGCTCACGCCGAGCGAGGGCGGGAGGGGCACGGCGATCAGCGCGTCCTCGGATTCGTTGTTGAAGTAGGTGAAGTCCACCCCGAGCCGGTCATTGAGGAGCCCCGTCTCGAAGCCGGCCTCGAACTCCTTCGCGCGCTCCGCGGTGAGCTCGCTGTTCCCCGTCGAGCCGAGCGTGACACCCGAGACGTCCCCGCCCGCGGATGCGACCGTCTGCGCGTTGAAGAGGGTGAGCGCCTGGCGGAAGTTCGGCCGGACGCCGGACTCTCCGTACGCCGCACGGAGGCGGAGCCCGCTGATGAGGCTCGTCTGGGGGAAGAAGTCCTCCTCCCCGATCACCCACGAACCCTGGATCGCGGGGTAGTAGATGAAGTTCGAGTCGCCACCGAAGGTGGAGTCGTCGTCGCCGCGGACCGAGCCGCTGATGAAGACGCGGTCGCGCCACGCGAACTCCTGCCGGGCGAAGAACCCGATCGTCCGGACCTCGTTGAAGCCCTCGTCGATCGAGAACTCGGCGGCCGCCGAGCTGCACGACGCCGTCCCCGGGATGATGCTGTTCCCGAAGCAGAAGGTGGACTCGAAGGTCGTCTGCTCATACGAGATCCCCGACGTCGTCGTCGAGGTGATGTCATCGGTGAGCTCGAAGGAGGCGGACGCCGAGCTGCGCAGGTTGTAGACGAAGGTGTTCGAGCGCTGCGACTGCCTGAATCCACTCGCGAACGATCCTCCGATCTGCTCGAGCCTGCCCGGGCCGGGCTGGACCGTCTCGAAGTCATGCCGCGAGCTGAAGTCGAGCCCCGTGGTCATGTTGAGCGAGAGCCAGTCCAGCGGGCGCGCGTTGATCTGCGCGCTCGTCGTGAAGCGGTCGACGTTCTGGTTGGTGACGTCTTCCTTGAGCTGGTCGAGCCCGAGCTGGAAGCCGAAGTTCCTCTGGGACACCGACCCGTCCGCGTTGCTGCGGAAGTTCGGGAAGCCGGTGATCCCGTTGAGGATCGGGCTGAAGATCGAGTTGTCGTTGTTGTTGAACTTCGTCGCGTTGTCGGTATACCCGACGGAGAGCGTCGCGTCGATCTTGTCGCTGAGCGCCGCGTCGAGGTTGGTGCGGAGGTTCACCTTCTCCTGGCTGTTGAAGAAGACGATCCCCGTCTCCTTCTCGTACTGCCCCGAGATGAAGTAGCGGATGTCCTCGTTCCCGCCGCGAACACTCGCGCCGTAGCGCTGCCGGTCACCCTCGCTGAAGAGCGCCGTGCGCGGATCGGTCATCGTGTTGAAGGAGACCGTCTGGTCCTGGGTGCAGGCTCCCGCGGCCGCGGCGCGGTTCGAGCAGAGCGTCACCGCGCCGGTCCCGTCGTCTTCGTCGAAGAAGTTGAAATTCCCGTTCGACTGGAAGACCGGCTGGTTGGGGTTGTCGATCTGGAAGCTCGCGAAGTTGGACGGATAGTCGGTCCGGTCTTCGAGCTCTCCCGCTTCACCCCAGAACTCCCAGCTCGTGGTGCCGGGGCGTCCCCGCTTGGTGGTGATGAGGATCACGCCGTTTCCTGCCGCCGTGCCGTAGAGCGCAGAGGCGGCGGGCCCCTTGATGACCTCGATGTTCTGGATGTCGGCGGGGTTGATGTCGTTGAGGCGCGACGGCTCCTGACCCCCGAGGCCGAAGCCACCCATCGAGTTGGAGTACTCGACCCCGTCGACGAGGATGAGCGGCTCGTTCGAGAGCGAGAGCGAGCTCCCGCCCCGGATCCGGATCCGCTGCGACGTCCCGGTCGTGCCGTTCACATCCTGCATCGTGAGTCCGGCCGTGCGTCCGCTGAGGACGTCGGCGACCGAGTTCACCGCGCCGGGGTTGATGTCGTCGAGTTCGATCTGGCCGTTGGCGGTCCCGAGCTCACGCCCGCGCTGCCGCTGACCGGTCACCGCGTTGACGGTCACCCCATCGATCCCGATGACGGAGGTCTCGAGATCGAAGTCAAGCACGACGGGCGCACCCGGCGTGACATTCACGGTCTGGCTCTGCTGGCCGTAGCCGATGATGATGGCGCGAATCTCCTGGGTACCGGTTTCCACCCCGGTAATCAGGAAGCGCCCTTCGGCGTTGGTCAGAGCACCCGTGTTCGTCCCGACGACGACCATCTGCGCACCGACCAGGGGCTGCCCGGTGGCCGCGTCGCGGACGGTTCCGGTCACGCTTCCGGTCTGCGCCTGGAGAGGCGCAAAGGCACCAAAGATGCCTACCAGAAGGGCGACCGGGAGAGTCGAACGTAGCACCCTCATGAGTCTGCTCCTGCTTTAGATGAGGCGCGACACCGGCCCGACGGACCGACGTCACGCGAACGACGGGTCCCTGTGGAACCCGTGGCGATCGGGTACACCCTAGCAGTGTCGGTGCCGATCGCGCAAGCAAAACCTTTCGCTACGCCTTCCCGTCCCGATCAGGGGGGGGATCAACTGCGGGTGCGCGAACTCGTCCACACCGCGATGACACCATTTCCCGCCGAGGTACCGAACCAGGGGGTCGCCTCGCGGGAGGAGAGGATCTGGATGCTCCGGATCGTCGGTGCCGTGATCGCTTCGAGCGCCACGATCGGGTCGGCGGAGGGCACGCCGTCGATCACGACGAGGACGTGCGCGTCGACGATGAGCGAGGTCGCGCCGCGCATCGTGATCCGCTCGGCGTCGCCGTGGCTGTCCCGCCGAACGTAGAGGTAGTGGTGCCACCGTTCGATCACCTCGAGGGCGTCGCGCGCGCCGGTGCGCTCGATCTGGGCGGCGGTGATCGTCATCCCTCCGGGGATCGAGCCATCCGGCGCCTCCCCCGCCTTGACGCCCGCGCAGGCGGCGAGGGCGCCGAGCACGAAGAGGGATGCGGTGACGCGCGTCACCGCCGAGAGGGAGCGAGAGTGAGGGTTGCGCATCGTGCACCTCCGTGTGAGGAACCGGGGTCCCCCGAGCAAGCCAGTCGCGCGGGGCTCACCTCATCATGGGACCGTCGACCGACCGGGCGCCACCCTCTCGATCGTCTCCGACCGCCTCATGCCCCGCGCCGCAGCCGTCCCAGCGCGATCGCTCCCGCCGCCATCACCCCGAGGTTGGCCAGCGCGACGCCGGGGCGGAGGAGGAGCGCGCCCCCGGTCGCGAAGAGCGCGCCGAAGAGGACGGCGAGGCCCGCGGCGGCGCGCGCGAGATCGAGTCCGAGGGGGTGCGACGGATGCACGCCCGTCGCGGCGCGCACCCGCCGCCACCCCGGCCCGCCGGGGCGCACGCGTCGATAGAACGACTCGAGGGTGGCGTCGCTCTCGGGAGGGGTGAGCCACATCACCGACCCCCACACCCCCACCGAGAGCACCGCCGTGACGGTGATGCGCACCCCGAAGTCCTCGATCTGGAGGAGGGGCACGACCGAGGTCGAAAGCCCGATCAGGAAGCCGGCGAGCATCGCGGCGAGCTCGGTCCACGCATTCACGCGCCACCAGAACCAGCGCAGCACGAGCACCGCGCCGGGGCCGGTGCCGACCGCGATGATGAGCCGAAAGAGGGTGGTGACGCTCTCGGCGTGAAAGGCGGCGGCCGCGCCGAGCACCGTGACCACGACCGACGCGACCCGCCCCGCGAGCACCTGCTCGCGATCCCCCGCGCCGGGCCGCGCGAAGCGGAGGTAGAGGTCGCTCGTGAGGTACGAGGCGCTCCAGTTGATGAGGGTGCTGACGGTGCTCATGAAGGCGGCCACGAGCGAGGCGACGACGAGTCCGAGGACCCCGGCGGGGAGGAAGTCCAGCATCAGCCGGGGGTATCCCATCTCCCGGTCGGGGAGATCCGGATAGATGACGACCGCGGCGAGCGCCACGATCACCCACGGCCAGGTGCGCACCACGTAGTGGAGGAGGTTGAAGAGCCACGCGGCGCGCTCCGCGTCGCGCTCCGACGGCACCGCCGAGAGGCGCTGCACGAACTCTCCGCCGCCGTCCGAGCGCCGGAAGGCCCACCACTGGACGAGGATGTAGGCGAAGAAGGTGGTCGACGAGATCCCGGCGAGGGAGCTCCACACGGCGCCTCCGTCGAAGGCGAAGGGGGTGAAGGCGAGGAGGTCGACGCCCTCGATCGCTTCCACCTGCCGCACGAGCTCTCCGAGCCCCCCGAGGTGACGGACGGCGGCGACGGCGACGAGGAGCGCGCCCACGAGCCCGAGGACGAACTGGACGAAGTCGGTGACGACGACCCCCCACAGCCCGGCGATCCCCGAGTACGCCAGGACGAGGAGCGCCACGCCGACGACGGTCCAGAGGCGCGCCGAGGGCCCCGCCTCGATCCCGAGCCCGGGGAGGATCTCGAGCGCCTCGATCACCTTGACCATCGCGAGGATCGCCATCCCGATCCCGATCGACCCGAGGACGATCGAATAGAGGATGCCACGCGTCCCTCTCAGGATCGCCGCGGGGCGTCCCCCGTAGCGCAGCTCGCTGAGCTCGTTGTCGGTGACGACCTCGGCGCGCGACCAGAGCCGCGCGAAGAGGTAGAGGAGGAGGAGGTGCGCGACGGCGAAGCTCCACCACTCCCAATTCCCCGCGATCCCGCGCGTGCCGACGACGCCCGCGATATAGAGGGGGGTGTCGATCGAGAAGGTGGTGGCGGCCATCGAGGTGCCCGCGAGCCACCAGGGGAGGGTGCGGCCCCCGACGAAGAAGTCGACGAGCGATCCCGACCCGCGGCGGGCGAGGGCGAGTCCGACGACGAGGGTGGCGACGAGGTAGAGGGCGACGACAGCCCAGTCGAGGGAGGTCACGCCGAACGCCCCCGGAGGCGCAGCGCCGCGGCGCGCTGCATGAGCGACTCGCCGCCCCACGCGAGCCAGACGGTGGGACCCTCCGGGATGTCGGCCACGACCCGCTCGCCCCCGAAGACGACGACGTGCGACGGTACCCCGGCGTCGGCGAGGGCGTCGGCGAGCGCCGCGCGCGACGCCTCGGAGAGTCCGGCGCGTCCCTTCCACCCCCGCGTCTCCGCCCACACCGCGACGACGAGGGTGCTCCCGGGGGTGTCGTCCCCCTCCGGCGCCAGCGTCTCGCGGAAGGCGTCCCGCGCGGGCGGCGGGTACGGTCCGCCCAGATCGTCGTCGACCTCGACGAGCTCGTCGACGACATCGTTGAGGATCGCCATCGTC
>JAVVEY010000024.1:4969-29685 GCA_032250675.1 Longimicrobiales bacterium | reverse complement strand
GGTGACGAAGAGGCGCTCGCCCGCGCGCTCCAGCGCGGGATCGTGCTCGCCATCGGGCTCTCGGTGATCGCCTCGGTGGCGCTCCTCCCCGCGGGATGGGTACTCGCGCGCTTCGATCAGCCGCCCGAGGTGGTGCCGCTCGCGGCGGCGTACGCACGCGCGACGATCCCCGGCGTGCTCCCCTTCTACCTCTTCGTCGTCGCTCGCCAGACGCTGCAGGCGCTGGGCCGTGTCCGCGCGATCCTCTGGATCCTCGTGGCCGCCAACCTCGCGAATATCGTGCTGAACTGGCTCCTCGTCTTCGGCAACCTCGGCTTTCCGCACCTCGGCGCCGTGGGTTCGGCGTGGGCGTCCTCGCTGACCCGGATGGGGATGGCCGCGGGGCTCTTCTGGATCTCGTGGCCGCTCCTGCGGCGCCACCTCCGTCCGTGGCGGGTCGGCGTGCTCGCCCGCATCCCCATGACCCGGATGATCCGTCTCGGCGCGCCGATCGGAGCGCACGTCTTCCTCGAGTTCAGCGCCTTCGGGATCGCGGGACTCATGGCGGGGTGGGTCGGGACGGTGGCGGTCGCGGGGCACCAGGTGGCGCTCACCCTCGCCTCCCTGACCTTCATGATCCCGATGGGGGTTGGACAGGCGACGGCGGTGCTCGTCGGGCGCGCCGTCGGACGAGGCGATTCGGAGGCGGCGCGCCGGGCAGGGGTGGGGGGCCTCGGCATCGGGGTCGCCTCGATGGCGATGACCGCGGGGGCCTTCCTCCTCTTCCCCGACGCGCTGGCGCGGCTCTTCTCGGACGACGTGCAGGTGGTGCAGCTCGCCGCCGCGCTCCTCCCGATCGCAGGCGCCTTCCAGGTCGCCGACGGGATCCAGGTCGTCGCTGCCGCGATTCTGCGGGGCATCGGAGATACGCGTGTGCCGATGCTGATCAATTTCGCCGGGTTCTACGCGGTGGCCCTCCCGGTCGGGGCGATCCTGAGCTTCGAGGCGGATCTGGGGGCGGAGGGGATCTGGTGGGGCCTCGCGTCCGGGCTCGGCGTGGTGGCCGCTCTCCTCATCGTGAGGGTTGCTCGGCGGAGCTCGGGGGAGCTCGAGCGCGTGCGCATCGACGAGGCATGAGGTCACGGCAGAAACCTGCCCACGCGAGACGGGTAGCCCCACTCCATGCACCCGACACCGCTCTTCCCCCTCCCCCTCGTCGTCTACCCGGGCGCGACGGCTCCTCTCCACATCTTCGAGCCCCGCTACCGGCAGATGGTCGCGTGCTGCCTCGCCGGAGGCCGCGAGTTCGGCGTGATCCATCACGACCCCGACGAAGCCGGCCCCTTCCTGATGGAACCGGGCCGCGTCGGGACGCGCGTGCGGATCCTCGAGTCCCGCGCACTTCCCGAGGGTCGGTCGCTGATCCTGGTGCGCGGCATGGGCCGCTTCGCGATCGCGCGCGAGCGTGAGATGACGCGGCCGTGGTACGAGGCGGACCTCCTCCCCTTCGAGGACGAGTCGGTCCCGCGGCACACCGCGATCTGCGAAGCCCGACGCGCCACCCTCGAGCTCTTCCACGCCGTGGTCGAGAGGCTGGACGACGGGCCGGAGGAACTCCCCGAATTCGACCTCTCCGACGACCTCTCCTTCCAGCTCGCACCCGCCGTGCAGATCGACCTGCGTTGGCAGCAGTCCTTCCTCGAGCTCCGCTCGGAGATCGGCCGCCTCGAACGTCTCGACGCGGTCTTCCAGGCGGCGGTCGAGGCGTGGAGACCCGATCGTGGTTGAGCGCGCCAAGGAGATGATCGCCGGATCCGCAGGAGAGGATCGCCTCGGAGATCGGCCCGGAGATCGGCCGGGGCTCGCCGACACGAGCCCGAGCGCACCGTGGGTCGAGACGCGCGCCGGAGGACTCTTCTTCGTCAATGCGATCCTCGCCGCCCCGGTCCTCATGGCGCTCTACCCCTGGTCGGTGAGGTGGGTTCTCCGGGCGCTCGGAGCACTCGATCGCCCCAGTCGGGTGCTCGATCCCGTGCCGGCCGTCGCGGATCACCTGATTCCGGTCCTCGGATGGCTCGCGATCCCGGCCGCGTGGCTCGTCATCCGGAACCTCCGGATCGTGGATCGGGTCTGGCCTCGGCGCGCACTCCACCTCTTCCTCGTACTTCACCTCGGCACCCTCGGGTACACCCTCCTGCGGATCTTCGGATGAAGGAACTGCCTCCCGTTTCCCCCTTCATTACGCGGCGAACCGCGCGCGTCGCGCGCTTCGAGCCGGAGACCCCGACCCCCTCGGCGATCTGGATCGGACTCCACGGATATCGACAGCTCGCGGCCACCTTTCTTCGCCATCTCGCGCCGCTCCGTGACGGGGCGCGCCGTCTCGTGGCGCCCGAAGCGCTGAACCGGTTCTATGTGGGCGATCCGGACGGCCGACACGGTCCGGAGACCCGCGTGGGGGCCACCTGGATGACCCGCGAGGCGCGCGAACTCGAGATCGACGACTACGTGGCGTACCTCGACGCCCTCGCCGAGGCGGAGTGCGCCGCCGGGGTCCCGACGGTGGTGCTGGGCTTCTCCCAGGGGGCGCACGCCGCAGCGCGCTGGATGCTCCGCGGCGGACCGGAAGTTCGTGCCGTCGTGCTCTGGGGAGAGGGGCTTCCCGACGAGGCCACGGCGGAGGCCCTCGCGCGGCGTCCCCGCCGATGGGTGCTGGTGCGCGGCGAGGAGGATCCCGCCCGGGATCCCGAGCGCGAGGCGCGCGATGAGGAGCGCTTCGCGGCGAGTGGGATCGAGTGGGAGGTGCGATACCACTCCGGCGGACACCGGATCGACCGTGCACCGCTTCTCGAGGTGGCTGCGGCTCTCGGTCTCTAGCCCCTCACGCATCTCCCCCGAGGAAGCCGATCTCGGGCACGAGTTCGTATCCGGTCTCCCGGAGCACCGTCTCACGGGCGATCTCGATGAGCGCGCGCACATCGGCGGAGGACGCTCCCCCCATGTTCACGATGATATTGGCGTGTCGATGGAAGATCGCGGCCCCCCCATGGACGCGTCCCTTCAATCCGCATTCGTCGATCAGGCGTCCGGCTCCCACGCCGTCGATCTTCTGGAAAATCGATCCGGCGCTCGGGTAGAGCCAGAGGTCGGGATGGCGCTCGTCGCGCCACTCGAGGTTCGCGCGCACCACCTCCCGGAGCTCTTCTTCGGGCGCCGACTCGAGGCGGAAGTCGGCCGAGAGGACGATGTCGTCACGGCGATGCAGGATCGAGTCGTCGTAGCCGAACTCGAAGTAGTCCACGCCGACCCTGCGGCGCTCTCCCTCTTCGGTCAGGATCTCGGCTCCCGCCAGGACTTCCTCGATGAAGCAGGTGCGCTCCCGATCGGGCGAGAGGAAGTGCAGGTTCTGCCAGAGAGCCCCCCCGACCGTACTCGGGATCCCGACGTAGTGATGCAGCCCCGCACGCCCGCGCTGGATCGTGTCGACGATGAGGTCGGGGAAGGTCCGCACCCCCGCACCCGCCCGCACCACGAGGTCGTCGATCCACTCGATCTCCTCGATCTCGCATCGGATCACGACTCCGCGGAACCCCGCGTCGTCGACGAGGATGTTCGCGCCGGCGCCGAGGAGGAAGTGGGGGATCCCGAGGTCGCGTACGGCTTCGATCGCCGCGACGAGCTCGTCGGCGGTCTGCGCACGGACCATCAGATCGGCGGCCCCCCCGATGCGGAAGGTGGTGAGAGGCGCGAGGGGGACCGAGGCGAGGACCCGATCCCGCCCGAGTCGGGATTCGAGTTCACGCGCGTAGGCGGGGAGGGGAGAGAGAAGAGAGATGGGAATTCCTCGACCGGGTGGCAGTGGGGAGGTCCGCCGAGTATAGCGAGAATCGTGCCCGCGCGCGGAGGGGGAGGCGGTCTCCGACGAAGGATCGAGTGTCCGGTTCCGGGACGGCGCGTCCGATATCGGGCATCTCTCCGTGTGAGAAGAGAGATGAGACAAAGACTGCAAACACCAGAGGCACAGAGGGTTACATGATGTACTGAGTCGTGGCATGAATCTTTCCGAACGAGGGGGCGTAGGGATGAACCTCCCGGGTGAGGAGGGGCGAGACGACCCTCAGGAACGCACGCATACCACGAACGCACGAAATCGTGCAGAGGACGCGCCGTTGGACATCATTCGCGATACGAAGCCGAAGAAGAAGAAACGCACGACGTGGGCCGTCGTGGGTGTCGCCGGCTTCGTGCTGATCGCACTCGGCGTCGCTTCGCTTCCGACCGCGGTACCCTCGGTGGATCGCGCGGTGATCTGGAGCGACACCGTGGAGTTCGGGACTCTCGTCCGGCAGATCCGGGGCCCGGGGACGCTCGTCCCGGAACAGGCCCGGCTCATCACCGCGGTCACGAACGGGCGTGTCGAGGAGATCCGACTCCTCCCCGGTGCCGAGGTGACGCGGGGGGATGTGATTCTCCGGATGACGAATCCCGACGTCGATGTCCAGCTCCTCCAGTCGCAGACGCAGCTCGCCCAGGCGCAGTCGTCGCTCCTCCAGCTTCAGTCGAACCTGCGCACGCAGGAGCTCCAGCAGCGCCAGGCTCTCGTCCAGCTCCGGGGTCAGGAGGCACAGGCGCGCCGGGATTACGAGACGAACCAGCGGCTCTGGGATATCAGCCCCGATCTCGTCTCGCGCTACGACCTGGAACGGACGCGTGAAGAGTGGGAGTCGCTCGTCTCTCAGGTCGAACTCGAGGAGGAACGGCTCGAGGTCACGATCGACACCCAGGGAGGTCAGCTCGCTTCGCAGGAGCTGCAGGTGGAACGTCTGGAGGCACAGGTGGAGTTCAATCGCGACCGCCTCGCCTCGCTCGTCGTCGAAGCGCCGCAATCGGGGCTTCTCGCACCCCTGGCGAGTCCCCTCCAGGAAGGGCAGTGGGTCAATTCGGGCCAGGAGATCGCGCGGATCGTCGTACCCGATCGGCTCAAGGCCGAGATCCGCATCACCCAGACGCAGGTCCAGGAGATCGCGGTGGGACAGCGTGCGCTCATCGACACCCGATCCGACACGATCGACGGTCGCGTGACGCGGATCGACCCAGCCGTCCGGCAGGGAACGGTCACGATCGATGTATCGCTCGAGGGGCCGCTCCCACCGAGCGCGCGCGCCGATCTCAGCGTCGACGGGAATGTCATCATCGAACAGCTCGACGATGTCATCTACGTGACGCGACCCAACTTCGGTCAGGCGAATCAGCGCGTCAGTCTCTTCAGGGTGACGGAGGACGGAAACTTCGCCGAACGCGTCATCGTAGAGCTGGGTGCGAGTTCGGTGAACGAGATCGAGATCGTCTCCGGCCTTCAGCCGGGCGATGTGGTGATCCTCTCGGATATGTCACAGTGGGACGGGTTTGATCGGGTGCGGCTGAAGGAGTAGGGTCGTACCGCATGGGGACGCGTGGGCACCATGGGGGTGTCCACCGCATGCCGACACGGGTCGGCGGGGCACAGATCAGGAGGACGATGATGGAAGGGGATGCACGGGATCACGCGCTGATCCAACTCGATGAGCTCGCGAAGGTCTTCTACACCGAGGAGGTCGAGACCCACGCGCTCAGCGGGATCAATCTCGGGATCCAGAGCGGCGAGTTCGTTTCGATCGCCGGTCCCTCGGGGTGTGGAAAGACCACCCTCCTCTCGATCCTCGGTCTCCTCGATTCTCCCACGGGGGGACGGTACCTCCTCGATGGAGAGCCGGTCGAGAATCTGAGCGCCGGGCAGCGCGCCAGGATTCGCAACCAGGCGATCGGATTCGTCTTCCAGGCGTTCAACCTGATCGGCGATCTGACCGTCTACGAGAATGTCGAGCTTCCCCTCACCTACCGGGGGATGGGCGCCGGTGAGCGGAAGGATCGCGTGCAGGAAGCGCTCGAACGAGTCGGGATGGCGCACCGGATGAGCCATTATCCGAGCCAGCTCTCCGGCGGTCAGCAGCAGCGGGTCGCCGTCTCGCGCGCCATCGTCGGGAGGCCGCTCATCCTCCTCGCGGACGAGCCGACCGGAAACCTCGATTCGAAGAATGGGGGCGCCGTGATGGATCTCCTCGGGGAACTCCATGACGAGGGAGCGACGATCTGCATGGTGACCCACGACCCGCGCTACGCCGATGTGGCGGACCGTGCGATCCACCTCTTCGACGGTCAGATCGTGAGCGAGGACGATGCCGTGGGTGCGCACGAACTCGAGGACGCGGGGTTCGCGCTCCACGAGCGTCCCACCGACTGATCGCACTCTCTGACGGCGCTTCACCGCCCCGGCCCGGAACGCCGACTCCGGGGAGCCGCTTGTGATTCAACTACGTGACATCGAGAAGTCCTGGCGGATCGGGGCGGGCGAGACCTTCGTGCTCCGGCGCATCCACGCCGAGATTCGCGAGGGCGAGTTCGTGACGATCATGGGCCCGAGTGGTGCCGGAAAGTCCACCCTCCTCTCGATCCTGGGGATGCTCGATGCCGAATGGCGGGGCGAGTATTACCTTGACGGACACCCGGTGCACTCGCTGCGTCCGCGCCAGCGCCAGGAGTTGAGCCGACGCTACATGGGCTTCGTCTTCCAGCAATACCACCTCCTCGACGATCTCACGGTACGTGAGAATCTCGAGCTTCCGCTCTCGTATCGGAATCTTCGCCGTGCGGAGCGGGAGGCGATCGTGGCGGATACGCTCGACCGCTTCTCGATCGTGGGGAAGAAGGATCTCTACCCGAGCCAGCTCTCGGGAGGGCAGCAACAGCTCGTGGCGGTGGCGCGAGCGATCGTGGCCGAGCCCCGGGTCATCCTGGCGGACGAGCCCACGGGGAGTCTGCATTCCTCGCAGGGCGTGAGGGTGATGGAGCTCCTCGAGCGGCTCAACGAAGAGGGTACGACGATCATTCAGGTCACGCACAACGAGGCGTTCGCGCGGTACGGTACGCGTGTGATCCAGCTCCGTGACGGATGGATCGTGGATCCGTGAGGCGCGATCCGGTCCGGATCGTCATCGCGGATGACCAGCACGACGTACTCGAGGCGCTCCACCTCCTCCTCAAACCCGAAGGGTTCGAGGTCACCACGGCGAATTCGCCGTCGGGGGTGCTTCGTGCCGTGCAGGAAGACGACTTCGACGTCGCCCTCATCGATCTCAACTACACGCGCGACACCACATCCGGGCGCGAGGGGATCGATCTCCTCGCGGCGCTCCAGACGACCGATCCGCGCCTCCCCGTCGTCGTGATGACGGCGTGGGGGAGTGTGGAGGGTGCGGTGGAGGCGATGCGTCGCGGCGCCCGGGACTACATCGAGAAGCCGTGGGACAACGCACGACTCCTGACCACCCTCCGTACGCAGGCGGAGCTCGGACGGGTGGTGCGCCGGTCGGCACGGCTCGAGGCGGAGAACGAGCGTCTGCGCGAGCACGAGGGCGTTCCCTTCCTCATCGCTGAATCGCGCGCGATGCAGCGCGTGCTCGAACTCATGAAGCGGGTGGGGCCCTCCGACGCCAATGTGCTGATCCGGGGGGAACACGGCACGGGGAAGGAGGTGGTGGCCCGCTGGCTGCACGCTTCGTCGCCGCGCGCATCCCGACCCCTCGTCTCCGTCAACGTCGGGGGGTTCAGCGAAGGCGTCTTCGAGTCCGAGATCTTCGGCCACGTGAAGGGTGCCTTCACCGACGCCAGGGCCGACCGGATGGGGTGCTTCGAGCTCGCCGATCGAGGGACCCTCTTCCTCGACGAGATCGCGAATATCACTCCACACCAGCAGGCGAAGCTCCTGCGCGTGCTCGAGTCGGGTGAGGTGCAGCGGGTAGGTGCGTCGCGCGTGACGTGTGTGGATGTACGCGTGCTCTCGGCCACCAATGCGATGCTCGAAGAGGCGGTTCGCGAGGGAGACTTCCGCGAAGACCTCCTCTACCGCCTCAACACCGTCGAGATCGCGCTCCCCCCCCTCCGCGAGAGGACGGAGGATATCCTCCCGCTCGCCCTCTTCTTTCTCGCGCGGGTGGCGGATCACTACGGACGGGGTGTGCACGGACTCTCGACGGAGGCATCCGAGGCGCTGCGGCGACACCCCTGGCCCGGAAATGTGCGCGAGCTCGAGCACGCCATGGAGCGCGCGGTACTCATGGCTCGTGGCGAGGAGATCCGGGCCGAGGATCTCCTCCTCCGTGCGCCAGCCGACCCGGCGGGAACGATCGAGGGGATGACGCTCGACGAGGCCGAGCGGATCCTGATCGAGCGGGCGCTGGAGCGCTCCGCCGGCAATGTGAGTCGGGCGGCCGATGCGCTCGGGCTCTCTCGCTCCGCACTCTACCGCCGACTCCAGCGGCACGACCTCTCCGGGGAGTAGATGGACGACGGAGGGGGGCGCGTGCCATCGCGTCGGCGGATCGCCCATGACCGCCGGGTCGTGGCGCTCGCTGCGCTCTCCGGGATTCCCGGGCTGGTGCTGGCGCTCTGGCTCATCGGCACCGTCGGCCTCACGGCACCGATCCGTCTCCTCGTCTCGGTTCTCCTCGTCGCGGGATGGGGTGCGGCGCTCCGGGCGCTCCACGAGCGCGTCGTTCGCCCCCTGCAGACGCTCGCCAACATGCTGGCGGCGCTGCGTGAGGGGGACTTCAGCATCCGCGCCCGTCTGCCCGACGAGGGCGCCACCGACGCGCTCTCGCTGACCTTTCACGAGTTGAACGCGCTGGAGCGCCTTCTCCGCGAGCAGCGGCTCGGGGCGGTCGAAGCCACGGAGACGCTGCGGAAGATCCTCGAGGAGGTCGATGTCGCGCTCTTCGCCTTCGACGAGGACAACCGGCTGCGACTCGTGAACCGGTCGGGAGAGCGGCTGATGGGGCGGGCGGCAGACCGCATGGAGGGGATGACGGCCGAAGAGCTTCGCCTCGATGATGCGCTGCACGGTGTGGTGCCGCGCACGGTGGAACTCTCGTATCCCGGAGGCGAGGGTCGGTGGGAACTCCGCCGCTCGGTGCTCCGACAGGAGGGGCTCCGCCTCCGTCTCCTCGTCCTCTCCGATCTGAGTCGAGCGCTGCGTGAGGAGGAGCGTCAGGCGTGGAAGAGGATCATCCGGGTGCTCTCGCACGAGATCAACAACTCCCTCGCCCCGATCACCTCGATCTCGACGAGCCTGCAGGAGCTCCTCGAGCGAGATCCGAGACCGCCCGATCTCGAGGAGGATGTCACCCGGGGCCTCATCGTGATCCAGGCACGGGCGGCAGCGCTCGGGCGCTTCATGGCGTCGTACGCGACGCTCGCCCGCCTCCCCGAGCCCTCGCTCGCGGAGGTGAAGTTCGGGACACTCGTTCGCCGGGTGGCGGATCTCGAGACCCGGCTTCCGGTTGAGATCGAGGGTGAGCCGATCACGATCGAGGCCGACGCGGACCAGCTCGAGCAGGTCCTCATCAATCTCATCAGAAATGCGGTGGATGCCTCGCTCGAGGACGGGCACCAGGCGTGGGATCGCGTGAGGGTGCGGTGGGTGGCGGATCGCTCGACGATCACGGTCTTCGTCGAGGACGAGGGCCCGGGCGTGGGAGAGACGGCCAACCTCTTCGTCCCCTTCTTCACCACGAAGCCGGGGGGATCGGGGATCGGGCTCGCGCTCTCGCGGCAGATCGCCGAGGGGCACGGCGGTATTCTGGAGCTGGAGAATCGTCCCGGCGATGAGCGGGGCGCACGGGCGCGCCTGGTCCTACCGCTGAGACGGGATGGATGAGGCCGCGCGCCCCGCGAGCACCCGATCGAGGAGGGTCGCGATCCGCTCCGGGGTGGGGAGGGGAGGGAGGGTCGCCACGACCTCGCTGCGGGCGTTGAGGATGAAGACGCGCGCGGTGTGATCCACGAGGTAGTTCCCGTCGTCGAGGCGTGGGCCGTCCTCGGCCCGCACGCCCCACCCTTCGACCTGTGCCCGGATCTCCTCTCCGGTCATCGCGTGCGCCCCACCGGGGAAGGCCGCGACGTAGCGCGCGAGGCGTTCGGGCGTGTCGCGCTCGGGATCGAGCGAGACGAAGAGCAGCCGGAGTCGGTCACGGATTCCGGGCGGGAGCTCGGCCCGGTAGCGTCCGACGCGCGCCAGCGTGAGGGGGCAGACATCGGGGCAGCTCGTGTACCCGAAGACGACGGCGGTGGTGAGATCGACGGCGTCGGCGGTGCTCACCGAATCACCCGCCGCATTCACCCCGACGAGCGGGGGTACCGCGAAGGGCTGGGGGAGCGATCCGCCGGTCACATCCGTCTGCGCGGGGGGCGCCACGGGCGAAGGGATGCCGCTCAGCGTGAACCAGGCGACGGTGATCACGATTCCGAGCAGGATTCCGCCGAAGATCTGAACGATGCGGGTCGGCATGCTCCAAGTTTCGCCGCGGCGTCGGGACGGTTCAACCCGTCCTCCGCCTCGGCCGTCGAGGTGCTGAATCGCGCGGAGTGATCGTCGTACGGACAGGGAAGGCCGGTCGACACGGTGACCGGGCCCCTCATGCGGCGGGATGGCGCGGAAACGCTGGCGACGGCGCGAAGGTGAAGATAGCTTGATGGACCCCCGTTCCACGTCAACAGATATCAATGGATTCTCCCGCCGAACACCCTCTCCGGATCCTCGTGGTCGACGACGACCTCGACTGCGTGGCGCGTATCCGGGAGTCTCTCGCCGGGGAGCCGCCCGGGCGCGATCATCAGATCCATCACGTCCGCGAACTCACCGAAGCGCTCGAGCGGATCGCCCACGGAGGGATCGATCTGATCCTCCTGCAGCTCACCCTCCCCGACTCGGAGGGGATCGTGACCTTCGAGCGCATGCACGCCTTCGCGCCGGACGTGCCGATCCTCATCTACAGCCGTGAGGAGGACGAGGAGACGGCGCTGCTCGCGGTTCGCGGGGGAGCGCAGGACTTCCTGACGACGGAGGAACTCGACAACTCCTCGCTGCGTCGGGCGGTGCGGTACGCACTCGAGAGGAACCGCCTCATCTCGGCGCTGCGGAGTCTCTCGCTCATCGACGACCTTACCGGTCTCTACAATCGCCGCGGATTCAGCGACCTTGGTTCACAGTATCTCAAGCTTGGTCGGCGGGCGGGTCGGGGTGCGGGGCTCGTCTTCATCGACCTCGATCGCTTCAAGACGATCAACGACACCCTCGGACATCACGTCGGAGATCGGGCGCTGATTCGCGTAGCCGATGTCCTTCGTGCGACCTTCCGGAAATCCGATCTCATCGCACGGATGGGGGGGGACGAGTTCGCGGTTCTGGCGCAGGACTCCTGGGAAGCACCCGAGGCGCTCGCTCAGCGTGTGCGTGACGCCTTCGCCGGGTTCAACGCGACCACCCGTGAGCCCTACCATCTCTCGATGAGTGTGGGCGCGACACGCACCGACGGAGAGACACGTGTGCGGCTCGAGGATCTCCTCGAAGCCGCCGATGCGGCGATGTACAAAGAGAAGAGGAAAAAGCGAAAGGTGTATGCTTCATGAGTGATGCCGGCACGGCGGCGCGCGAGACGGGATCTCGCGTGATGCACTGGCTCGTCCGGATCGTCCAGCGCGCAGGGCTCGGCGGGGGCGAGGAGGTCGACGTGCCTGCCGGTGCGCCGATCGAGGACGCGTGGAAGGTGGTGCAGCGGGCCTTCGGTCTCTCCGAAGACGAGCTCTCCCGCGTGGTGGCCGACTACTACCGACTCGATGTCGCGGATTTCCAGTCGGCTGACCCGAACGCCGCGCTCCTGGTGCCCGAGCCGATGGCACGCAAGCACCACGTCTTCCCTCTCCTCGATGACGACCGCCACCTCATCCTCGCCACATGCGACCCCACCGACGTCGAGATGGAGCGCGCCATCGGGTTCAGCACGGGGCGCAGCGTCGTCTTCCGGATCGCCTCGCCCGACCAGATCGACGACTCGCTGGACGCGCGGTTCAGTCCCGAAAAGCAGGTGGAGTCTCTCCTCGGGACGCTCGAGGCGGAGATGGACGACGCCGACGCCGTCAAGCTCGTGGAGGAGATGGGGCCCGAAGATGTCTCGGAGGGTGACGTCCAGTCGACGCCGGTCGTCAAGCTGACCAATCTGGTGATCACCGACGGGATCGCCCAGGGCGCCTCCGATATCCACATCGAGCCCGGGCGGAAGATGGGTTCGGTGCGCTACCGTGTGGATGGCGTCCTCCGGAAGCACATGGATCTGCCGATGTCGGCGCTGAATCGCGTCATCTCGCGCATCAAGATCCTCTCGCGGCTCGATATCGCCGATCGCCTGAGGCCGCAGGATGGCAAGGCCCGCGTCCGTATCCGGAACCTCTACTACGATCTGCGGGTCTCGACCCTCCCCGCGGCGGGCTCGGAGAAGTGCGTCATCCGCATTCTCGATTCGAGCGCGTCGGTCACCCTCGACGACCTCGATCTTCCGGGTCCCGAACTCGATCGACTCCGCTCGCTCGTGACGCATCGTGACGGGATCGTGGTGATTACCGGGCCGACCGGCTCCGGGAAGACGACGACGCTCTACGGCGCGCTCCGCGAGATGGCGGACGGCAAGATCAACATCATGACGGTCGAGGACCCGATCGAGTACGACCTCCCCGCCGTCACCCAGACACAGGTCGAGCGCAAGCAGGGGATGACCTTCGGCACGGCGCTGCGCGCCCTCCTGCGCCAGGATCCCGATGTGATCCTCGTGGGCGAGATCCGGGACAAGGAGACGGCGGAGGTCGCTGCGCAGGCTGCGATGACGGGGCACCTCGTGCTCGCCACCGTTCACGCCAACGATGCCGTCGCGGCGGTGGCCCGACTCGCCGATATGGGGCTCCCCTTCCCGACGATCGCGCAGACGCTCCGCGGCGCCCTCGCCCAGCGCCTCCTCCGGAAGGTATGCAGCACCTGTGCCGAGCCGGTGCGGGGCAGCCTCACCCCGGACGAACAGCGGCTCACCGAGCGTCACGGGATGGAGCCGGTCGTGCGGGCCGTCGGGTGCTCGGAGTGCGGCTTCACGGGGTATCGAGGACGTCTGCCCGTGGTCGAGGTGCTGGTGGCAGGCCCCCGATTCTGTGCCGCCGTCGAGCAGCGGAAGGGGCAGGAGACGCTCCGGCGGGTGGCGGTGCAGGGCGGGATGCGAGAGATCCACGAGGTGGGACTCGAGCTGGTGAAGGCGGGGCGCACCACGCTCGTCGAGGTGGAGCGAGTGCTGGGCCAGGTGATCGAGGACGAGGAGGCGCAGGAACCGAGTGGCCCCCCGCGTCTCCTGGTCATCGACGACGACGCCGACGCGCGCCTCCTCGTGCGTACCGTCATGGAGAAGGAGGGGTTCGAGGTGACGGAGGCGAAGGACGGGCACGAGGGCCTCGACATCCTGCGGGATGATCCCGCCTTCTCGATCGTCATCCTCGACCTGATGATGCCCGGTCTCGATGGGCACGAGGTGCTCCATCAGATCCGTGGATCGGTCGAGACCGCCGCGCTTCCGGTGCTCATCCGCACCGGCACGGGGACCGAGCGGGACGAGGAGGAGCTCCTCCTCGCCGGAGCGGACGAGTTCGTGCCGAAGACGATGGATCCGGCGCGTCTCCTCGCCCGCGTGCGCGCGATCCTCCGCAGGGCGGTGTAGGGGATCGCGCGACGCCTCGCGACGATCCCCGGCCTGATTGACACCCCGATCCCCCTTCGTCAGCTTAACAAGCTGTCGACGTGAAGCGGGAAGCGAGGTGCTCCGTATCGCCTGAGGACGATCGGTTCCGCGATCGCTCTCGCACTCGAAGTGCACGTCCCACGAACTGCACGTTCCACGAACGCGGGTTTCATGTTCAAATCGATGCGCGGGCGAATCATCGTCATCGTACTGGCGTGCCTTGCCGCCGGGTACCAGCTCTGGTCCAATGGGCTCAAGCTCGGTCTCGATCTCCAGGGAGGCATCCATCTCGTTCTCGAGGTCGACGACCCCGACAACACACTGACCGATGAGGCGCGGGCCGACGCGATCGATCGTGCCGAAACGGTGGTGCGCAACCGGATCGACCAGTTCGGAGTCGAGGAGCCTCTCATCCAGAAGTCGGGTGGCGACCGCCTGATCGTCGAACTCGCCGGGATCGACGACGAGGGCCGCGCGCGGGACATCATCCAGCAGTCGGCCTTCCTCGAGTTCAAGCTGGTCCGCCCCGCGACGGATCTCGAATCCGCTCTCGCCCGCATCGACCGTCAGATCGTGGCCGCGCTCGGCCCCGATTCGCTCGCCGCACTCGGACGCGCCGTCGAGCAGTCCGCCGAAGCCGCGTCGATGGCCGAGATCGAGCAGCTCGTCTTCGGGGGAGGTGGGGCCGCGACGGACAGCGCGGCGACCCCGGACTCGCTCCCCGAGGCGGAAGCCGACACCGCGGTCGCCGAGGAGAACGCGGAGCCCAATCTGAGCCCCCTCGGCTCGCTCCTCCTCCGCGATGTCCTCCCGACCGGGGGGGGGACGGTGGGCAGCTTTCTCGTCGCGGCCTCCGACTTCGCCGTTGCGGATCATCTCCTGAACCTCCCGGAGGTGCGAAACGCGCTCCCCCGCAACATGGCGTTGCACTGGGCGAACGATCCGGTGAGCGAAGGAGCCCGGAGCTATCGCCGGCTCTACGTCCTCGAGGAGGACCCCTTCGTGACGGGTGACAACCTCGAGGACGCGATCGCGACGCGCGACGTCCAGATCAACGAGCCGATCGTCACCTTCGAGTTCAACCGCACCGGAGGGCGGCAGTTCGGGATCGTGACGGGCGCGAATATCGGAAATGCGATCGCGATCGTGCTCGATGGCGAGGTGATGAGCGCCCCCACCGTACAGGGACGCATCACGACGCGGGGTCAGATCGAGCTCGGGCCCGGCACGCCGATGGAGGAGGCGGCCGACCTGGCGCTCGTGCTGCGCGCCGGCGCCCTCCCGGTTCCCCTCGTGATCATGGAGGAGCGGACGGTGGGTCCTTCGCTCGGGCAGGATTCGATCGACCAGGGCGAGATCGCCGGGATCGTCGGACTCCTCCTCGTGCTCGGGATCATGATCCTCTATTACCGGATGGCGGGGGTGCTCGCGGTCGGTGCTCTCATGATCTACGTCCTCCTCGTCCTGGGAGGGCTCGCCGGACTCAATGCGACGCTCACACTCCCGGGGATCGCGGGTCTGATCCTCTCGATCGGGATGGCGGTGGACGCCAATGTCCTGATCTTCGAGCGGATCCGGGAGGAACTCCTCGCGGGACGCGCGACCCGCACGGCGGTCGAGGAAGGATTCGGCAACGCCTTCTCGGCGATCCTCGACGCGAACATCACCACACTGATCACGGCGCTCATCCTCTTCCAGTTCGGAACCGGCCCCGTCCAGGGTTTCGCGGTGACGCTCAGCATCGGCATCGTGGCCTCCTTCTTCTCGGCCCTCTACGTGACCCGTACCCTCTTCCTCGTCTACATCTCGGGCAAGAAGGCCTCGGATCCCATCAGCATCTAGGCGACACATGCGAATCTTCGGTTCGGCCTCCTACCACTTCATCGAGCGGCGTCGCATCGCGTACGTGATCTCCGCGCTCGCAATCCTCGCGGGGATCGGCGGGATGGTCGTGAATCTGTCCTCGATCGGGTCGTGGCAGAACTATGGTGTCGACTTCGAGGGAGGGTCGCTGATCCAGGTGACCTTCTCCGAGGAGACCACGACGGCGGATCTGCGTGCCTCCCTCGGTGGGGCGAGCGCCCCCGATGTCACCGAGTTCGCGGGGGAGAACGTCTTCCTGATCCGCGCCGCTCAGGATGCCGAGACCACCGTCGACCAGGTGCGTGAGGAGATCGAGGTCGCGCTCGGGCAGGCGTTCGGTCCCGAGTCCTTCGAGATCGACCGTACCGAGCTGGTCGGACCGAAGATCGGCGCGGAACTCCAGCGAAAGGCGGCGGTGGCGATCCTCATCTCCTTCGGGCTGACCCTCCTCTACATCGCGATCCGCTTCGAGCTGAGGTTCGGGATGGCCGCGATCATCGCGACGATGCACGACATCCTCATCACCCTGGGCTTCCTCGCACTCTTCCGGGTGGAGATCTCTCTCCCGACGGTGGCCGCGATCCTCACGATCGTCGGGTATTCGCTGAACGACACGATCGTCGTCTTCGACCGGATCCGCGAGAATCTCGGCAAGAAGGGCGCGCGCAAGCGCGATCAGGTCGATGTCGTGAACCAGTCGATCAATGAGACCCTCCCGCGCACCGTCCTCACCTCGCTGACGACGCTCGTCGTGCTCCTCGCGCTGCTCATCGTGGGCCCCGCGGTGATCCGTGACTTCTCGATCGTGCTCATCCTCGGGGTGCTGATCGGGACGTACTCGTCGATCTTCGTGGCCTCTCCGGCGCTGATCGAGATTCAGAAGCGAATCGGTGAAGCGAAGCCGAAGACGGAGCCGGTCACGCACGCGCAGGACGCCATCCCGACCTGATCGGGATGCTCACCGACAGCCACTGCCATCTCGGCGACGAGGCCTTCTCGGAGGACCGTGCCGCCACCCTCGCGCGCGCGGCCGAGGCGGGCGTGCGACGCGCCGTCGTCATCGCCTCGGACGCCGATGATGCGGAGTGGATCGCCGGGTACGTCGGTTCGCCCGGTTCCGCGCGAGAGGGGGTGGCGCTCTGGGGAACGGCCGGGATTCACCCTCATCATGCGGGGGAGGCGACGCCGGAGATGCTCGCGCGCATCGAGGCGCTTCTCACCTCGGGAGACGCCGTGGCGGTCGGAGAGTGCGGTCTCGATTTCCACTATGATCATGCCCCGCGGCGGACCCAGATCGATCTCGCCCGGGCACAGTGTGAGATCGCGGAGCGCACCGGCCGTCCTCTCGTGGTCCACACCCGCTCGGCCGAGAGCGAGACGCGCGCGCTTCTCGCGGGACTCCCTGACGGTGTGCGAGGGGTGCTCCACTGCTTCACCGGCAGCGAGGACCTCCTCCGGGAGGCGCTCACCCGGGGCTGGTACATCTCCTTCTCGGGGATCGTGACCTTCCGCCGCTACACCGACGCGGGGGTGGTCCGCTCCGTGCCGGAGGATCGGATCCTGATCGAGACGGACAGCCCGTACCTCGCGCCCGTTCCGCATCGGGGGCGACGGAACGAACCCGCGCACCTCGTCGCGACCTGCGAGGTCGTCGCTGGGATGCGAGAGGTCTCTTTCCGGGCGCTCGCCGAGGCAACGACGCGCAACGCCGCGACACTCTTCGGTCTCGACGGGGTGGATCCGTGAGCGGGCGGCGGATCCGGATCCTTCCCGATACGGTGGCCAACCAGATCGCCGCGGGCGAGGTGGTGGAACGCCCCGCATCGGTCGTCAAGGAACTCATCGAAAATGCGCTCGACGCCGGCGCGCGCGAGATCGAGGTGCAGATCGAAGCGGGGGGCAAACGCCTCATCCGCGTGGCGGATGATGGGGAGGGGATGTCGCGGGAAGACGCGCTCCTCTGCCTCGATCGCCATGCGACGAGCAAGATCACGGAGGCCTCCGATCTCGCCGAGCTGCACACCCTCGGGTTTCGCGGGGAAGCACTCCCCTCGATCGCCGCGGTTTCACGCCTCCTGATCGAGACCTCGACAGGGGAGGAGAGCACGCAGCTGCGGACCACAGGGGGACGGATCCTCGACGCGACCGAGTGCGCGCGGCGGCGCGGCACCACGGTCGAGGTGCAACGTCTCTTCTTCAACGCACCGGCGAGGGCCCGCTTTCTCAAGGCACCGCGCGCGGAGACGCGAGCGATCTCCGACGTCGTCCACACCGCGGCGCTCGGCAACCCCGAGGTCGCCTTCCGGCTCCGCTCGGACGACCGGTCGCTCCTCGATGTCCCGGCCGGCGAGGAGATGCCGGAGCGCGTCGCGCGCCTCTGGGGCGACGATGGGGTGCGAACCCTCGTCCCGGTGCATCACGAAACCCCGTGTGGACGGGTGTGGGGGCTCGCGCAACGTCCGGACGCGGCGGAAGCGGGGATGCGGCGGGGTGGGTTCTTCCTCGGTCGTCGGAGCTTCCGCGACGCCGAGCTGGTCCGGGCGGTGACGCGCGGGTACCGGACGACGCTCCCACGCGGGGTCCACCCCTGGTTCGTGCTGAACCTCCACCTCCCCCCGGGCGGGGTCGATGTGAATGTCCACCCGGCCAAGGCGGAGGTCCGCTTCCGTGACGCCTCGGGTGTGGCCGACCTCGTGGAGTGCGGAATCCGCGCCGCGATGGCCGAAGAAGCCTCGTCGGCGACGCTCGATTCGGAGGTCGGGACTCCTTCGTGGCCGGGGCGTGTCGCGGAATCCGGACCGCCGTCGGGCGAAGGTTCCTCCGGCGATCGGGGGGTGGAGCCGCGTCGAGAGGAGGCCGCCGGGGCGAAGGGGGGAGAGGGGACGGATCAGATCGCGCTCTTCGTCAGTGGAGGAGGCGGCGCCTCCGGGAAGGAGGAGGGGGAGGGAGAGCCGGGGGAGCGCCCTCTCGTCTCTCCCCCGGAGCGGCCCCGCCTCTGGCAGGTGCACAACACCTGGATCTTCGCCGAGACGCGCGACGGGCTTCTCCTCATCGATCAGCACTCCGCCCACGAGCGGGTGCTCTTCCACCGCCTGATGCAGGCGTACGAAGCGGGGGGGCAGGATGCACAGCGGCTCCTCTTCCCGCAGACGCTGCGGCTCCGTCCCGAAGAGATCGCCCAGGTGGAGGAGGTGTCAGGGCTCCTCGCGCGCGCGGGGTTCGAGGTGGAGCGCTTCGGACGCGACAGCATCGTGGTCCACGCGACGCCCAATCCGCATCCGTACTTCGATGCCGCCCGCTGCTTCCGCGAGATGGTCGCCGAACTCACGGAGGGAGCCTCGGATCTGATGCGGAGCGCGCGCAATCAGCATGAGCGGATCGCGATGACCTTCGCGTGCAAGGGAGCGATCAAGGCGGGACAGCGGCTCTCGGAGAGCGAGATGCAGGAGCTCTTCGATGCGCTCTTCGCCACCGAGCTCCCGCACCACGACGTCCATGGACGCCCCACGATCGTGCGCCTGTCGAAGGGCGAACTCGAGCGGAAATTCGGACGGTGAAGCCGGCTCCGAGGGGGATCGCGATCGTGGGGCCGACGACGTCGGGGAAGACGGCGACGGCGCTCGAGGTCGCGCGACGGCTCGACGGCGAGATCATCTCGGTCGACTCCCGGCAGATCTACCGCGGGATGGAGATCGGGACCGACAAGGTGGACGCCTCGGAGCGCGCGGAGGTGCCGCATCACGGTCTCGATCTGCGTGATCCCGACGCGACGTACTCGGCCGGGCAGTTCGCGCGGGATGCGCGGGGGTGGATCGCCGGGATCGAGGCATGCGGAAGCGTGCCGATCCTCGCGGGAGGCACGGGGTTCTTCCTCCGCGCGCTCACGCACCCGATCTTCGAGGAACCCCCGATCGACGCGGAGCAGCAGGAGAGACTCCGGAGATGGCTCGCGCGCCACGAGCCCGAAGAGCTCACCCGGTGGGTGGAGCGCCTCGACCCGGCGCGGGCCTCCGTGGCGGCCGAGGGCGGCACACAGCGCCTCGTCCGGACGGTGGAGATCCCCCTCCTGACGGGACGCCCGCTCTCGTGGTGGCATGACCGGAATCCCCCCGAAGGCTCGCCGATTCCGCTTCTCGTCGTGCACCTCGACGTCTCGCGCGACGAGCTGGATCGCCGTATCGATGCGCGGGTCGACCGGATGCTGCGCGATGGCCTCGTCGAGGAGGTCGAGGCGCTCCTCGCGGCGGGCTACACCGCCGATGCACCCGGAATGACGGGTACGGGGTATCGCGAGATCGTCCGGGTCATCCGCGGGGAGCTCCCTCTCGATGAGGCCAGAGACGAGATTCGGGCCCAGACGCGACGCTACGCTCGACGGCAGATCACCTGGTTTCGGCATCAGTTGCCGGACGACGCCCTCGTCCTGACGGGAGACCGGCCCGCGTCGGACCCTGACGCCCTCGACGCGCGTGTCGAGGTGATTCTCGGAGAGTGGTACACCCGGAGGAGCGGGAAACGATGAAGATCGGCATCACCTGTTACCCGACATACGGTGGATCCGGCGCGGTCGCGACCGAGCTGGGCCTCTCGCTGGCCGAGCGGGGGCACGAGGTGCACTTCGTCTCGTACGCGCTCCCCTTCCGCCTGCACGGCTTCCGGGAGCGGGTCTTCTTTCACGAAGTCGAGATGGAGCAGTACCCCCTCTTCGAGCATCCCCCCTACTCGCTCGCCCTGGCGGTGGCGATTCATGAGGTGGCACGCGAGGCGGAACTCGATCTCATGCATGTGCACTATGCGATTCCGCATGCGACGTCGGCATGGATCGCTCGACGGATGCTCGCGGAAGAGGGCTACGACCTCCCGATCGTGACGACGCTGCACGGGACCGACATCACCCTCGTCGGGATCCACCCCAGCTTCCAGCCGATCACGCGTTTCTCGATCCGGCGCTCGCGTGGGCTCACTGCGGTGTCCGCCTTCCTCGCCGATCAGACGACCGAGGACTTCGGGGTGCCTCGCAAGCGGATCGAGGTGATCCCGAACTTCATCGACCCCCAGCGGTATCGGCCGGGACTCGAGCCGTGCCATCGCGCCACCCTCGCGCCCGGTGGGGAGAAGATCGTGATGCACGTCTCGAACTTTCGACCGGTCAAGCGGGTGGATGACGTGGTGCGGATCTTCGCGCGGGTGCGCGCCCGGATGCCGGCGCGACTCGTGATGGTGGGAGACGGACCGGAGCGCCCGCGCGCACGGGAGCAGGTCGAAGCGCTGGGGCTCCAGGACGACGTCGTCTTCCTCGGAAAGCACGCGGCGGTGGAGGAACTCCTGAGCTGCGCCGACCTCTTCCTCCTCCCCTCCGAATCGGAGTCGTTCGGGCTCGCGGCGCTCGAGGCGATGGCGTGCGGGACGCCGGTGATCGCGTCCGACGCCGGGGGGCTCCCCGAGGTCGTGGAAGACGGTGAGGTCGGCTACCTCTGTCCGGTCGGCGACACCGATGCGATGGGCGAGGCTGCGGCGGACCTCCTGGCGGATGCGGAGCGGTACGCCCGCTTCTCCTCCGCGGCGCGCGAGGTGGCGATCGACCGCTTCTCGACCGCACGCGTGGTCCCGCAGTACGAAGCGCACTATCTCCGCGTGCTCGGCGAGGGCGCGGAGTGAATACCTTCGAGGCCGTGATCCTCGGGATCGTACAGGGCGCGACCGAATTCCTTCCCGTATCGAGTTCGGGTCACCTCGTGGTGGGGCAGCGACTGCTTGGGATCGACCTCCCCGGGGTGGGGTTCGAGGTCGCGGTTCACATGGGGACCCTCATCTCGATCCTCTGGGTCTATCGCACCCGCGTGCTCGGGCTGGCAGAGGGCACCGTCCGCGGCGAGGCGAGTGCGTGGCGTGACACCGGCCTCCTCCTCCTCGCCACCCTCCCCGCGGCGGTGCTCGGGATCGGGTTCGGAGACGCGCTCGACACCGTCTTCGACACACCGGTGTGGACGGGGCTCGGGTTCCTCGTGACCGGGGCCTTTCTCTGGTCGACACGCATTCCTCTGCGGGAGGGACACGACGGCGTGATCACCCCGCGCGTCGCGCTCCTCATCGGTCTGGCGCAGGCCGCGGCACTCATGCCGGGGATTTCGAGGGCCGGCGCGACGGTGACTGCCGCGCTCTGGCTCGGGATCGCACCGCTCGAAGCGGCGGCATTCTCCTTCCTCATGGCGCTCGTGGCGATCACCGGAGCCGGGATCCTCGCGATGCCGGAGGTGGCCGGAGGGAACCTCGGGGTCGCACCCGGGGCACTCGTCATCGGCGCGCTGACCGCGGGGATCACCGGGATCGCGGCGATTCGAACCTTCGTCGCGCTCCTCCGGAGGCAGGACTTCCATCGCTTCGCGCTCTACCTCTGGCCTCTCGGGATCGGCTTCCTCCTCCACCTCCACTTCAGCGCCTCATGAACGCAGGGCGGAGTGACTCCGACGATCTCCTCGATCGCCTGGTCCGGATCGCGCTCGAAGAAGATGTGGGGTGTGGGGATGTGACCTCGGAGTGGACGCTCGACCCGGGGGCCACGGGGCACGGATTCATCGTGGCGAAGGAGGGCGTTGTCGTCGCCGGGATCGAGGCCGCGACGCGAGTATTCGAGGCCGTCGACCCGGGGCTCACATTCGAGGTCGAGGCTGAAGACGGGAGTCTGGTGATGCCGGGCGAAGGCATCGTGAGGATCGAGGGATCGCTGCGATCGATCCTCACCGCGGAACGCACCGCGCTCAACTTCCTCGGGCACCTCTCGGGGATCGCTGGCCTCACCTTCGCCTTTGTCGAGGCGGTGCGGGGGACCGGCGCACGGATCGTCGATACACGGAAGACCACGCCGGGGATGCGTGCCCTCGAAAAGGCGGCGGTACGCGCCGGGGGCGCAACGAACCACCGGATGGGACTCTTCGACATGGTTCTCATCAAGGACAACCACATCGCCGCTGCCGGCGGGATCGGCGCCGCGATCGACTCTGTACGCCGGAGGAATGAGGGGGGGCTCGGCGTCGAAGTCGAGGTCCGTACCCTCACCGAGCTCGCCGAGGCGCTCTCGCGGCGTCCGGATCGGATCCTCCTCGACAATATGGACCTCGCGACCCTCCGGGCCGCGGTCGACCGGGTGCGCGCCGAGCCGTCCGACGACCCGCCCGAACTCGAAGCCTCCGGGAATGTCACCCTCGACACCGTCCGCGCGATCGCCGAGACGGGGGTCGATCTGATCAGCGTCGGTGCGATCACGCACTCGGCATCGGCGGCGGACCTCACCTTGCGCGTTCCTGCGCTCGAGCGGTGAGTCGAACGACCCACTGGGAGGGCGAACCCGCCCGGGTGTGGGCGGAGGTGTGGGGCGTGCCCGAGGTTGAGGCATGGACCCGGCTCGGATCGACGAATGCCCGCGCGCGTGAATTGATCGGCGAGGGCGAGGCGCGGCCATGGACGGTCGTCCTCGCGGACGAGCAGACCCACGGGAGGGGCCGCGAGGGTCGCCTCTGGAGCTCCCCTCCCGAGGGCGGACTCTGGTTCAGTGTGATCGTCCCGGTCCGCGCCGAAGCGGTCGGCCTCCTCCCTCTCCGTACGGGGGTTGCGGTCCTCGGTGTGCTCCGTGGGCTGCGCGGCCTCGATGACCTCGGGCTCAAGTGGCCCAACGACCTCTGGTGGCGCGATCGCAAGGCGGGCGGCATTCTCTGTGAAGGGGTCGGCGATCACGCGATCGTGGGGATCGGGATCAACACCGGCACCCCGGCGGATGAGGCGTTCGACGTTCGACCGGTCGGACTCGAGGAGATCGTCGAGGGTCGCGTGTCGAGGGCGTCGCTCATGGGGGCGCTCGTGGCCCGGCTCCGGGGCGCTCTCGCGGGCGGGGGAGCGCGGCTCACTGTCGAGGAGATGGCACGTCTCGACGCGCTGGACCAGCTTCGGGATCGGGCGGTGCGATGTGATCCGGGGCCGGGTGGGGTGGCGCGGGGGTTCGCGCCCGACGGCGCGCTGCGGATCGAGACGGGGAGAGGGATCAGAAGTGTGTACGCGGGGTCGGTACGGCCGCTCGGGCCGAAGCCCCGCCCAACCACCGGGACCGGATGAAACTCGTGGTCGATGTGGGGAATACCGAGACGGTCATGGGCGTCGTCGACGACGACAGAACGATCGTCGCGTCGTGGCGGGTCTCGACGCAGGTGCCGCGGACAGCCGATGAGTACACCCACCTCCTCCGGGCGCTCCTCGCCGAGGCGGGGTTCGGTCCGGATTCCCTCGACCTCGCCGTCATCGGGTCGGTGGTGCCCACGGCCACCGAAGTGCTCCGTCCCACCCTGGCCCGCGTGACCGGGGGGCGCGTGATCGTCGTGGATGGGGATGCCGACCTCCCGGTGCGCCTCGAGGTGGATGAGCCGCGAACGGTGGGGGCGGACCGGATCGTCAATACCCTCGCGGCGCGGGAGCTTCATCATCGGGATGCGCTCATCGTCGATTTCGGGACGGCGACCACATACGACTGCGTGACGGCGGAGGGGGCCTTCGTCGGGGGGGTGATCGCTCCGGGAGTCTCGGCCGGCCTGGAGTGGCTCTCGCGGCGTACCGCGAAGCTCCCGAGCGTCGGGCTGTCGCGTCCCGAGCAGGTGATCGGGACGCGCACCGAGAGCTGCATCCAGAGCGGAATCTTCTACGGGGTGATCGACGGAGTCGATGGGATGGTCCGACGGATCGTGGCCGAGTGGGGGCGCGACGATGTCCTCGTCGTGGCCACGGGGGGATTCGCGGAAATCGTTGGGCGCGAGTTGAGTACGGTCGATCGTATCGAGCCATTCCTCACCCTCGTCGGGCTTTCCATCGCGGGAGACTATCTCACCGGCTGAGGCGGCGGATGCGCGTCGTGAAGGTGAGGGTGAGCGACGCGAGGGTGAGCGACGCGGGGTCGGTCACCGCGCGAGACGTCGCGCGTACCACGCCACCCAGCGGTCGGATCCGCCCAGGAGGCGCGTCCAGAGGTAGATTCGCTTCACCTCGGAGCGGGTGATCTTGGTCTCCTCCTCGAAGACCCGGGGATTGGCCCGGGAGATCGCGAGGGTGCGGACCGCGAAGAGGTAGGGGAGGAGGCAGAAGAGGCGAATCCCGCGTTCCCGTGTGGGAAGGACGGCGATATACCGCCGCGCGGCCTCGAGGTGTGCCTCGGCCTTCGGCACGAGCCGGTCGAGGATCTCGAGCTCCACC
>JAVVEY010000024.1:0-4959 GCA_032250675.1 Longimicrobiales bacterium | reverse complement strand
CCTCGCGCGTGCGTCTCCCCGTCTCGAAGAGCTCGGAGGGGAGCATCCGGCCCGGAACGTACGTATCCGGCACGAAGACCCAGCCACGTTCCCAGTCGGAGTGGAGCCCCCGGATCACATTCACCGTCTGGAGCGCGAGCCCGAACTCACGCCCGAGCCGCATCATCTCGTCGCGTCGCCCTTCCACCTCCGGGATCCGGTCGGCGAAGAGCTCTGTCAGGAGCCACCCCACCCGCCCGGCCACCTCGTGCATGTAGTCGTCGAGCGCGGCCTCGTCCGGGATATCCGGGCCGCGAAGCGCCCAGCGGGCCATCCCTGCGGTGGAGTCCGCGACGTGGCGCCCGACGATCGTCTTCGCGGCGGGACGCATCTCGAGAAACGCCTGAAAGACCTGGCGCACGCTGCGCGCCACGAGCGCATCCGGCGTCGCGTCGGGGACCGCGTCGAGCTTGGCGGCCAGCGCGTCGAGCGTCGCTTCACCGCGGAGGACCCGGACCCATTCGTCGAGCAGAGGGGCCTTCCGCTCCGGGGGCATCGACTCGTTGTCCTCGAGGTAGTCCGAGACGCGCAGGAGGAGATACGCCACCTCGATCTCGGACCGAAGAGGTTCGGGGAGGAGATCGATGCCGATGGCGAAGGTTCGGCTCGCTGCGTGGAGGAGCTCGTTGAGGGTGGGGGCGTCCGAGGTACGCATGCGGCGGAAGGTAGCACGGAGACGTCGCGTTGTCAGAGGGTAGGCGCGCGGCGGAGACCGGAGACGGAGGGAAGGTGAGGGAGGAGCGTTGACGCGCCGACGAGAATCCCCGAGATTCGTTCTGGGTGTCAGCACTCGATCCGAGCGAGTGCTGACAGGTGAAACCACCACGTACCACCTTCGGACACTCACGCACCATCAAGGAGGCAGAAGGCAATGTCGTCTGCTGCAGAGAAGATTCGCCCGCTCGCGGATCGCGTCGTCGTCAAGGCGCTCGAAGAGAGCGAGCAGATGCGGGGAGGGCTCTACATCCCCGATACCGCCAAGGAGAAGCCCCAGCAGGGTGAGATCGTCGCCGTCGGCCCGGGCAAGCTGTCCGAGCAGGGTGAGCGACTCGATCCCGAGGTCAAGGTCGGAGACACCGTTCTGTACGGAAAGTACAGCGGCACCGATGTGACCGTCGACGGGGAGGAATTCCTGATCCTGCGAGAGAGTGATGTCCTCGCAGTGATCGGATAAAACCCGCACATACAAAATTCAGCGAACAGCTGACAGGAGACTGGAAGAGATGGCAGCCAAGGAACTCGAGTTTGATATCGAGGCCCGCACCCGGCTCAAGGCGGGTGTCGACAAGCTTGCCCGTGCGGTGAAGGTCACCCTCGGGCCGAAGGGCCGAAACGTTGTACTCGATCGGAAGTTCGGATCGCCCACCGTCACCAAGGATGGTGTCTCGGTGGCGAAGGAGATCGAACTGGAGGATCCGGTCGAGAATATGGGCGCCCAGATGGTCAAGGAGGTCGCGACCAAGACCTCCGATCTGGCCGGTGACGGTACGACCACCGCAACGGTGCTCGCCCAGGCGATCTTCGCCGAAGGGCTCAAGAATGTGACCGCCGGTGCGAACCCGATGGGGATCAAGCGAGGGATCGACCGCGCCGTCGAGCGCGTCGTGGCGGAGCTCAAGAGCCTCTCGCAGGCGACGTCGGGGAAGAAGGAGATCGCGCAGGTTGGTGCGATCTCGGCCAACAACGACCCCGAGATCGGTGAGCTGATCGCCGCCGCGATGGAGAAGGTCGGGAAGGACGGCGTGATCACCGTCGAGGAGGCACGCGGCCTGGAGACCACCCTCGAGACCGTCGAGGGAATGCAGTTCGACCGCGGGTACCTCTCGCCCTACTTCGTGACCGACACGGAGCGGATGGAGGTGGCGCTCGACGATCCGATGATCCTGATTCACGACAAGAAGATCTCGTCGATGAAGGATCTCCTCCCGGTGCTGGAGAAGGTCGCCCAGACGGGCAAGCCTCTCCTCATCATCGCCGAGGACATCGAGGGCGAGGCGCTCGCCACGCTCGTGGTGAACAAGCTGCGGGGCACGCTCAAGGTGGCCGCGGTCAAGGCGCCGGGCTTCGGAGATCGTCGCAAGGCGATGCTTCAGGATATCGCGATCCTCACCGGAGGGCAGGTCATCTCCGAAGAGGTCGGCTTCAAGCTCGAGAACGCGGTTCTGAGCGATCTCGGGACGGCCAAGCGCGTCACGATCGACAAGGACAACACCACGATCGTCGACGGCGCGGGCGAGAAGGAGAAGATCAAGGGCCGGATCGACGAGATCCGCGTCGCGATCGACAAGTCCACCTCGGACTACGACAGCGAGAAGCTCCAGGAGCGGCTCGCCAAGCTCGCGGGCGGTGTGGCCGTGATCAACGTCGGTGCGGTCACCGAGACCGAGATGAAGGAGAAGAAGGCTCGCGTCGAGGACGCCCTGCACGCGACGCGCGCTGCCGTCGAAGAGGGGATCGTCCCGGGTGGTGGTATCGCGCTGCTGCGCGCGCAGACCGCACTCGAGGGCTTCACCGTCGATCGCGCGGACGAGCAGGTCGGCGTGGACATCCTTCGCCGGGCGCTCGAGTCGCCGATTCGTCAGATCGCCACCAACGCCGGGGTCGAAGGTTCGATCGTTGTGGCGAAGGTGCGCGAGTCGAAGGAGGTCAACTACGGCTACAACGCCATGACCGAAGAGTACGAGGACCTGGTCGAGGCCGGCGTGATCGACCCGACCAAGGTCGTGCGTACCGCGCTCCAGAACGCCTCGTCGATCGCGGGTCTCCTCCTGACGACCGAGGCGGTCGTTGTCGAGAAGCCCCAGGAGAATGAGGGTGGTGGCGGAGCCGGGGGTGGGATGCCCGGCGGTATGGGCGGGATGTACTGATCCCTCCCCTCCACCGATGAGTCCGTCCGGGGAGTCTGCAGGATCCCCGGACGATTCATGCCGCGCGGCCCGGCTCCCCTCTTCGGGGGTCGGGCCGTCGTGCATCGGGGAGCCGTCGGCGGGAGGGTCGGGTCCGGCGTTGTCGATGCGGCCCGGAGCCGGATCGGTGGCGAGGTCGACGCGACCCGCCCCCTTCGTCAAGAGGCTGCGATGAGGTTACGATCCCGGGCATGAGTGATCTCCGGCTCCTCTGCGCCGCCGACCTGCATCTCGGTCGTCCACCCTCCAGGACATCGATCGCCGGGAGGGAGGGTGCGGTAGCGAGCGCCGAGGGGTGGGGGAATCTGGTGAAGTGGGCGGTCCGCGCCGAGGTCGATGCCCTCCTCCTCGCCGGAGATGTCATCGACAACGACATCCGGTCGTTCGAGGCGTGGGGACCCCTGGAAGACGGGCTCGCCGCCCTCCGGGAGGCCGGGATCCCCGTGGTGGCCGTGGCCGGGAATCACGACCGCGACGTGCTGACTCACTTCCGGGACGAGGTGGGCGAGGAGTCCCTCATCCTCCTCGGCGCGGGAGGGGTGTGGGAGCGCTGGTCGATCGCGGGTGAGGACGGAGGGGCGCGCCTTCATCTCGACGGGTGGTCGTTCCCGCAGCGCCATCACGCGGAGGATCCGACCGTCGACTATCGCTTCGTCGATGACGGCACACCGGTGGTCGGACTCCTCCACTGCGACCTCGACGCCCCGGAGTCACGCTACGCCCCGGTGAGGTCGAATCGACTTCGTATGCTGGGACCGGTGGCCTGGGTGCTCGGACATATCCATGCCCCCCGGATCGTGACGGAGGGGCCCGGAGCGCCTCTCCTCTATCCCGGCTCACTCCAGGCGCTCGATCCGGGCGAGCGTGGGGTTCACGGCGCCACTCTCCTCGAGTTTGACGACGCCGGGAAGGCGAGCTTCACCCGGGTTCCTCTCTCGGCCACGCACTTCGACACCGTCGAGGTCGAGATCACCGAACTCGACGCGGAGGGGGCCGTGCGGGCGAAGGTGCGCGAGGGACTCCGTGCGCACCTCGACACCGTGCGGGATGTGGGTGGCGGGGTGGTGCGTGTCGCGTCGTGCCGGGTCCGGGTCGTCGGGCGGAGCGACCACGCCGTGAAAATCGAAGCCTCGCTCCGGGGGCTCGAAGAGTTCGTGCCGCCTGCGGAGGACGATCTGCGGCTCGTGGTCGACGGTCCTGCGAGGATCGAGACCGAACCGGCGGTCGATCTCGCGCGGCTCGCCTCCGGGAGGGATGCCCTCGGGATGCTCGCCCACCTGATCCTCGCGCTCGACGCTTCCGGGGATGAGGGGGGGGAGCCGCGGATCGTCGCCCCGATCGACGGAAGCGCCTCGGCGGGGGAGGACGACCTCGCCGAACTCCTCGAGCTCCTCGTGGAGCGGGCGCGTTCCGTCGCACTGCAGCCTCACTACGTCGACGCCCTCGGGTCGGAGGGCGCCGGCGACCTCACCCCGGACTCCCCGGCCTTCCGCGCGCTCGTCCGTCGACAGGCGACACGCCTCCTGGGCGCCGTCCTCCAGAGTTCGGAGGGCGTGTGAGCCGCCGGAACGTCCGCCTGATCGAGGTCGTGGTCCGCAGGATGCCGGGGTTCCCGCATGGAGGCCCCGCGCTTCACGAGGTGGGTCCGGGTGTGAATCTGATCGCGGGGCCGAATGCGTCGGGAAAGACGACGCTCGTGCGCGCGATCCGGAGCCTCCTCTGGTCGGGGAACCCCCACGGCGCCTCGATTCACGCGCGCGTGGCGGTGGACGAAGAGATCTTCACCGTCGATCTCGACGGGACCCGTGAGGTGTGGAGGGGGGAGAGCGATGGAGAGCCGCCGATCCTCCCTCCCGCGGAAGGCGTGCCGTGGCACCACCTCTCTCTGCACACCCTCCTCGTCGAGGAGGGGGAGAGCTTCGCGCGGCGGATCGGTGTCGAGACCGCCGGGGGGCACGATCTGCGCGCCGCCGCCGAGTCCGTGGGCTTTCAACGAAGTCGGCGTCCGCGCGCG
>JAVVEY010000155.1:0-5238 GCA_032250675.1 Longimicrobiales bacterium | reverse complement strand
GCTTCCCCGTGGGGTTCGGACGATGAGCGTCCGACACCCCTCGCTCCTCCTCGCCACCGCACTCGCCGTCTCCATCGCCACGGGCGCGTGCGCCACCGCCCCCCCACCCGCCGAAGGCGGTACTCTCGTCGACCCCCCGGCGCCGGATCGCATCGCGTCGACGCTCTTCCTGATCGGCGATCCGGGCGGCGCCCTCCCCGACCGCAGCCCGCTCCTCCGCCGCGTCACCGACGAGGTACGGGACGAGCGGGCGCGCGGCACCGAGGTGCGGGTCACCTACCTCGGCGACTTCGTCTATCCGGTCGGCGTGCGCCCCCCCGACCACCCCGACCACGCCCGGGACACCACGATCCTGCACGCGCAGCTCGCACCCCTCCTCGACCGGTCGGGGGCCCCGAATGGCGCCGTGGGGATCTGGGTGCCGGGGAACCACGACTGGGGTCGGAAGACGGGAGAGGAAGGCATCCGACGTCTGGCCGGGACCGAAGCGGTCATCGACCGATGGGCGACGTCGGGCGTGCCCGCCGTCGCCCTCCCGCGCGGGGGGCAGCTCGCGCCGGCCGCCGTCGATCCGACCCCCTGGCATCGCCTCCTCCACTTCGACACCCACGCGCTCCTCGGCGCGAGCGCCGACGAGATGGACGACGTCGAGTTCGCGCTGGAGCGGGAGCTCGCCGATGCGGAGGCGCGCGGGATGAAGGTCATCGTGCTCGCGCATCACCCCCTCCGGACCGGGGGCTCGCACGGGTCGGGGAGGTCGCTGCGCAGCCCGCTCGACATCCTCGCGCGCGCCGGTGTCGCCGTGCAGGATACCCACTCGACCCCCTACCGCCGCATCATCGAGATGAGCGACGCTGCGATGACGGAGGTACGCGCCATCCTCTGGGCCGCCGGACACGATCACAACCTCCAGCTCTTCGACCGACGGGCACGCGACAGCGGGCCCGTCTGGGAGCTCATCTCGGGATCGGGAAGCCGATCGACCGAGGTGACGGGGGCACCCGACCAGGTCATCGGCGGGTCGTGGCCGTCGTGGGCCCGCCTCGACCTCCTCACCGGAGGGGGGACCTTCCTCACGGTGTACGGAGGCGAGGGGGCCCCGACCGCGTGTCCACCCCTCTCCGACCCCGAGCACCGCGCGTGCATGGAGCGCGGCGTCGCTTCGTTCCGTATCGTGCACCGCGCCCCCCTCGACCTCCCGCACTGACCCGGAAGCCCCCGATGCGCAATCTCGCCCTCCGCATCCTCATCAATGCCCTCGCGCTCACCGCGGCGGCGCACCTCGTCTCGGGAGTCCGCATCTCGGACCGCTTCCTCGACGTGCTCTGGATCGCGCTCGTCTTCGGCGTGGTCAATGCGGTGCTCAAGCCGGTGCTGCGCCTCCTCTCCTTCCCCCTCCTCCTCCTGACCCTCGGGCTCTTCACCCTCGTGATCAACGCCGCGCTCCTCCACCTCACGGCCGCGCTCGCGCCCGGGATCACAGTGGATGGGTGGGGCGCCGCGATCGTGGGATCGGTCGTGGTGAGCGTGGTCAGCGTGGTCGCGGGATTCGTCGTCGGCGACGACACGAAGCGCGGACGGCGACGCGCCCGGGAAGGGCGATGAGAGGGAGACCCCGGATCAGCGTCCGGTTTTGCCGTCGGGCAGCGCGGGTCCCGGATCGTCCGCCCTCCGCTCTCGTTCGTACGTCAGCTCGGTCGTGAGGGTGTCGATCTCGACACGGAGGGACTTCGAGAGGACGTCCCGGTTCCGGTCGAACCAGGCGCGCCACGACGGGATCTCGACGGCGCGCTTGAGGTCTTCCCGGTACGCCTCCCACATCTGCTCGTCGAGCGCTCCCACGCGGTACTGGTAGACGAGATTCCCGTAGTGCCGAAAGACCGCCATCATGAAGGCGTCCCAGCGGATGCGATCGGCGGGATCGAGATCGTCGAGCGGGGTTTTCTGGGCGCGATCGAGAAAGTCGGCGAACTCGCGGTCGAGGAAGAGCTGCTCGAGGAGGCGGAGGCTGTTCTGGACCATCGAGTTGAACGACGACGCACGAACCGCCTTGCTGTTCGAGCTCAGCTGCTGTGCGAGATAGATGAGCGAGACGACGACCCCGATGGCACCGATGAATTCGCCCAGATTTCCAAGCGCCTCTAGAATCGCCACACCCACCCCGGCAAGGAACCACGTGAGAAGAGCGTTCACCGCAGGAGGCAGGGTGAACGGCGGTTGAATATGATGCAATCGGTGCGCGCCCGGTACCTTCACCGCATTCCGCCGGGAAGGCGATAATGACCCGGGTGGGGATCGAACCCACGACCTGACGATTAAAAGTCGCCTGCTCTGCCAGCTGAGCTACCGGGTCGGTAGCCGATAATCACTACCGGGGTCAGAGTGGAGCTCTCGCACCAGGCAGACGCGATGCGGCGGCGCGCGAATGCACGCTCCATTCTGATCCGGTAGTAACGTAGCGAGACGCGGCGAGGCGTCCACTCGTGGACGCGCCCGGTCGACCCCGCGGGCTCTCACGACCGGCCTCCCGCGTCAGAGCCCGAGATCGAACTGCGCCCCCAGGAAGCTCCGACGGTGGTGCGGGCTCGCTCCGTGGATCGCGAGAGCGGCGCGGTGCTCCGGGGTCCCGTACCCTGCGTTGCGCTCCCATCCGTAGCCGGGGTGACGGCGCGCGAGGCGGGCCATGAGGTCGTCCCGGACCACCTTGGCGACGATCGAGGCACAGGCGATCGTGTGCACCCGGTCATCGCCCCCGACGACGGCTTCGTGCTCGGGCAGCCCCTTCATCGGGAGCCCGTCGATCACGAGGTGATCGGGAGCCTCGCGGAGCGCGCGGAGAGCGCGTCGGATCGCGATGCGCGTGGCGCCGAGGATGTTGTGGTGGTCGATCTCGCGCACCGAGGCCGCTCCGAGCGCCACATCTCCCGGTGGCACCCGGTCGAGGATCTCGCGACAGAGTCGTGCACGCACCGGCGCCGACAGCTTCTTCGAGTCCCGCGCTCCTTCGATATGAAGGTCGGGCGGAAGGACGACCGCGCAGGCCAGGACCGGTCCGGCGAGGGGTCCGCGCCCGACCTCATCCACACCGCACACCCGCAGACGACCACGGCTCCAGAACCCGCGCTCGAGCGCGAGCGGGTCCTGGAGCCGTTCGGAGGTCATCGACCGTCCGGAAGCCGGCGCGCGCGCCGGGAGTCCGCTCCGATCAGGTGCGCTTCTCGCGGATACGGGCCGCCTTCCCGCGCAGGTTGCGCAGATAGTAGAGCTTCGCGCGCCGTACCCGTCCGCGACGTACCACCTCAACCCCTTCAACGGTCGGCGCATGGAGGGGGAAGACACGCTCGACACCGATCCCCGAGGAGATCTTCCGTACGGTGAAGGTCTCGTTGATCCCACCCCCACGACGACCGAGGCAGACGCCCTCGAAGACCTGGATCCGCTCCTTGTTTCCCTCGCGGATGCGGTAGTTCACGCGCACGGTGTCACCGGGCGAAAACTCGGGGATGTCGGCACGGAGCTGGTCGGCGACGACATCACGAAGCAGATCTGACATGGGACTCTCCTGGACTTGAAATCGCCGCGGACCGGGCGCTCACTTTCAACAGCCCAAAAAGATAGTGTCAACCCTCGTCTCGGTGAAGTCCCGTGGCGTCCGTTCCGGCGTCGAGATCGGGGCGCCGCTCACGCGTGATCCGACGCCCCATCTCTTCCCGCCACGCGGCGATCCTGGCGTGGTCTCCACTCAGGAGAATCTCGGGGACGGCGTATCCCCGGTATTCCGCCGGGCGCGTGTAGGAGGGCGCGCTCAGCGCACGATCGCCGTGGAAGGAGTCGGTCTCGGCGGCCTCGGGATCCCCGAGAGCGCCCGGGAGGAGACGCACGATCGCGTCGGCCATCGCCAGCGCCGCATACTCCCCCCCGGAGACGACGAAATCGCCGAGGGAGAGCTCCTCGGTGGCGAGGTGGTCCGCGACGCGCTGATCCACATCCTTGTAATGTCCGCAGAGGAAGGTCACCTCCCGCTCGAGGGCGAGACGTTCGGCGTCCGCCTGCACGAAGGGGCGGCCCCGCGCCGACACCAGGATGATCGGTCCCTCCGGTGCGAGGTCGTCGATCGCCTCGAAGAAGGGTGCGGGCTTCATCACCATCCCGGCCCCTCCTCCATACGGTTCGTCGTCGACCGACCGATGGCGATCGTGCGTGTACTCCCGGAGATCGGTCGTGTGGAATTCGACGAGTCCCGCCTCGACCGCCCGCGCCGGGATCGAGAGGCCGAGCGGCCCGGTGAAGAAGTCCGGAAAGATCGTGACGAAGTCGATGCGCATCGCGGCCCTCCTCACGCGTCGTCGAGGTCGAAGAGCCCTGCGGGCGGATCGACCACCAGGACCCCGGCATCGAGATCCACCTCGAGGACGAATTCACGCCGGAAGGGGAGGAGGAGGGTGCGTCCGTCATCGCGCCGGATCTCCAGGAGTGGCGCGGGGACGAGGTCGTAGACGATCTCGACCGTGCCGATCCGGTCTCCCGTGCGCACCCGGACCTCGAGCTGCTCGAGGTCGTGCAGGTAGACCTCGTCGGGCCCGGGAGGAGGGAGCGCGTCACGGCGCTCCATCAGATCGATCCCCCGGAGCGTCTCCGCGTGGTTCCGGTCCTCCACTCCCCCGAAGACCACGAGGCGTCCCGCGGGGACGTCGCGAACCGCATCGATACGGAGGGGGGGGACATCGGGATCGGGGGCGCGTCCGTCGCGGCTGCCGCGCAGCACCACTCCGGGGCGAAAGACGCGCTCGGGGTGGTCCGTGAGAAGCCGCACCGCCACTTCACCCTGCGTGCCGTGCGGCTTCTCGATATGTCCGACGACCAGGTACTCGCTGATCGAGCCACCCATGCGCCGGCCTGCGACTACTCGGTCTTCTCGGCGTCCTCGTCGGACGCGTCGGCGGCCGTCTCGGCGGCGGGCGCCTCGGTCTCCGCGCCCTCCCCGGATGCCGGATCCTCTGCGTCGTCGGTCTCGCCGTCCGCAGTCTCGGCCTCCGCCTCGGCCTCCGGCTCAGCCGCCGCTTCTGCCTCCGCCTTGGCGGCTGCCTCCGCCTCGGCCTCGGCCTTGGCGGCTGCCTCCGTCTCGGCCCTGGCCTCGGCCTCCGCCGCTTCAGCCTCCGCGATCTCGGCTGCACGCCGGGCCGCGAGCTCCTCGGCGGCCTGCTTCCTGCGATCCTCGCTGTCGGCCTCGCCGAGCGC
>JAVVEY010000154.1:0-5240 GCA_032250675.1 Longimicrobiales bacterium | reverse complement strand
CCGCCTTCGGGACGCTCCCGGTGGATGAGGCAGTCAACCTCTTCGGGAGCTCCCCTCCGCCCCCGCCCAAACATCTGCGCCGGTGGGTCCACCTCAACGTCGACCCCGACGGGTACGTCTGGATCGAGCTGTGGGAGCGGGACGGGACCGAGGGTGTGCCCGTCCTCCTCATCAACCCCGCCAGCGGCGCCGTCACGCGGCACCGCGTGCCCGCCTTCCCGCTGAGGCGATGAATCCGCGTGTGCCTGGTGAGCCCTCCTACCGCGTCAACTTCCTGTACCGGATCCGGTGCGGCTGGGCGGCGTCCTCGCCGAGGCGCTTCTTCCGGTCCTCCTCGTACTCCTGCCAGTTGCCGGGGTACCAGACGACGCGTGAGTCGCCCTCGAAGGCGAGGATGTGCGTGGCGATGCGGTCGAGAAACCAGCGGTCGTGGCTCACGACCATGACGCACCCGGCGTACTGGAGGATCGCGTCCTCGAGGGCGCGCAGCGTGTCGACGTCGAGGTCGTTGGTGGGCTCGTCCAGGAGCATCACATTGCCGCCCGACTTGAGCAGCTTGGCCATGTGCAGCCGGTTGCGCTCGCCGCCCGAGAGCACGCCGACCTTCTTCTGCTGATCGGGCCCGCGGAAGTTGAACCACGAGAGGTAGGCGCGGCTCGGCACCTCGGCGCGCCCGAAGCCGACGACGTCGGCGCCATTCGTGACCTCCTCGAAGACGCTCTTCTCGGGGTCGAGCTCGTCGCGTGACTGATCGACGTAGGCGAGCGTCACGGTGTCGCCGACGGTGAGTGTGCCCGCGTCGGGCTCCTCCTGCCCGGTGATCATGCGGAAGAGCGTCGTCTTGCCCGCGCCGTTCGCGCCGACGATCCCGACGATCGCGCCCGGGGGCACGTCGAAGGAGAGCTCGTCGATGAGGAGCTTCTCGTCGTAGCCCTTCGAGATCCCCTCGGCGCGGACGACGACGTCGCCCAGGCGGGGGCCCTTGGGGATGAGGATCTCGGCGGTCTTCACCTGCTCGCGCTCGTCGGCGGCGAGGAGTTCCTCGTAGTTGTTGAGGCGCGCCTTCCCCTTCGACTGACGCGCGCGGGGCGCCTGGCGGATCCAGTCGAGCTCGCGCTCCAGGGTGCGCGCCCGGTTCGACTTCTCCTTCTCCTCGACGCGCATCCGCTCCTGCTTCTGCTCGAGCCAGCTCGAGTAGTTGCCCTTCCACGGGATCCCGCGCCCGCGGTCGAGCTCGAGGATCCATTCGGCGACGTTGTCGAGGAAGTAGCGGTCGTGGGTGATGGCCACGATCGTGCCGGGGAACTCGGCGAGGTGCCGCTCGAGCCACGCCACCGACTCGGCGTCGAGGTGGTTGGTGGGCTCGTCGAGGAGGAGCATGTCGGGCGCTTCGAGGAGGATCCGGCAGAGCGCCACGCGGCGGCGCTCGCCCCCCGAGAGCTGCGTGACGTCGGCGTCGCCGGGGGGGAGGCGGAGCGCGTCCATCGCGATCTCGAGCTTGCGATCGAGGTCCCAGGCGTTCGAGGCGTCGATGCGGTCCTGGAGCTTCGCCTGCTCCTCGAGGAGGGCGTTCATCTCCTCGTCGGTCTCGATCTCGCCGAACTTCAGGTTGACCTCCTCGAAGCGCTTCAGGAGATCCTTCGTCTCCCGCACGGCGAGCTCGACATTGCCCTTCACGTCGAGCGTCTCGTCGAGCTCGGGCTCCTGCGCGAGGTAGCCGACGCGCGTGCCCTTCATCGCCCACGCCTCGCCCTGGAAGTCGTCGTCGAGGCCGGCCATGATCCTCAGCAGCGACGACTTGCCCGAGCCGTTGGGGCCCACGACGCCGATCTTCGCCCCGGGGAAGAAGGAGAGGCTGATATCCTCGAGGATCGTGCGTTTGGGCGGCACGATCTTCGTGAGGCGGTGCATGTGGTAGATGAACTTCTGATCGGCCATGCTGCGCAGGGGGGGCGGGGAGGGAGTGTGGCGTGCGGTGGACAGGTGTGATACGAGTACGCCGAGCGCGAAATCTATGCGTCCGCGGCGCTCGGGGTCAGGTGCCCGCGGTCAGGTGCCTGCACTCAGGTGTCGATTCGCTCGAGCCCCGGGATCCGGTCGAAGCCGCGATCGAAGGAGACGAGGCGGGAGAGGCCCAGCCGCTCCATGACCGCGACGTGGATCGCGTCGCGGGCGCTGAGACCCTCCAGAGCGGGATCACAGACGAGGTCCCGGGCGCGGAGCGCGTCGTCGGGCGTGATCTCCGCCACCTCGTCCGCGAGGCCGAGGAGTGCGTCGACGCAGGGGGTGATCGCGTCACGGCGGTCGATCGCCGTGTAGCGGTGCAGGATCTCCTGGATCACCTCCGCGTCGGTCACGAGTCGCTCACGACCGGCGACGAGTCGCTCGAGGATTCGGCGGACGGCTTCCTTGTTCGGATGGTCGGCCCCGACCAGGTACATCGGGACATTCGAGTCGAGGAAGATCATTCGAGCCCGCGAAGGGCGCCGGCGCGGATCTGCGCCTCCATCTCCTCGGGATCGGCCGTCGGCCAGGCGTGCGCGGCGGCCTCCCGAATCACGGCGAGCTTCACCTCGATCGGCGCGGAGGGCGCGTCGCCCCACGACTCGCGAAGCACCGCCCGGACGTACTCCGACATCGAGGCGTCGCGCCGACGCGCGGCCGCCTTGAGGGCACGGTGCTCGTCCTCGTCGAGGAGGACCTGAAGTCGATGACGCATACCATGAGTATGGCATGCGTGGGGCATGAGTACAAGGGGTGGCGTTCGGCGGTGCGGAGCCCCGGAATGTGCGCGCGGGTTCGAATTGTGGCACCAATCCTGCATATTGGTTCAGAAGGATGATGAGAAGTATCCCTTCAATCTGGAGCGTTTCATGTCTTCGTATCACCCGAACCGCGCCGTACTCGGCCTCGCGGTTGCCGCGCTCGCCCTGGGCGGATCGGCCTGTGCCCACGTCGGTCAGGATGACTTCGACAGTGAGGTCGCCGAACTCCGCGGCATGATCTCCGACGGGGACCGCCAGAACCAGGAGCAGACGGAGGCGCTCGCCGCACGCCTCGAATCCACGGAAGAGCGCATGCGCCGGCTCGAGTCCGAGCTCAACGCCCTCTCCTCCGAGATCAGCGGGATGGAGGTCGAGGTGGACCGGCTGGGCTCCGCCGTGCGCGCGCACGTTCCGATCCACTTCGGATTCGATGAGTCCGAGATCCCGGAAGAAGGGAGGGAGCTCGTGCGGCGCTTCGCCTCCGTCGTCGCCGAGCACTACCCGACGGCGTACCTGACCGTGGAAGGCTTTACCGATCCGGCCGGCCCGGCGGAGTACAACCTGCAGCTGGGTCTGGCGCGCGCCGAGAGTGTGCGGGCTGGCCTGACCGAGAACGGCCTCGACCCCGAGCGCATCCGCACCGTCACCTACGGTGAGGACACGCGACGCCTCATGACGCAGAGGGGCAGCCCCGACGGCGCCGGTCGTGAGAATCGCCGCGTGGTGATCGCGATCGACGCGATCTCGCCCGAGATGGGGTGGAGACCGAGCACGAGCGCGAGCACGGGCGCGGGCGCGGGCACCGGTTCCGGGTCGTAACCGACCCGCCGGTCACGCCTCGTCGGGCGAGGAGCCTCTCGGCGGAGTTCCCGTCGAGAGGCTCCTGCCGTTCGGGAACCCTCGCGTGACGTTCCCGCGGGAACGTTTGGTCGATATGAAGCCGGGCCCGCTCAGCGACCGCGGTAATCTCCGGCTCCTCGGGGGCGCGTCCCTCAGCCATGAGCGCCGCCCAGCGGGTTTCGATCTCACGTCCTCAGGACGGGCTGGCGTCAGGTCCCCGATAGCTCGTCCGCGATGACCTCGGACCGAAGGCGTCCCGCCGTCATCGGGCACCCTCGTGCAGAATCGCCCTGACCCGTTCTCGCCGATACGGGGCGAGGTCGGCTGCACGGCGGAGGATGTAGAGTTCGTGTCTGGCCTGGGCCAGAGGATCCGAGGAGTAGAGCAGCTCTCCTCGCACCACATCGACTGCGAGGGAGGGAGAGGCCTCGGAGAGGACGACGAGATCGACCCGGGGCACACCGAAGAGCGTCTCCAACGCGTCGGCGAGCCGCACGCGGTCGCGAGCGCCGAGCTTCCGTCCGGGGAGGGGCTGCACGGCGACATCCAGGTCGGAGGTCGCCGTCCCGGGAGCCGGTACCGCCTCCACACCCTCCCGGACGCGCGCCGTGACCTCGAGCGCTCGACTCCCGAAGACGTAGACGTCCTGGAGCCCGTGGCGGCCCGCGATCGTCTCCAACGCGTCGTGCACGTTCATGACCGGAATCTCATGCGGTGAGGCCGTAAAGTCACGCGCCGTGACCTGTGGGAGATGGCCGGGACGTGTGGCCTCGCCTCACGCTGGCGGACGGGGGCCCGAGCGCGTCGGCGCCTGGCGTGGCTGGCTACCGCAGGATCCGGTACGCGCGGACGGTCTCGACATCGAGTGAATCCTTCGCCACGCCGAGCACCCGCCCGCCCGCCACCACGTGCAGCGCGAAACGCTCGGGCATCTCCACCTCGCCGAGCCACCGGCCTCCATCATAGAGCCGGCGGTCGCTGGCGGTCACCGGCGCCGGCGCCTGACCCCAGCGCACGATCCGCTGCACCCGTCCATCCGGCAGATGCCACCGCAACTCCGGGCGCGCCGAAGAGCCGCGGATCAGGAGGGTATCGCGCACCACCAGTGGGAACTCGACCCACCAGGGCGGCAGCCGCACCACTTGCACGCTTCCATCCGGATGCAGCCGTGTCCAGGCACCCGGAATGGAGTCGATGGCGACGGTGTCGAGCACCGCAAATGCGGTGTCCGACCAGATCAGCGCCTGGCGCAGATATCCGTGCTCGCCCAGGGGAGGACTCCGGCGTTCGCCCTCGGTCAGGATACGCCGGCAGTCCGCGGTGACGGCTCTCACGACCGGCCGGCTTTCGCCCTGGGCCGAATGCCGCCGAACAAAGCCGTCTTCCACATGGAAGAGATCGAGCGAGTACCCCTGCGAAACCAGCATCATCTCCCCGGCGCAGGGGAAGAGACCGCCCATGCCCCGCAGATCGCCGGGTCCGTCGCCCGCTCCGCCGAGTCGACGATCGAGCCGGCCCAGGCTGTCGTAGACGAGCACTTCCCTGGAGCCGAGGTTGCCGAAGACGACGCGTCCATCCGGGAGCCCACGGATATCCCGGACTCCCGAGAGCGGGATCTGGTCCGATCCTCCATCG